>NZ_JBEPOO010000001.1:1215418-1519272 GCF_040546815.1 Devosia sp. 2618
TCGGTTCGCCCGAGGGCGAACTGGCACTAGCGCAGGTGGTGGTCTATCTGGCGCTCGCGCCGAAATCTAACGCCGTCTACACGGCGTTCAAGGCGGCGATGAGCCTTGCGAAGGCGACTGGCTCGCCGATGCCGCCCATGGTCATCCTCAACGCCCCAACCAAGCTCATGAAGGGCTCGGGTTATGGCGATGGCTATATCTATGACCACGACACCCCCGAGGCCTTTTCGGGGCAGGAGTACTTTCCCGAAAAGCTGGGACGGCAAAAATTCTACGAGCCGGTCGAGCGTGGTTTCGAACGCGATCTCAAGAAGCGCGTCGAGTACTTCGAGCGGTTGCGCGCCGCCAAGCGCGAGCAGGACTAGCTAGAGCGACTGGTGCCAGACACCTGCCTTGCCCTCGCCAAAACCGTAGTCGTAGAGTTGCTGCAGCCATAGCTTGTCGCCCAACAGGCTCTCGGCTTCCGGATAGTCGCCGGGAATAGCAGTGAGCTGGAACGTCATGTCGCTGCGGCGCGCGATATTGGCCAGTTGTTCGAGATTGGCGCGGCCGAGATATTTCAACATGGTCGGCACGGCGCGCTGCAGCAGGTCGAGGCTGGCAAGCTTGGTGCTCGTGGCCGGTTGCGGATCGACCACGCCGTTGAAGATCACAAAGAGCTTGCGGTTGCCGTAGCTGGACCGCGGGCCGGCCGGCATGAGCAGGACCTGCTGGGTCACGCCGCCATCGACATGCAGCTCGCTGATCTGCTGCCCACCGGCTTGAGCGTCGATCAGGATGGGCGGAAACACGCCTGGCACTGCCGTCGACGCCAGAATGATCCGGTGCACGAGATCGAGCTTGTTGGGAATGTTGCTGATGGCGATGGCGCCAATGTCCCAGATCACCGGGCGCTGCGCATCCATATTGGTGGTGCCGACATAGAGGCGGCGGCCATCGCGGTGCCCGGCAGCAATCGCGTCAAGCGCCTGCTGGTCGATCAGCGAGCGGATCGCGGACAGCACGATTTTGTTGTCGAGGATCGACGGCGCGCCAAACAGTGCCGACACGAAATTGACGTTGAGACCCTTTTGCTGGGTAATGCTGGAGAACACCGTCCTGAGACGCTCGTCATATTGCGGGCCGATGAAGGCGAGGGGCGCGATCATGGCGCCAACGCTGATGCCGGTGACGACTTCAAATTCGGGGCGGGTGCCCTTGGCCGTCCAGCCTACGAGGAAGCCTGCGCCATAGGCGCCGTTGATGCCGCCGCCCGAAAGGGTCAGGTAGTCGACAACGCCGTCGTGGCCCGGCTTTACCTTGGCGTGAAGGGCGAGGAACGCATCGTCATCACCCCAGTAACGGATGGTTTGGTCTGCGGGGATAATCGCCTCAACTGCCAAGTTAGAGGCATGAGGAGCGCGTTTGAGCGTGGGGACACAGGCTATCAGAGCAAGTGACAATGCGACAACCGCACCAAAGCGGAACATGGTATTGGCCTGCACGACGACTCCCCTGAAATTTCGCCGCAACATATGGTAACTGAGGGTAACGCAAGCCTACCGCTCTAGGAATGTTGTCCGCATGGTTGATGAACTGTTGAAATGCAAACCCTCCTGATCGTCGGAATCGGCGGCGGCCTTGGCGCCGTGGCGCGTTATGGGGCAGGGCTGCTGGTTGGCCGTTTGTGGCCGATGGGATTTCCGCTGGCGACATTGCTGATCAATATCGTCGGCTCGGTGCTGATGGGCCTATTTATGGGCGCAATAGCGCGCCAGACCGGGCCGGGCGCCGAGAATCTTCGTTTGTTTGCAGCGGTCGGTATTTTGGGCGGCTTTACGACGTTTTCGGCCTTTTCGCTGGATGCTATTCGGCTGATTGAGCGTGGCGAACTGCTGCAGGCTGGCTTCTATGTGCTGTTGTCGGTTGTGGTTTGTCTCATTGGGCTTTATCTCGGGCTTTTGGTGACCCGAGGCGTGGCATGAGTGGCGTTCAACAGCGATTGGTGAAAGACGACGAAGACGGCATGCGTGTCGATCGCTGGTTTGCCACCCATTTCCCGCAATTGGGTTTTGGGCGGCTGCAAAAGCTGATCCGCAATGGCGAAGTGAAGGTCGACAAGGCCAAGGTGACGACGAGCACGCGCTTGTCGCCCGGCCAGACCGTACGCATCCCGCCGGTAGATGATCCCGGCACGCCCAAGCCCGTTCGTGTCAACGACGAAGACGCCGATTTCCTGCGTAGCCTCATTCTTTATGAGGATGACGACATCTACGTTTTCAACAAGCCGCATGGCCTTGCCGTGCAGGGCGGTAGCGGCACCAAGCGCCATCTCGACGGCATGCTGAAAAGCCTGCCCAACAGCAAGGGCGAGGCGCCACGTCTGGTGCACCGTCTCGATCGCGACACGTCGGGCTGTCTCGTCGTCGCCAAGACGCGTCAGGCCGCCAGCCATTTCGGCACGGTGTTCCGCTCGCGTTCGGCGCGCAAAATCTACTGGGCGATCGTCGCCGGAAACCCGCATCCACAGCAGGGCGAAATCTCTTGCTTTCTCGCGCGGCAGTCCACCGCCGATGGCGAACAGATGGTTGTCGTTAAGAACGGCACGCCCGGCGCGCAGCATTCGATGAGCTATTATTCGACCACGGACACGGCCAGCCGCCGCTTTGCCTGGGTGACGCTGAAGCCGGTGACCGGCCGCACGCACCAGCTGCGCGTGCATATGGCCCAGCTTGGCACGCCGATCATTGGCGATCCGCGCTACTTCAATATCGAGAATTGGCAGGGCGCACCGGGCCTGAGCGAGGGCCTGCACTTGCATGCGCGCCGTCTGGCGATCCCGCTGCGTAACGGCAAGCGTCTCGACATTTCGGCGCCATTGCCACCGCATATGCGGGCGAGCTTTGAAACGCTGGGCTTTGACGCGGACCGTTACGATGTGACGAACGATCCGGAGGACGGCGTATGAAACTTGTCGTCTTCGACATGGATGGCACGCTGATCGATACGCACGCGCTGATATCGGAACATATGGCTGCGACCTTTGCCGGGCGCGGCCTGCCGGTGCCAACGTCGACCGAATCGCGGCGCGTCATTGGCCTGTCGCTGCCCATGGCGATGGCCACGTTGGCCAAGACCGACGATCAGGTGCTGATCGACCAATTGGTCGATGACTACCGTGCTCATTATCGCGCCGCGCTTTTGACAGATGGCAATCGCGAAGGCCTGTTTCCGGGCGCGCTGGATGCCTTGAACGAACTGCGGGCCTTGCCGGATGTGATCCTGGGGATCGCGACGGGCAAGGGGCTGACCGGTGTGAACCGGATTTTGGGCCTCTATGGGCTGACCAAGGATTTCGTCACGCTGCAGACGCCTGACCACAATCCATCCAAGCCACATCCGGGCATGCTGGAGCGCGCGATGCGCGAGACCGGTGCTACGCCCGAGCAGACCGTGATGATCGGCGACACGACCTTCGATATCGAAATGGGCGTGGCCGCCGGGTGCAAAACCATCGGCGTGACCTGGGGCTATCATGAGCCGCGCGAGCTGATCGCGGTGGGTGCCGACACAATGATCGACCGCTACGACCAGCTCGTCGACGCGATCAACAAACTTCTGGACTAAAAGCCATGCGCGACCAGCTCGACGACATTCAGAAAAACCTCGACGCCGGCTATGGCCGCGCGCAGCACCTCAACAAGGTCGAACTGCCCAAGCGGTTCTACAAGGATGTGGGCGTGGCGCCGGTCGATGGCGGATTCGTCGTGACGCTGGATGGTCGTCAGGTTCGCACGCCCGGCCACAAGATCCCGGTGATCGTCCCGGCCGCCACGATTGCCACGGCGATGGCTGAGGAATGGGCGGCGCAGGAAGAGTTCATCAACCCTGCGACTATGCCGACCGTTCGTCTTGTCAATTCCGCCGTCGAGAGCGGCGAAGACATGGTGCCCGCCTTCCGCGAGGAGATTATAAAGTTCGCCAGTGGCGATCTGATGCTCTATCGCGCCGAGACGCCGCAGGAGCTGGTGTCCGAGCAGGAACTGGCCTGGGACAAGGCGTTGGTGACGCTGGCACGTCATTTTGGCGTGAGCTTCCAGCCGACCGTGGGGATTATCCACCAGTCGCAACCAAAGCCGACCCTGGATCGCCTGGCCGAAGTGCTCGAGACCGAAGGCCTGCTGACGCTCACCGCGCTTGTGTCCATCACCGGCCTGACGGGTTCGGGGCTTCTGGCAATCGGCCTGTGGCACAAACTGTTTTCGCCCGACCAGGTGTGGCACGCTGCCCATGTGGACGAGGACTATCAGATTGCCCAGTGGGGGCAGGACGAGGAAGCCGCTGATCGTCGCGCCATGCGTCGGGTTGAGTTCGACACCGCCGTCGCCGTGCTGGATGCACTGCGCAGCTAGGCCGGTTTGGCCGCCGTGGCGATAACCCAGGCGGCCGTCTCCGGCGAAATCTCCTGCAGCGGATCGAGCACGAAGGCGCGCTCATGCGCATAGGGGTGTGGCAGGTTCAGGCGCGGTGACCGGAGTTCGACCCGCTCATAGGCGATGATGTCGATATCGATCAGCCGCGGCCCCCAGACTTCGTCGCGCACGCGGCCCATGGCCAATTCTATACCAAGCACCACATCGAGCAGTTCCTGCGGTCCGAGACTGGTTTGCACCGCTATTGCCATATTGGCGAAGTCGGGTTGATCGGTCTTGCCCCAAGCCTTGGTGGTGAGCACTGTGGATTGCGCCTCCACCGAAATCTCAGGATGCGCGCCGATGCGGCGCACGGCTTCAGCCAATTGTTCCGACGGGCTGCCGATATTGGCGCCAAGGCTCAGCCAGGCACTGGCCATCAGGCAGTCGGGCGCTGGCGATGCAGCTCGATAGCGGCTTCGCCGCGGACCATGGCGATTGGTGCCTCTGGCTTACGGACGCGAATGATGATCCAGTTCACGTCCTGAAACGACTGGAAGATCGCGTCGACGATGTTCTGGGCCACCGCCTCGATGAGGTGCATGCGGCGCGTGTCGAACGCGGCCTTCACCACATCGTAGATGTCGGCATACGACACAGTGCGGCCGATGCTGTCGGTAAGGGCCGGGCCGGATAGATCGACACCACATTCGAGGTCGATGAAGAATCGCTGGCCCAGCGCTTTCTCCTCAAGCATCAGGCCATGATAGCCGTAAAAGCCTAGATCTTTCAGGATGATACGGTCGCCCGTGAATGGCATGGCCATGTGTTACCTCAGCTCAGGTGGTGGACCATACAGCGTCGCCTGCGCAACGCGAAGGGCATCGCGATTGGCGCGAACGTCATGGACCCGGAAGATATGACCGCCGTTAATATAGCCCAGAACGGTGGTGGCGATGGTGCCGGCAAGGCGTTCCTCGGCGGGTACATCAAGCAGCTTGCCGATCATCGACTTGCGAGACGTGCCGACCAGCAGTGGAAAATTCGGAGGCAAGGCGGCATGCATGTTGGATAACAGATGGTAGTTCTCCTGCAGTGTTTTGCCAAACCCGAAACCGGGGTCGAGAATGAGGCGATCCAGGCTAGTGCCAGCAGCCTGCGCGATGGCTACGCTACGCTCAAAATAGGCGAGCATGTCATCAGCCAGAGGCACGCTGTGATCGCGGTCGGCCTGCCAGTGCATAGCGATCACCGGAACGTCATGCAGGGCCGCTACCTCAGCCATTTCGGGCGCGCGTTGCAGGCCATGCACGTCGTTGATGATCACCGCGCCAGCCTGGATCGCCTGATCGGCCACTAGCGGTTTGTAGGTGTCGATCGAGATCGGCGTGGTGATGCCAGCGGCGATCAGCGCATCGATCACCGGCATGACGCGGTCGAGTTCCTGCTGCACGCCAACCACTTCAGCGCCCGGGCGGGTGCTTTCGCCCCCGATATCGATGATGTCAGTGCCCTCTGCGATCATCTGGTGGGCATGGGCCACGGCGGCGGCGACGAGATTGTGTTGCCCGCCATCCGAAAAGCTATCGGGCGTGACATTGAGAATCCCCATGACGAGCGGCCTCGGGCCGAGGATCAGCGGCGGCCGATTGGGCAGGGGGATCGAATGGCTGGTGTGCATGGTCAACTCGTGAGGCACGCGCTCGTCCTTGGACGAGCTCAGCCTGTGGTCTAGCGCCTTACGGTTTTCGCGCAAGTGCGAACTTGGCCGCCATGCCCAACAACGCGGGGAAGGAATTTCCTGTCGGCCTACATTATACGCAATTGCTGGCGTTGGCGCGGCCCGATGGGGCTGCTACATCCCCGCCAATGTCTCGCGTCATCCCTTTCATCAAACGCTTCGTTCCTGCGCTGGCTCCGGTCAGCTGGGGAGAGCGATTGCGCGCGTCGGTTGGGGCTGTGGTCGGCATTTTGGTGACGGGCATGGTTGCCAGATTGGCGTTGGGTGGATCATCCGATCTGCCACTGCTGATCGCGCCGATGGGCGCCTCGGCGGTGTTGTTGTTTGCGGTGCCGACAAGTCCGCTGGCGCAACCATGGTCGATCATTGGCGGCAATACGATTGCAGCGCTGATCGGAGTGACCTGTGCGCGCTATATCGGCGACGTGATGCTGGCCGCTGCGCTCGCAGCCGGATTGGCGATTGCCGTGATGATGGTGCTGCGGTGCCTCCATCCGCCAAGCGGGGCAGTGGCGCTGACGGCTGTTTTGGGTGGGCCCGCCATTCAGTCGGCCGGCTATGGCTTCGTCATCTGGCCGGTGCTGGTTAATTCGGTGCTTCTGCTATGCGCGGCGCTCCTGTTCAACAACCTGACCGGGCGACGCTATCCGCACCTGACGCCGGTAGCGGGTAATCGACACAAGACGGCCGATCCGCTGCCATCTGGGCGGCTGGGCGTGAGCAAGGACGACATCGCGGCGGTGCTCGCTCAGTATGATCTGGTGCTGCCGGTGGCCACCGATGAGCTGGAAGACATTCTGCATCGGGCCGAAGTGCGTGCCTATGATCGTCGGTCAGGCGGGATCGTCTGCGGACAAATCATGAGCCGGGATGTGCAGTCGGTTGGCCCGAAGACCAGCCTGCGCGAAGCCTTGCGCCACCTGCGCGAACATCACATCAAGGCGCTGCCCGTGGTGGATAACGATAACCGCGTGATCGGCATCCTGACGCAGACTGATCTGCTCGATAAGGCCGACTGGGGCATGGCTGAGGCAAAGCCCGGCCTGCGGGCGCGACTGCGCTCGGTCCGCAATTCTGAACTGCGGCTCAAGGGCAAGGTTGAGGACATCATGAGCGCGCCGGTTAAAGCCGCACGGCCCGAAACGGCGATTGCCGAAATCGTGCCCTTCATGGCGGATGCCGGGCTGCATCACCTGCCGGTGGTTGATGCGGAGGGGCATCTGGTCGGCATGGTCACGCAGTCCGACGTGATGGCGGCCATGTTTGCGGTGGCGTCGGACGCTTCCGCCTAGCGCCAGCCGCCACGCGATTCCAGCGATGACTTGAGGATCAGCGTCAGCACTGCCATCAGCGCCAGCGTCGAGGCGGCCGCAAAGGCGCCGGTAACGTTGAAGTCGTTGAACAGCTGGCTGATCTGGAGGGGCAGGGTGTTGGTCTTGCCGCGAATGGCGCCGGACACGACCGAAACCGCGCCAAATTCCCCCATGACGCGGGCATTGGTCAGGATCGCGCCATAAAGGATTGCCCAGCGAATATTGGGCAGAGTGACGAACCAGAACATCTGCCAGCCGTTGGCGCCGAGCGAGAGGGCGGCTTCCTCGTCCTCGGTGCCCTGCTGCTGCATTAGTGGGATCAGCTCACGCGCAACGAATGGCGCGGTGACGAAGAGGCTGACTAGGATGATCGCGGTGACGGTGAACATCAACTGGATGCCCGCGCCCTGCAACGTCGGGCCGAGCAGGCCCTGGCCGCCATAGAGGAACAGATAAACCACGCCAGCAACGATTGGGCTGACGGCGGCCGGC
Source organism: Devosia sp. 2618 (assembly GCF_040546815.1). Lineage (NCBI taxonomy): Bacteria > Pseudomonadati > Pseudomonadota > Alphaproteobacteria > Hyphomicrobiales > Devosiaceae > Devosia > Devosia sp. 2618. Next base: position 1,223,356 of record NZ_JBEPOO010000001.1, read on the forward strand.
AACTCGATGATGGTGATCAGCACGTTGCGGCCGGGGAACTTGAACCGCGTCACCAGCCAGGCAAGACAAATGCCGACCACAATGTTGATCGGCACCACGACAAGCGCCGTCAGCACGGTAAGCCAGATGGCGTGCAGCGTGTTGGGCTCAAGGATATTGGCGAAATAGACGCCGACACCTTCGCGCAGCGCAAAGGCGAAGATCACCGCTAGCGGCACGACCAGCATCAGGATCGACAGGCCAAAGGCCAGCCCGATCAGTGTGCGTTCAGCGGTGGAGCGGGTGTGTTTGCGCGCGGTGGCAGACATCAGCGGCTCCGATCGGCGTAGCGGTTTTGCCAGGACTGCAGGGCGTTGGTCAGCAGCAACAGCAGGAAGGCGGAGAGCAGCAGGACAAAGGCCAAGGCGGCGGCCGCCTGGTAATTGTATTCGTCGAGGCGAATGTAGATCAGCAGCGAGACGATTTCGGTAAGGCCCGGCAGATTGCCGGCAATGAACACTACCGCGCCGAATTCGCCGAGCGAACGGGCGAAGGAAAGCACACAACCGGCCATGAAGGCGGGCATGATCGTGGGCCAGATGACGCGGGCAAAGGTCTGCCAGTTGGTGGCGCCCAGCGTGCGCGCGGCTTCTTCGAGGTCGACCTGAATTTCTTCGAGCACCGGCTGGACGGTGCGCACCACGAAGGGGATCGAGGTGAAGGTCATCGCAATGATGATGCCGATCTGGGTGTAGTTGACTTTGATGCCATTGGGTTCAAGGAACTGGCCGTACCAGCCGGTGCTGTGGAACAGCGTGACAAGCACGAGGCCGGCGACGGCCGTCGGCAGCGCGAAGGGCAAATCCACGAGTGCGTCGAGGATGCGCTTGCCGGGGAAGCTGTAGCGCGTGAGCACCCAGGCCAGCAGCAGCCCGAAGGCGCCATTGAAAATGGTGGCGATCAAGGCGGAGCTGAAGGTTATGCGATAGGCCGCCAGCGAACGCGGCGAGGCGACTATGCGCCAGAACTCGGCCCAGCCCATGCCGCCGACCTTGAGCAACATGGCCAGTAGCGGCAGCACGATGATGATGGTCAGGTAAAGCATGGAGACGCCAAGCGTCAGCCCGAAGCCGGGCAGCAAATGCTTGCTTCGTCTCGTCGCCATATCAGTCCTTCAAATAGCCAAGCGGCGTGGCTTTGGGCCACGCCGCGGAATTTAAGTCAGTAGTGCTTACTGATTGACGAAGACCTTGTCGAGCAGACCGCCGTCGGCGAAGTGCTCGGCGGAAACCTTGTCCCAGCCACCGAAGGCGTCTTCGATGGTCAGCAGGCGCACTTCGGGGAAATCGGCGGCGTGCTTGGCGGCGACGGTTTCGTCGTGGACGCGGTTGTAGTTGGAGGCGAGGACTTCCTGGCCTTCTGGTGTGTAGAGGTAGTCAAGGTAAGCCTTGGCGATTTCCTGGCTGCCACGAGCGTCGGCAACCTTGTCGACGACTGCGACGGGGAATTCGGCCAGCAGGCTCACGGCAGGCACCACGGCGTCGTACTTATCGGTACCGAGCTGGTGGCGGATGCCCTGAACTTCGGCTTCGAAGGTGATCAGGACGTCGCCCAGTTCGCGCTCGGTGAAGGCAGTGGTGGCAGCGCGGCCGCCGGTTTCAAACACTGGAACGTTGGCGAACACCTTGGTCAGGTACTCTTCGACCTTGGCTTCGTCGTTCGCGAACTCTTCATTGGCCCAGGCGCGGGCGGCCAGATAGGTGTAGCGCGCGTTGCCGGACGTCTTTGGGTTCGGGAAGATCACGCCGACGTCGTCGCGAGCCAGATCAGCCCAGCCGACGATGTTCTTCGGGTTACCGGCGCGGACCAGGAAAGCTGGCAGCGAGTAGTATGGCGATGCGTTGTTGGGGAACTCTTTGGCCCAATCGGCGGACACGAAACCGGCGTCAGCCAGCTTTTGGATGTCCGTCACCTGATTGAAGGTCACGACGTCAGCCTGTAGGCCTTCCAGGACAGCGCGGGCCTGAGCGGACGAGCCGGCATGGGATTGGTTGACGGTGATGGTCGAGCCACTCTCGGCGGCATAGGCTGGCACGAACTCGGCGTTGACGGCCTCGAACAGCTCGCGGGCGATGTCATAGGACACGTTCAGAATGTCAGTCGGCTGGGCGAAAGCCGGAGTGCTGCCAAGGGCAAGCGCCGTTGCGGCGATGGCGAAGAACTTGTTCATGTGACGCTGTGTTCCAACGAAAAAGGGACGTTGGACGATTTGATGCAATGGTGCTTGCACTCGCGTCTAGCGGTAAACGCTTGGATTGGATGAGTAATTTAGCATCGTGCCGTGAGGGGCAATCGTGTTGCCCAAACCGGCGCTGTGACGCGATATCGTTTCGGGCAAAGTGCCGGCCGCCCGAGGCGACCGGCGGATCATATCAGCGCGAAACGGCGCGCCCGATGACAATGATAATGCAGGCGCCGATGAAACCGGCGACGAGATAGCCGATCCAGCCACCGAACGAAATGCCGAGCAGGCCGAACGCCAGGCTGGCCAGAATTGCACCAACAATGCCCAGAATGACGTTCTTGAGCACGCCGCCGCCGGCATTCATGAAGATGCTCGCCAGCCACCCGGCCAGACCGCCGATGATGATTGCAGCAATCCAACCTACGCCATCAAAACCCATTTTTTCCCTCCTGAATGGACTCGCAACGCAGTGAGCGTGGCACAGGCGGGCTAGATTGCAAGGATCTGCCGGTTTCCCGCTTCAGAATGCCGATCACGTCTGAGCCGCGACATTTGCGCGCTTGAGCAGATTTTCTCGTAATTTGATGGGCCGACATGCACGGTATTGCCGCCAAATTAATGATTGAAGACAATACGTTAGCGAGATCGTGTCGCCCGATATGGGCGAGCGAGCGGCCCAGAAGGGCCACAGAATTCGTGCGTCAGGTTGAGTAGATGACTATCAGATCTATTGTCCCATTTCCTGTTGAAATGGAGTTCGTCAGATATGCGCTCGATAGTGCGGCTATCGTGGCAATGACGGATGTGAAGGGGCAAATAACCTTCGTTAATCGCAAGTTCTGCGAGATCAGCGGATACTCAAAGGAAGAATTGGTGGGTGGCAATCACCGTATGCTGCATTCGGGCGTGCACGACGAGCAGTTCTTTCGTGAGATGTATCGTGTCATTGCCAATGGCAATGTGTGGCACGGTGAGATCTGTAATCGCCGCAAGGACGGAACGCTGTACTGGGTTGATACGACTATCGTGCCTCATGTCGGCGCCAGCGGCAGAGTCGATAGTTATACCGCGATCCGTTTCGATATTACGGCGCGGCATCAGGCGCAAAGCGAGCTGCATCGCATCGTCAATGTTGATCCCATGACGGGTATCCCCAACCGAAGGCATTTCCAGCAGTATCTGGAAGAGGCGCTGCGCGCCGCCGGCTCGAAAGGCGAGGCGGTGTTTTTGGCGCTGCTCGACATCGATACCTTCAAGGAGATCAACGACTGGTTCGGCCACGATGTCGGCGATCGGCTGTTGCGCATTATCGGAGAGCGGCTCGGCACGCTGGGGCAGGCGGGCTACTTCGTTGCGCGTCTGGGTGGGGACGAGTTCGGCATAGTGTTGACCGGCAAGTCATCGGACCGGGCCCGGGCCATCATCAATCAGGTTCTGGCTATGGTCCGACAGCCGGCGCTGTTGGGTGACTTCACTCGGCGCTGCACCGCCAGCATTGGCGTGTCGGAATCTCCAGGCGACGGCGAAACGGCCGAGGAATTGTTTAAAAATGCCGATTTGGCGCTCTATCGGGCCAAAGATCTAGGACGCGACCGGGCCAGCTTCTTCGAGAACCGGCTGCGCGACGTTTCGCGGCAACGCAACGAGTTGGCCCAGACAATCGAGGATGGCCTCAATCGGGGACAATTTCTGCTCCACTACCAGCCCGTGGTGCCGGTAGCGCCAGGCGGAGTGGTCTCGCTTGAGGGCCTGCTGCGCTGGCGCCACCCCATCAAGGGAATGACATCCCCAGGGGAATTTCTGTCCGATTTGCATGATCCGGGCCTGTTTGCCGAGCTTGGCATGCTGGTGGTGGAACTGGCCGTGCAGGACATGGTGGCTATGATGGAGCAGGGGCTGCCTGTCGGGCGCGTCGCCATCAACGTGACCAATGCCGATTTTCGGTCAGATCAGTTCGCTAACAAGTTCTTCGAACTGATCGAGTCGGTGGGTCTGCCCCCGAGCAAGTTCTGCATGGAAGTGACCGAGGGTGTTTTCCTCGGGCGCGACTTCGCCGATATTGAGCGGCGCATTTGCCGATTGCATGAGGCCGGGGTTGAGGTGGCGCTGGATGACTTCGGGACTGGCTTTGCCAGCCTGTCGCATCTGCGGCGCATGCCGATCGACCGGGTAAAGATCGATCGGACCTTCGTTTCCAACCTGGCCCAGAGCAGTGCGGACCTCGCCATCGTGCGCGGGATCATCGATATCTCCCATGGCATGGGCATGGTGGTGACGGCAGAAGGCGTGGAGACGCGCGAGCAGTTCGAGATGTTGCGCGATCTGGGCTGCGACAGCATGCAGGGCTGGTATTTTGCCAAGGCGCAGGCGCGTGATCGGCTGCCCTACGTGCTGAAGAACCTGCCAAGTACACAGCGACTACCAGGCGAGGTCGCGCACCGTGCCGCCAGCTAAGGGGCGTGCGCGACCCCACACGCAGTGACCTTCATAGTATGAACCATGACATGAGAAAGGCGCCATTCTTGCGAGTGGCGCCTTCGATATTGATTCCGACTTGTCCGCTAAAGTCTTATTAGTTCAGCGATTTTACTGGTTCGGCGAACAGGTCGTATTCGTCGCTGTCCGTCACGAGGACGTCGACCATGTCCCCTGGCTTGATGCCTGTGGCGTTGGATACGATGACCTGACCGTCGATCTCTGGCGCGTCCCACTTGGAGCGGGCAATAGCCTTGTTCTGCTCGGGCTGCACGTCATCGACGATAACCTGGATGGTTCGGCCGACCTTTTTGGCCAACTGACCGGTCGACACGTTCTGGGCGACTTCCATCAGGCGCTCGAAACGATCCTGCATGATCTCGTCGGGCACGATGCCTTCGAGTTCATTGGCAGGCGCGCCGGTGACGGGCTCATACTTAAAGCAACCCGCGCGGTCGATTTCGGCCTCTTCGATGAAGTCGAGCATCATCTCGAAGTCTTCTTCGGTCTCGCCGGGGAAGCCGACGATGAAGTTGGAACGTACAGTCAGATCAGGCACTTGCTCGCGCCATTTCAGAATACGATTCAGCGTCTTGTCCTGGTGGGCTGGACGGCGCATGGCCTTGAGCACCTTCGGCGAAGCGTGCTGGAAGGGAATGTCGAGATAGGGCAGGACGAGGCCATCGGCCATCAGTTCCATGACCTGATCGACATGCGGGTAGGGGTAGACATAGTGCAGGCGCACCCAGGCGCCGAGCTGGCCGAGTTCCTTGGCGAGGTCATAGAACTTCGCCTTGACCGGACGGCCGCGGTAATTGCTCTCGGCATACTTAATGTCCACGCCGTAGGCGCTGGTGTCCTGAGAGATAACCAGCAGTTCCTTGACGCCCGAGCGGATCAGGCCTTCGGCCTCGCCCAGAATGCCGGCAGCAGGACGCGATGCGAGGTCGCCACGGATCTGCGGGATGATGCAGAACGAGCAGCGATTGTTGCAGCCTTCGGAAATCTTGAGATAGGCGTAATGGCGCGGCGTTAGCTTGAGGCCCTGTTCAGGCACAAGATCGACGAACTTGTTTGGCACCGGCGGCAGATGCTCGTGCACGGCGCTGACGACGTTCTCGTACTGGTGCGGGCCAGAAATGGCGAGCACCGACGGATGCGTCTTGCGGATCAGTTCTTCTTCGACACCCAGGCAGCCCGTTACGATCACGCGACCGTTTTCGTTGAGGGCTTCGCCGATGGCTTCGAGCGATTCCTGCTTGGCGGAATCGAGGAAACCACAGGTGTTGACGAGGACGATGTCGGCGCCGGCATAGTCGCGGCTGAACGAATAGCCCTGCGAACGCAGCGTGGACATAATCCGCTCGCTATCGACAAGGGCTTTGGGGCAGCCGAGGCTGACGAGGCCAATTTTTGGCGCTTGGCTCATGAGAGCATGAATTCCAATGTGGGAATGGTTGGCCGCGTCATACAGAAAGTTTGACGGTTACGCAATGTGACTGCCTCCCGCGCTGCGCGGGGCAGGTGTGTCGATTTTGGCGAACACGCAGTCTTGATTGTTTCAATCAGCGAACAGTGCGTCTGCACTTGGCCATGTTTTGTGAGACTGGCGTTTAGTTTAGTGGAAAAATCGGATGAGCTGCCGCGTGGCAGTATCCGTATTTCATTGCTCTAAAGGAGCCTCAATGTTCGATCGTCTCTCCGCCTACGCGCCGCAGGCCCTCGCAGTGCTCCGCATCGTCGCAGCCGTTTTGTTTTTTGCTCACGGCGTACAAAAAGTGCTCGGCTTTCCTGAAGGCATGTTGCCGCCTGTGGGCAGCATCTTCTGGTTTGCCGGCATCATTGAAATCGTCACCGGTATCCTGATCGCGATCGGGTTCTTTACCCGTCCGGCAGCGTTCCTCGCTTCCGGCACCATGGCTGTGGCCTACTGGCTGGCCCATGCGCCTGCCTCGCCACTGCCTGTCAGCAATGGTGGCGACGCTGCGATCCTGTTCTGCTTCCTGTTCCTCTATCTGGTGTTCGCCGGCCCAGGCGCCTGGAGCGTCAACAAGAAGTAAGCTTGTGATGTGAATGAAGAAGGCCGCCGGAACTGAGGTTCCGGCGGCCTTTTTTTGTTTTGGGGGGTGGGCCCAGATGTCAGGTCACATCCTTGGGCGTCGGCGTCCGCTTCGCGGTGCGGCGGGGTTTGAATACTTCGCCGGACGCGGTGGCAGGCGCGCGAACTGGTTCGCCGGCGGGCGGTACATATGGCGCTGGCTCGGTTGCCGGCGTGATGTATTCGTCGGCCTCGGCGTAATCGACGTCTTCGCCTTCTTCGGCCAGATCGCGAATGGCTTCGCGCACTTCATCGAGCAGCGAGGCCGAGTAGCGCGAGCGATTGACCGTATCGCCGCTCGATTCGTTGGATTTGAACCAGACCAGCAGCGCCTCGCAGAGAATGCGCAGGCCGACCAGTGACAACAGGCCAAACACCGCGATTTCCAGCAGGCCCCACAGGCCATTGCCGAAGCCGTAGCCGAAGGTGAAGAACAGATGGCTCACGGCCCAGAGCAGGATGCTGGCGAGGCCCAGCGCATAAAGAATCGGCACCAGCTTGGGTGACAGGATGGCGTCGAGCCGGAACAGCGTTTGGCGCGTAAACAGGCGCTTGAGATCATCAAGGGTCATTTCGTCCTCCAAGGGGCGATTCGAATGTTACGCAACTTGGCTATGCAAACCAGTGCTGACAAGGCTTTCCTCGGTTGCGGAAATGGTGGGGCCGAAGCGCCCTTCAAACGCGGTCCGCAGCACAGAATCAACTTCCGGCATTGAAACCAGCTGACCGAGGTCCTCAACGCTGGTTACGCCGTGATCCCTGATTCCACACGGCACTATGCCATCGTAATGGCCGAGATCAGGCATCACGTTGAGCGAAATGCCGTGGAACGTCACCCATTTGGAGACGCGGACGCCGATGGCGGCGATCTTGTCTTCGCTCAGCGCGCCCTTTTCCGGGCGCTTGACCCAGACGCCAATGCGGCCATCGCGGCGTTCGCCGGTGATATTGTAGGCGGCTAGTGTATCGATCACCCAGCCTTCAAGCCCTTGCACCAGGCAGCGGATGTCGCGGCCGCGCTGGGTCAGGTCGAGCATGACATAGGCCACGCGCTGGCCGGGGCCATGATAGGTGTATTGCCCACCGCGACCGGCATCATAGACCGGAAAGCGGTCCGACAGCAGATCCTCGGGCATGGCGGAGGTGCCGGCGGTGTAAAGCGGTGGGTGTTCCAGCAGCCAGATGGCTTCCTCGGCCCCTCCAGCAGCAATGGCGGCGGCGCGACGGCGCATGGCGTCCAGCGCTACCGGGTAGGGAACTGGATCGGAAGAAATGATCCACTGAACGGGTCTGGCGTCGTTTCGTGCCAATTTGTTACTGATTTCGCATCCGGCAATGCCGGTCGTTAACGCTTCCATAACCATGCCTGCCAGAGAGTTGCCTGTATCAGATTCAGCGGCCGCAGATTTTGGGCCGGGACGGGTTCCGCACATATCTATGAGCACATTAGACAATATTGAAGTGGACATCACTGTCGAGCTTGGTGCGGCGAAGATGCCGATCCACCATTTGCTTCGCATGGGTCGCGGCGCGGTGATCGAGCTCGATGCCACCGAAAACGATCCACTCAACATTTACGCCAACAATACACTGATCGCCCATGGCGAAGTCAGTGTCGAGGATGGCCATCTGCGCGTGCAGATCACCGAAAAGATCTTCCGGCGCGGCTAGCCGCACCAATCGGCCGCTCATAACGGCCTGCACACCAGGCCTTTTGCGCTCAGCCGTTCTCGATTTTTGTGCCGTTCGGCTCCGTCCGACCAGAAATCCGACATCCCCAGCGCCTTCCACGACCAACCTGTGGGAAATCTTGATTTAAGTGCTTGAGGTTAGGGATGACCTTTGCTACATCCCCACTCGCTTCGCCCGGTTAGGGTGATGCCTACCAAATGTGCGGTCGTGGCGGAATTGGTAGACGCGCAGCGTTGAGGTCGCTGTGCCCGAAAGGGCGTGGAAGTTCGAGTCTTCTCGACCGCACCAAACTCTCCCATTATCTCAATGGGGCCAAAGAGTTGAAGGATTACAGGCACTTGTAGCAGCCCACCCACTACAAAGGGCGCTACAAGTGGCTATCCTCATGACGACACTCTCCAAAGCAAAGAACGGCGATTGGTTCGCTCGCAAGGCGATACCTCCCGATGTGCGAGACGCTTATCAGCTCGCCTATGGCGTTCGTCAGGAAGTGCGCTTCCGGCTGGCTGGAACTGTCCCGCAAAATCTGGCCAAGGCCGAGTTTGGCGCATGGGTCTCAGAAGTCGAGTCGCGCATCGGCCTCATGCGATCTGCTCAGTCGGGCGACTCAGTTCAGCTCACTCATCGTCAGGTCCATGTTGTCGTCGGGCGCTGGTACGATTGGTTTGTCGCCCAACACGATGCGCTTCCGCTTCCCTTAGAGGTTTGGGACAGCCTCTTTGAGCAATACCAAAGCGCGCTTGAGTCGTTCGGTGGGCTTACCGCTCACGATGATGACAGCGAGTCGCCGCAATGGCATCGCACGCTCGTTCTAGCCAAGGTCACTGAGATTTCTCGACTACCGTCTTTCTTGGCACAGGAAGCTCTGTTGCTGGACAGCGTCAGTCACGCCGCTCTTCTGGATGCCTTACAGCCCCATCTAGTTGCTGCCATGTCGTTCATGAGGCGGCAGGCAGGGGGAGACTTTTCTCCAGACAGCCACCGCACCACGTTGCCCAATGCAGGGCCTGTTGCGCCGAGCAATGTCAAACTCGCTGGCATGAATGCTTGGGGCGCGTTTGAGGCATGGGTCGCTGAGCGTAAGCCTGCAGCAGCGACCGTCAATCGGTGGCGTGGCGTTCTGGAGCATCTCAACAAGCATCTCGATGGCCGTGACGTTGCGCTGGTGACCGATGAAGACGCGGTCGCGTGGAAGGACAAGTTGGTAACGGGTGCTGCCAGTGGCCGCACCATCAACGAAGTCTGGCTCACAGCGGCCCGTGGAGTGTTCAATTGGGTGAAGACCCAGAAGAAGATTTCCAGCAATCCCTTCGACGGCATCAAGGTTGCGGTGGCGAAGTCTGGTCCGACCAAGACCGAGTTCACTGATGACGATGCCAAAGCCATCCTTACCGCTACACTGGTCCCCCTCAGCGCCAGAACGTCACCATACTTCGCTGCGGCGGTGCGGTGGGTGCCATGGCTTTGCGCGTACACCGGGGCTAGGGCGGGGGAGATGACGCAGCTTCGCCGTGAGGACGTTGAGAAGCACCGAGACGGTTTCTGGACGCTCCGAATTAGCCCTGAGGCAGGCACGGTGAAGGGCGCTGTGACCCGTACAGTCGTTCTGCATGACCATCTGGTAGAGCAGGGGTTTGTGGACTTCGTCACCCGTGCGGGCAGGGGACCACTATTCTACGACCCCAAGGCAGGTGGTAGCCGTTCGACCAGCAAGACAGATGACCCGCTGAACCCCGTGCGTCCCATGTATGTGCTGCTTCGGCAGAAGCTTGCAGAATGGGTCCGTAACCTCGGCGTTACCGATAAGGGCGTGAGTCCGAACCATGCTTGGCGGCATACGTTCAAGCGTCGTGCAGCTCGTGCCAAGATCGAGCAGCGCATTCGTGACGCGTTCTGTGGTCACAGCGCTGGTCATGTTGGAGCGATCTATGAGCTGCCGACTGTTGAGGATTTGGCTGAGGCCATAAAGGACCTCCCGCGCTACCCCGTAGACACCCCCTAACAGCTCCTTGAACGGCGCATAGGGCGGCTTTGGCGCGGCTGTGGGCATATGCCTCCACTCCGTTGATACCCGGACTCTGTGCGCCTCTCTGGGGGCTGTTCCTCCACGTCTCCTCAAATCTGAGGTGACGTCACCGCGAAACCACGGGGCATTCCATGCGCGGTCTATTTTCTTTCGGTCGGGCTCTCATCAACGAAGCCAAGGAGTTTGGCGTGGGCGGGGCGATTGCCAACCTATGGGCAGACGCCTGCGAGGCTATGTCGGTGCATTTCGCAAACCACCTTGGCGGCTCTGATGTAAGCGGCATCTATGCCCGCGTCCCATTCACCCGCCTGAGCCTGTGGGTTGAACATCGTGAGGTGTCGGTGGGGCTCGGTCTTGAACGCGGCGCTGGCCAGCTAGAGTTCTTCTTGGGGCGCATCCAAGGCGTTCTTTGCGTTGAACCAGCAGCGGTACGGTGAGCGCTATGGCAATGCAAAAACGTCTTGCCTCGCTCAAGGTGGTCAACCGTGGGGAGGCGTTTCAGGCAACCCTTCAACTCTCGGGTAAGCGCTACAGGCGGCAGTTCCCAACCGAGATTGAAGCGCTGCACTGGGGACGACAGGGCCAGCTTTCATTGGCGGCTGGAGATGAGCCAGACAAATCCGCAGGCGCGGCATCCCGTAGTGGGCAATTCAGGCCAGCGGATTTGGATGAGCTGGTGGAATATCTCGTTGAGCATCGCTGGCGTGGGACCAAAGGCGAGAAGGCGGCGCTGATCAACGCCCGGCATATCGTTCGCATCATTGGCCCTGCAACGCCTCTGGAGAACGTCACCTCACACGTTGTGAACTTGGCCATCTCCAGACTTCGGGACGAAGGCTATCCTGAGGTGACCATCAACAAGAAAGTGTCGCCGCTTCGTGTTGCTATCAAATACGCTCACGAACAAGGCTGGATTGATCGTATCCCCACCATGCCCTTCTTCAAGGGTGGCGAGGGGCGTTTGCGCTACTTCACCGCTGCCGAAGAGCAGGCAATGCTGAAGTGGTGCGTCCAGAAGGGACATAACGAGCTTTGGGACTACATCGCTTTCTCGCTTGATACAGGCATGCGGCAAGGTGAGGTGCTGACGATCAAGAACCGAAACCTGTCCGATGGCCGCATTACAGTGTGGGGTGCCCAGACCAGCACCGACAACGGCACCAAGGCAGGCAATACACGAACCATACCACTGACTGAGCGGGCGCTTGAAGTCTGCCAAAGGAGAGCGCTGGACAACCCCGGCTTTCTCTTCCCGCACAACAAGGACGAGATTGGCCGCATGTGGAACAAGATGCGCACAGCGCTTGGGTTTATGGATGACCCCGAGTTCGTTCCTCATGCGATGCGGCATACGTTCTGCTCACGGCTCGTGATGGCCAAGGTCAATCTTGCAGTGGTCCAGCGTCTGGCCGGTCACCTCCGTATCGAGACCACCTGCCGCTACGTGCATCTCGATGACGAAGCTTTGGTGTCAGCCATCGCCACACTTCAAACCCCTGCGGGCCGGTGATCGGCATGACTGTTTTCATTGCGGCGCTTGTCGCGCTCTTGGCGCTGGCTGGGGCAAATCTGGTGATGTGGTTCGTGCTGAGTTTGGCGCGTGGTTCGAGCCCGGCCATCAACGCGCTGGTGGACTATTCGGCCATCGGTTGGGTCATCAAGGGTATCGGCTGGTTCGGGTGTGCATGGCTGGCGATGAGCGTGTTTCAGGCCATGGGCGGGCTGTGATGGGTAGATTGCGTCGTTAGTTCCAGCGCGAAAAAATGGACGCAATTGGTCAAGATCGAATGCCACTCCCCCTAGCAAACACACAACGCGAAATTGGTACTGCGGGAGAATTTTGCAGTGCCGCCACATGCCACACTACAGGACCGTCCATGACCACCGCCCTCATCCCTGACGCTGAGAAGTCCACCGAGCAGCGGGCCATGGACGCTGCAAAAGAAGAGCTTGAAACGGCTCAAGAAGAGCTTTCCGCGCTCAAGGCACAGCTCCAGCAGATGATGAACCGCAAGGCTGAGATCAAAGCTGAGCTGGTCAAGCATTCTCGGGACGAGTTGATCGACATGCTGATGGACGCTTACCTCCAGCTTGAGCAGCCCATCTAGGCTCATTCCAAAATGAGGTCCCCGCCGAGCGCTTTGTAGAACAGAATTCTACGAATTGATTTCCACCCACCCTCGGCCCTCGCAACCGAAAAACGGCAATTCTCAGAAAAGCAGTCCAACAGCCCAACGCTCCGTCAGCGGACGCGTAGCCGCATTCCTATTCACAACAACTATCAACTGGAGCGCCCTCAGGGCCTCCGCAAGGAAACCACTATGACAATCAATCACGTTAGCGGGCTTCGGCCCATGGGCGACCGCCCTAGCACGGGACGCCGTAACACTGCCCGTGTTCAGGGGCCAACCGCATCGGACATGCGAACACCCGGCCTGAAGCCTGTGGCGCGTCCTGTGGACACCTATAGCCGTCCCGAAGCACCGCAGCAGGGTAACTCATTCCTCGACTTTGCCCGCGCTCTTGGCGAAATCAATCCCGTCATCTCCAGCTTCGTCAATGAAGAGGCTGCACGCCAGCAAAAGGCGGCTGAAGATCGTGCCCTGCGGCGCATCGGCGGCATGTCCTTTGAAGAGGCCCGCAGCGCAGTGGAGAGCGGCACCATCAGTGAGATGGACAACCCGTGGTTCAAGTCTGCGTTCATGCGCGTGCTGGGCGAGCGGACGGCGTACAACACCATCAATACGCTAAGTGAGCAGTACGCCACTGACCCGAACCGGCACGAGATGGACTTCTCCACCTTCGTCCGCGAGAACGCTTCAAACGATCTTGCGGGGTTCGATGACCCCAGCTTCAGCGCAGGCTATCTCCCGGCCATCAACAACTTCGAGGCCAGCGGGGCAGCCAAGCACACCGACATACGGTCGGCACGGGCCATAGAGGAGGCGCAAGCAAATGTCTTCGGCGTGTTCCTCGGGCAGGCCAAGCAGCTCTCCAGCGAGGGTAAAGACCCCAAGGTAATTGCTGGTGAGCTGTTCGCCCGCTATGGCGGCAACGAAGAGTTCCTGCGGCTAGACCGGAACCAGCAGGACGAGCTGATGTACTCGGTCATCGACACGCTTGCGAGCGAGGGTGACTGGGAGCTGGTTCAAGCCCTGCTTCAAGAGCCGCGTCAGGATGAGTATGGCAACACCACCACGCTCGGCACCTCAGCGACCCACGCATCGAAAGTCGCCGGCATTGTCGAGAAGGCCCGTGATCAGCACGGCAAGCTGGCGCTAGAGCAGGACACCACTGCTGTCACCTCACTCTTCTCGATGGCTGAAGCTGGTAACCTCAGCCAGGAATATCTGGACCAGTGGCGCGAGCAGAACCCAAACATCGTGGACCCAAGCCGTGCCACGCAGCTCATTCTCCAGTCCAACCGCGCCCAAGCTAAGGCACAGGAGGACATCGCCACTGCCCAGCAGAAGTCGGTATGGCAGCAGGAAGGTGCGCGGGATGTGATGATTGTGGACACGGGCAATCTTAGTGCCGTCACCAGCGGTACATCTATCTTCAACCGGGACATTGAGATTGCGGATGGGAAGGGAGGAACCACGACCTACACCGCTAAGCAGCAGGATGAAGCGCTGGCCAAGGGCCTTGTAGAGCTAGTTGAAGCATACTCTAGAGAAGAGGGTGTGACACCGGATTTGGCACTAGACCGCGAGGTAAAGCTCTTCGCTACTGCCGGTATCGTCAACGAGCGCTGGTCTCGCACCCTCGCTGGTGGCGTCTCTCAGGCCACACCAGCCAACCTCAAGCAGTTCCTTGAGAGCGGTGACGCCGTGCTTCCGCCTGCGCTTGCAGACGGCATAAAGCTCTATGAAGAGCTGAGCCTGAAGAGTCCCTTGGTCCTCAGTCAGTATTTCAACAACTCCGACAACCGAGAGTTCTTTGAGCTGGTTGTGGCAGCGAAGAAGTACGCCAACGCTGAGGATGATTACGCCGCAGTCCGCATGGCGGCTTACGCCCAGCAGCAGGGCAAGCCGTCCCACCCCATGGCCTCAATGACCTACAAGCAGGCCGAGGCCGCGCTTGCAGAGATCAGGGTTGGTGGCTGGAATGGCATCGGCACCAGTGAACCAGCCAATGCGGGCATCGCCATGAACTTCATCAACAGGGCCATGGACCTCTATGGCCGTGTCGGTGTGATAGGTGACCCGGCTCAAAAGAGCGCGCTAGAGCAATTCAAGAACACCCACGTAGACATCAACGGCTTCTATGTGAACGTCGATGGCAAGGACGTGGGGAACCGCGAGCAGTTCGGCCAAGCGGTCGATCTGGTGTTCAGCGAGATCGTGTCCGACACGGCGCACTACCTCAATGGGCAGAAGATTGAAGCCTCAGACCTTACCCTTGTCCCAACCAGCAATGGCACGGGTGAATGGCTTGTGGCTTCAAAGGCGAGCTTCGGGGCCTTCCCGCTGGCTGGCGTTGAGCCTATAAACCTCCAGACGATGGCCGGGGCACTCCAGCGGCAAGCTGACATCGACGCAACGGCGATTGAGTATGAGCAGCGCAAGGCCACCTACCTCGCCAACATCAGCGATGCCCAGACCCGCAAGCAGCACATTGATGACCTGTCCAAGTTCATTGGCGACATCGAGAACTTCGCCACCAGCGATCACCTACAGCGTGCCTATGGTGCGCGATGGGGCAGCGCAAAGCTGGCTGAAGCAGTGTCGAACCTCCCCGCCAGCATCGCGGCGCGCAAGGCCGAGCTGGAGAAGCTCCGCTATGACGACAGTCTCTATCTCTTGGACACCGTGACCAACGCTGAAGACCCGTTGCGGACGGCACCGGCCACCCCAAATCCATCCCTCATGAAATTCTAAGGAGCGCCCTCAGGGGCCTCACTTAGGCCAAACCCAACCCTCGCTGCCACAGCGCTGCGGGGGACTCTCCTAGCGCCCGCCAAGGGCTTCTTCAGCCAGCTTCAGACAGACCCACCATAGCGCGCATAACGCCCGCCTGCGGCCTGCCTGTGCCCGTTTATTCAAGGAACTATCATGACCGTAGCCACATCGACACGCACCACCATCGATACCTCTGGGCGTCACTACGTTATCGCCACTGATGGCTCCTGCAATCCCAACCCCGGCACTGGTGGCTGGGGTGTCGTCATCCAGCTCAGGGAGGGTGATGAAGTCCTTAAGCAGCGGGCTTTGGCTGGGCAGGGCGAAGTGATGATCAGCACAAACAACAAGATGGAGATGACAGCGCCGATCATGGGACTGGCCAGACTGATAGAGCTGTCCACGCCTGTACTGGTTCTGTGTGACAGCACTTACGTCATCAACGGCATCACCACTTGGCTGCCGGGGTGGAAGGCGAACAATTGGAAGCGCAAGGCTGGGCCTGTCGAGAACCAAGACCTTTGGCAGCGACTAGACACCGCCTGTGATGGCAGAACCATTGAGTGGCGCAAGGTCAAGGGCCATGCGGGTCATAAGCTCAATGAGATGGCCGACATCTTGGCAGGCAATGCTTCAGCAGGGAAATACCCGCGCGGCGAACTGTCGGTAAAGAAGCTGCATCCCAACTGGTTCATCTGACGCGACAAATCGACCACCACACTTGCCTCCGCCTCAACCAGAGCCGGGGGCTTTTTTGTATCCAGAAGGACAGAATTGAACATGGAATATACCGAACAGATTTTAGACCGTCGCACTGGTGAGCTTATCACTGTCTCTCACGGTGACTGGGTAATGGTCTCGGACCTAGGAGACCTCTATGGCGTTGGCCGAAAGACCGTCCGGGTCATTCTTCGGGCCATGGACTTCCTTTACGTCGAAGGTGGCGGCACGCATCAGCGTCACCGACTATCGGTATGGGTGACTGCCAAGGGCTGGGGCAAGAGGGTAGAGCCCCGCTATGGAACGCCGTTCGATGTCATCAGCCCAGAGGGGCAGGCATGGATTGCAGAGCGGTGGCAGACGACTTCTGACCGGGTAAATGCTGAACGCTCCAAACCGTCTCTCGATGCTGGGTCGGCTCTTGCCAGGTTTGCTAATGATCGTGACAACTATCGAAGGGTGACGGGTCAGGAGCCAATGACCTTGGCGGAAAAGGTGTCTTGGTTGATCGACCACTTTCCATCTCTCTCACAGTCAGAGATGGCGTCCATCTTGATGGTCACACAGCAATTGGTATCGCGGTATGTTAACACCAGAGCAAAACAGCTTCGGGACTTGAAGGCTGCACGATGTCAGGTGCTTGTGACTAAAGAGCGGGTCGGGCGGGTCTTGCCTGAATGGGCATGAGCGACAGCATGGTTGTCGAGGTATATAACCTATGCCCACAACAAGCTGAAAAATGGATTTGGTGACCCTGTCCATATTGGACGAATTGAGGGGAGGCTGATTACCCCTCACCCTAGGAGAGATTACCCCCCACCCTAGGAGAGCTGCGTCTAAGGCTATGCTTATAGAGGATACAAACAGGATGTGTTTTAGGATACGTATTACAGGCATAGCTTATAGATTAGCTTTAAGCGTACCTGAAGCATTCCTGAAGAGCGCTTGAAGCTATGCCTTGGCAATGTCGCTTGTGAGCGATGTTGACCAGAGGGGACTAACAGGGCCACTTCTCGACGACTGCGTCGGCAAGATAGTCGAACGCTGGGCCTTCAGCCTTGTTTGCGGGAGGCTCCACGAGCAATCCACTGGCTAGGTCGAGGACTTCCTGAAGCTGAACTTCCTTGCCCCGACAGGAACGTTTGGCAGGCCAAGCCGTGGCTTCCAGCGCGTCAGCAACCCCAATGATGAAGCCAAGGCAAATCTCACCTTCGTTCCGACAGTCTTGGCTCAGCTCTTCTACCGAGATGAACATCATCCGCTTCTGAGCTTGGGCGGGCGAAACTGACAACATGCCAGTGACGATCACTCCGAGCATTGCCGACCTGATGTTCATTTTCGGCCCCGTGCCAACTCCATATCCTGATCATCGGGCATGCTGGGCGCATCTGCAATCCCAAGGTGAAATGTCCCCCGTCAACCGATGTGTCTTCCTTCATGCGCGGTCTCTATATGCACTCGCAAAGCGCGCTTCGAGCCCGCCAAAGGAATAGCCATGACCACCTCAACATCGATCATCCCTAACGTCGCGCTCGTGAAGGGCCAACCAATGACCAATAGCCGCGATGTGGCCGAGCTGTTCGGGAAGCGTCATGCTGAAGTGCTGCGGGCCATGACCGGCCTCTATTGCAGCCCCGAGTTCACTGAGCGCAATTTTGCGTTGAGTGAATATCGGGACAGCACTACCGCTCCTTCGATATGTGTAAGGATGGCTTCGCCATTCTAGCGATGGGCTTCAACGGGGCCAAGGCTCTTGGGCTCAAGCTGGGACACCCCACCAACCGTCAGTTGAATAGCGAAACTACCCACACCCCCAAGGTCACGATTGCCGTGAAAACTTCCGTGACCTTGTGGACCGCATCAATACAATCAATGACGCGATCAAATACGGTTTTTGGCTCATGAGAAGACTTAGCTTTCATGATCAACCCTCCAACATTTTATGTCCGGAATGAGCTTCCGGCTGCCCAGTCCGCGAGGATTGCTGACTGCCCGCTAGTGCGGGTGGACATTTGGGCAAAACGTGTTGGGGTGTCCCTCGGCGCTTTTCCTACACCGCCGCCACTTGGTCAATGAAGTTCGCAAAGCGCGGCCTGAAGCCCGCCTAAGGAATAGCCATGACCAACCTCCCGAAGCCCTACGTAACCCTCGTCCGCAATAAGGCGGTCACCAATAGCCGCCATGTTGCTGAGCTGTTCGGGAAGCGGCATGATCTCGTCTTGCGGGACATCGACAACCTCCGCTCGCAGGGTGTCCTCATTTTTGAGGAGACCTCCTACGTGCAGGCTCAGAACCGGCAGGCCATGCCGCACCTAAGCTTCGCCTGAAGAACGCTTGAGAAGGGGGGAATAAATTGGAGCAAAAATCCGAGCAGGTAGATCAGATCGGCGGCCCCGCGATACCCCCTCCACCCCTTTCTCCGCAGTCTTGGCCAGTAATTAGGAATTTGTCTTCCAGCATTAATGCTCATAAGAGCCGTTGACCTAGCTGCAACTCCCGGTGAACATTTAGAAAACCACTCGGAGATGACGATTGCAGCCAGCCAATGCGACAGCACAACTTTCTACTCGCTCGTCACTAGCAGCGCTGGAGGCGACCATCGAGCTGTTCAGGGGGCTGCGCGTTGAGATGCCGATACAGGTGCCGCTTGTCTTCCTCATCGTCGCCCAACACAAGGGCATCAGCGCGGCAGAGCTATGCAAGCGAACGGGACTAAGTCAGTCATCCGTCTCCCGCAATGTCTCGGTGTTGACCAAACAGGGCAAGGCCGGAGAAGCGGGCCTAGGCTTGATCGTTAAAACCATAGACCCAGCCAACACGAGAGCCCATGCCTATCATCTGACAAAGGACGGCAGGGCGATGGTAGGCCAGCTCACAGCGCTTTTGGCGAGGGCTGTGAAGGTGCGTAAGCCAGTTGATGTTGCGGCTCAGCTTGACGCACCAATGCCTGCGAGTGGTGCGCCTATCGCGTTTGCAGGAGCGCATTGGGAAGTGTGGGTGGACTAGGACTAGTCAGGCGTACAACTCACCGCATGAGGTGAATGCTCTGCAATCCATGCTCCAATGTCGGTGAGTACCCATGGTAGGGCACAAACGGCTCCCACCGGTGCCAATCTCTCCTCGACCTCATTCATCTGCTTGCTGTCTGGATAAAGTGTTAGCACGGCCCCATTGTGGAGGCTCATTGGCGTAGGGTGAAAGAGCCCGATAGTTATGGTTCTGCCATTCAGTACGAGCGTCCGCTGCTTGATAGCTTTAGTGAGGCTGATACGCATGCTGGGTCGCTCTGCGGCGATGGCTTCAAAAGCGCTTTCTAGCAAGTGCTTTTTCGGTGCCTGGATATACAGGCGCTCCTCAGGGCGGCTCACCAACCATGTCAAGCCACAGAGCCCCTCAAAGCCTGTGCAGGTTGGTCCCTGGAGATTTACATAGAAACGTTCAAGCATGCTCTCACCTAGGTGACAAACTATGGGCCTTGAATAGCGTAAGACGCAGTTCTTTCAACCCGGTAATTATCCCTTCGTCCGATAAGGTATACCCACCTCGGACACCATGCTCGCCTGTCTTTTTGTCCGACATGGGTTGACTGTAGATTTATCGGACGATATTCCGATTGTATCTTAAACCTTTTCGGACAAAGGTTCTCACATGAAGATTGGCTATGCCCGCGTCTCCTCAACCGGCCAGAATGAGGCAGCACAGGTGGACATCCTCACCCGCAACGGGGCGAACGATTTGTTCATCGAGAAGATGAGCGGCGCCACCAGAGAGGGCCGCGAGAAGCTGGCTGAGGCCATCCGCTTCGCCCGCAAGGGGGATGTGTTGATGGTCACCCGCTTGGACCGGCTGGCTCGCTCTGTCATCGATCTCCACGCCATCAGCCGTGAGCTTGACGCCAAGGGTGTAGACCTCATCGTCACCGAACAGAGCATCGACACCACCACACCCACCGGGCGGCTGATGTTCAACATGCTCGCGGCCATCGCTGAGTTCGAGACCGATCTGCGCAAAGGGCGTCAGCTTGAGGGTATCGCTAAGGCCAAGGAGGAAGGGCGATACAAGGGGCGTCCAGTGACCGTCGATGCAGGGGCTATCAGAGCTGCTTTGGCCGCTGGGGATAAGCCTATGGCGGTTGCAAAGCGGTTCAACGTGGCCCGTTCGACGGTCTATCGGGTGATGAGCGACGTGGTGGTGAAAGCGTAACCTGTGGGCAACCTAATGCGCGCTTTGGATAGGTTGCCAGCGTGTTTGAAGATAGGTGTCTGTTTTTTTTGAGCCGTCCTCCAACGCTGTTCAGGCATGCTTGCCGCTATCCTCTGATTGCTGCCTTCGGTGCCGATGCAACACGCCTTCTATGTCGGCTAATGCGTTTAGCGCACGAAGGCTTTTTGTCGAGACTGGAAACATCGGCTCAACCCATGGCCCGTTCTCAAGCGAAATCAAACCTGAGCGAGTACAGGAAACCGCCAGCGCCCTCGTTTCGTCCTCGGAATGGTTGTGTAGGTGCTGCATCTCATCTTTGACGGTCTGCCATATCTGATGCTTAGTGGCTTCTGTTGGGCGAGGAACAGCCTCAGCGCGTGAAAACTCTCCAAGTAGGAGAACCTCTTCCTTACTTAAGGACGCCAACATGTCCGCGTGCCTCAAAAACTCGTCAGCATAGAGCGCTTTCTCCCTCATTTGGCCAGCAGCAACAGCAGCAAGCAGTCTTAGGTTAAGCCTTGCCGTGCCCTCTACTGCGGCACGCGCATATCGAAACGTCACCGATGCGAGTTCGGCATCAGGTACATCGCCTATGAGTTTTTGCCCAAGTCTTAGCTCCTCGATGAGGATTTGACGCGCCTGTTCGGTTCTATTCGCTGTCAGCTTTTGCCAAGCACTGAGGCCGACAGCAGTAGACGCGCTACTACCAGCCAAGCCGTAAGCGCTCATCGCGTCCGTGATTAATGCGGCAACAACGTCAGGCACCATTGCATACACTGCCATCTTTGAGGCGGCTGAGACTAGCAGCATTCTCTAAGCGCCACGCCAAAGCCTGCTCTCCACTCAGCACCGCCAAAACCTCACAGGGTTCTGCACGTGCTTAAGCTCAGGATTGGTAACGCGCTTGCCACGGGCTCCTGCATACATCTCCCAAACCTCGCTTGCAGCCTCTTCTCCGACGAAGCCTATGCGATGGCTTTCTGAGCCGTCTGCATGGGGGATTTCCGGGAAGTTCTCAGGCGTTGCATTCATCCACCTGAGCGGCTTGAACACGCCTACAACGACGCCTCTGACCACTGCCAACACATAGTCAGCCTTCTCCGCACGGGCCTTTGAAACCCGCCAGCAGTACCGCACCAAATTGTAGATGGCCTTACGGTCAAAGCGCTCTTCCAGCCTGTTGATGTTGATAAGGACAAGAGCGTGTTCAGGACGCTCTGGGAACGCGGGCAGGCTGTATTTATCGACCAGCTCAATGTGGTTCATTGGCCCATAGGAACTGCTGGCATGACCGCCTTGGATGTTCGTCAGGCCGGGATAGGCGTCAATGAGCGCAGCCTCTACATGGAAAACTGCATTGTCTGGAATTTCATGGCGGTGGATGACGTGGATTACGGCCAAGCCTGCACTCTTTATGGCCCTGATACGGTCTAGCTTGGGCCCAAGGTTCTGGTCATCATCACCACCGGAGATGTCATGCAGTCCTTCGGCGTGGTCGAATACTCGGTTATTCTTTCCCTTGCCCACGTAGAAAGTCTCGCCATTGCGAGGGTCGATAAGGCGGTAGACATAGTTTCCAAGCTTGTCGCATACCTCTTCAGGGAACCGGCTGTGCATCGTCATCTTTCCTAAGTGCTGGATATGGCGGGAACTGGGACGGCTACCACTGACAGTTCATGGCAGGACGGCGTGGCGTCAGTTGACCTCGCAGATAACCTGAACGGTGAATTTGCGTCCCAGCTCGACCAGTTCCTTTGTGCTTTTTGGCTCATCGGTGGACACGCTTGCATCGGGCAAACGGAAAATACTGAGGTACTCAGAGACCGTGTCTCCTTTAATCGCAAAGCCCACGTTCGACGCGATGTTTCCGGTGGACGCAAGCAGGACCTCATCATTGATTTTGGCGACTGCTACGCCAACCACTCGCCCGTATTCGTCCAGAACAGGCCCGCCGCTATTGCCCGGTTGTAGGCCAACGTTCGTGGTGAACCACCGAGGCTCCCCCATAAGGCCAGTCTCAGACGATACGATACCGGTAAGGACCGTCAGGGATGAGTTCAGAAGGCTTGCCAGAGGATAGCCTATTGCCACTACGTCTTCACCCAACTCCACAGGGGAGGTTCTGATTTCAGCAACGGGGTGTGGTGTCGGCTTGAGGAGTTGTAGCACGGCGAGGTCGACTTCATCGTTGCTAGTGATGAGTTTGGCGTCACCAAAGCCCTTCACCCTGATGACGCTGCATCCATCAACAACGTGCTGGTTTGTCACTAGAACCCCATTGTCAGCAACGAAGAAACCTGAACCAGAGGAGGTCCCTTTAGGAGGGCTAGCAGTTTGCGACTGAGGCGCACTGTTTGTGGGCTTGGACTGCTCATTTGCTTCCGCTTGAGTGAAGTTCTCTTCAGTCTCAAAGGCCAACGGATAGGCATGTGAAGCCATAAAGACGGCTAGCATTGAGGCTAGCTCATTACGGGCGGGTACCCACTCAAGCGAGAACCCGGTACTCTCGCCCGGCGTGTGGCTCATGCGAATGTAGAAACTACGCCCCTCGCGCACCCCGGAGACGACAAAGGCATCTTCCGCGTAGTACTTGTATGTGACCTTGCGAGCCGCGGTACTGGCGCTCAACGACCTGTAGAGAGCATTGTAGGATTGTTCGGAGAACGGCTTCGTGATGGTTTCTAGGCGTATCGAGTTATCCGCGTTGAAATATGCTGAGCCTCGGCGCGTATCGGCCTCACGGCTCAGCACGGCCTCCGGTATCACCATCGACATCTGGCCGCGCTGGTCCTTGACGACAGCCATCCCAAGCTCTTGGAAGATTGCACTCGATTTTTGTAGGAGGGCATTTGATGCCGCGATGGTCAGTACACCGTCAGGCCGCTCACCAATCGCCTTTTGAAATGCTGTGATGGCCTGAAACGTATAGTTGCCAAATTCGCCATCGCTGGACGCACGATAGTGTCCGAGCAATATCAGAGACGTCTGGATTAGAAATCGGTCATCTTCGGGCTTCTGATTGAACCAGCGTTCGCTGCTCGAATAGTCTGCGTATGCCCACGTGGTTTGAGCCAACCCACACAGAATGATCAGCAGGGTGAGCAGCTTGCGACTAAGGATTTGCATGTTGAGAGTACCCCCGCCACGGTTCTCGCACCAACTCCTGCGAAGCTCAACTCCGAGTAAGCAAGCCTAGGTCTATTTGTTTTCGGTCTCTTGGCGCTTTTCAAACGATGCTCTAGGCATAGCTTCAAGGCATGAGGGAGCGAGAAGTGGTTAGGTTTTCTATAACTGTCTTGACGGCCGTTAGCAGTGTCGTGGCCGTTACGACCTGCAATGCTGGCGACCGCTTACGCATTCACCTCGACGACAGCTCACCGGCCCTACATATGCCGGTTGGGAACCGTCTCGATGAAGTTGAACCAGCATTCGAGGACTATGCATACATGCTGTTCGATGTTTGTAATGCGATGGGCCTCACATCAGATGAGTGCATGATTTACCCCTTAAACGGCGCGCTTGGGGGGAACGCGATTGCTACCATCGAAGATGGCAATCGGGTGATTGTCTATGATCGGGAGCTTTCGCCGCTGATCGGTAGTGATGGTGCCGAGATGGTAGTTGCCCATGAAGTTGCCCACCACTTTTGTGGTCATTTGGGCACGCCAACCGACGCTACTCAGGAGCTTGAGGTCGACCTATTCGCCGGGGCTGCGATGCGCCTAATGGGCCGCTCGCTCAACGGTGCCCTAAGTGCGGTTGACCTGTTCTCAGAGAGGCCCAGCAAGTCGCACCCTGCACGGGGCGACCGTATCGACGCCATCACAGCGGGATGGAACCGGCCTGAGGTAGGCAAAGTCTGCGGCTAAGAGCAGGTGGATGGATACCTAGGAATGGAGCCTATTGGCTTTCTACATCAATTCATTGTGGGCGAAGAACCGCACATACCAACCAGATTCTCAAATGAGGTTTCCGATGCCGTCAACAACTACATCCGGTAACCACTTTCGAGATGTGGTTCGAGGTCTCTTGGAGGCAGCGGGGTTCATCAATATCACAGTGGAAAAGCCGCTCCCTGGCAAGAATGTGGACATCTATGCGGAGCGGCGTGGTCTAGTGCCAGAAAAGTATGCGTTCGAGACTAAGGCATACGAGGCGACACTCTCTAACAGCATCGCCAATGAGTTCATAAGCCACTATGGCGCACTTCTGGTGACCCAGCAGATACATAAGGCGGTTTTGGTCTCCAAGGGCGCGATCAGCCCGTCTGCATATTCGGCCCTAAGGTCGCATCAAACCAGCGGAATGACCTTTGATGAGTTCCAGCGCCATATGTTCGGTGCGCCGGAGTATCTGAGCGATCTAGAACAAATCTACGAGGCTGATGACGCCCGCTCCCTCTATATCCCAGCGCGGGTAGAGGGGGAGTTACTTGAGGATGCAGTCAATGCTTGGCTACACGAAAGCCACAACCGGCCCCTAGTTGTCCTCGGAGGATATGGTTCTGGCAAAACTACATTCGCTTCCCACCTAACCGGCGTGATGGCTAAAGCCGCAATATCTAACCCGCACGTGCGCATCCCTGTCCGGATTAGACTTGGAGACCTGACAGAGCAAAACAACCTCGAAGGGCTATTCGGAGCGCACTTTACCGCTGCCCACACGATACATGGGTACAGCTGGCCTCTGTTCAGGAAGCTGAATTCGCTAGGCCGGTTTTTGATCATCTTCGACGGCTTCGATGAGATGAAGCACGGGATGACGATCGGCATGTTTCAGAAGCAGTTTGATCGACTCCTTCAGTTAGCTGAGGGCAAGGCAAAGGTTCTGGTACTCGGCAGAGACACCGCATTTCTTGATGAAGCGGAATTTAAATCAGTTGTGAAAGGACGCAGCTTCACTGCAAATGGGACCGAGGTTCTGAGCCTGTCGAGGCCTGAATGCGACCATGTGAAACTCCTTCCTTTCACCAAGCAGGAAGCCCACAAGTTTATCGCTGGGTACTTTCGGCATTTATTGATGAAAGATGGCAAGGATTTTGACGGCTGGGCTGAGGTGCGGTTGGGACAGCTTCTCTCGCCGCGGTTTGACCTGCTCATCCAGAAACCAGTTCACTCTCAAATGTTGTGCCGAATAGCCACGCGGCCGAATTGGGACATAGCGGGCCTCGACCACTTCAGCCTGTACGATCTTTTCGTTGAGTACCTGCTCATGCGTGAAGTCGATAAGGAGGGGCGATTTGCTGGGTTCGGCGTCCCTGTACGTCGTACAGCCAATTCAAGCCTTTCATGGTGGCTCTTCTCGCAAGACGCAGCGTCCACGATGTCGCTAGCCAGTGCGCCCGTAGGTCTCTTTAAGAAGGCAGTGTCTGCCGTTCCCCATGATTTCGATGACGAGGCGTTGGTGCGGGAGCTTGCGCAAGGGTGTCTGGTTGAGAAGGGAGCAGATGTTGTTTATTTTGGTCACCGCTCGATCCAAGAGTTTTTGGCCGCTGAGCATTTGTATCAGGCTCGGCTAACTCCCCACCAAGACCACGGGAGTAGCGTTCAAAATGTGTGCAAGTGGGCCACTGAGCAGGTTTGCGGCTTCCTAGAGGAGTTCTTCACAAAGCGGCCAGATGCGCGCGATGTTGCCGATGCTGCTCTAGAAACGTTTTTTGGCTATGTGGGGCCGGTTGATCTAGATCGCCTAACACCGTTTGAAATAGCTCTTCGTCACTCATCTATGGCAAAAAGTCACCTCGCCGGTGCCAGCGGAGTTTGGCTTGGTTGGTTGTCTCAGGGAAAGCTCTCCGACGCCTTCCTCAGCGAGGAACGTTCAAGCTCGCTGCTGAAGCGCATATATCACTCTAGTGGGAATGATGAATACGCAGCAGGCTTGCACTTGCTGTATTGTGCGGTGTTAGCCGGTGGTCCGATGCAGACCGGAAGTGCTGTAGCGCCTTTGATCGCCTCGTTGATAAATGTGCAGGAGTTGTCCGGGTTAGTCAGGGGAAGCCGAGGTAAGCGCAATCTGACTATTTCTTCATCGGAGCATTTGAAAAGCTTTGCTCTAGCGAGAGCCACGTCGCTGCATAAGCATAAGGTGAGCGGTGAGCTTATGGTTGAGTTGGACATCGATGCAGCCAACCAAGTAGCCCGAAAGGTCTTGGGCTATCTTCCTATAAGGAGTTCGGCGCTTGAAAGCCTAACGTTCGGCACTCCGCTGCTCTCTGCTCCCGTCCAGACTGTCATGCGAAGCCTTCGTGATCAAAGAGGGGAAAACTCATTGGGCGGGGGAAAAGACGAACTGGTGCGACAATTCTTCTCCGAAGAAGTACGGGAAAAAGTGTCCGCTGTTGAAGTGGCTAAATCTAGTAGGGCTGTTCAAGTGCCTCGACGCCAGCGAGGCTCATAGTTGACCACCGCTACAAACGCCGCTACAAACGGCCTCAACGCGGCGGCTAAAAGCCCTGTAATTTCAACGGTCTGAGGCGCTACCCTGCGTTTCTTCTCGACCGCACCAAATCTTTCCTTCGGGATTGGTTTTGATACGAAAACACAACGGGTTAGCTGGATTAGCATCTGGCGCCCGTTGTTTTTTGTCTGAACGTCGGAATTCACAAATCGCTGCAATGCAAAAAGGCCGCCCCGAGGGACGGCCTTTCGATGTCTTATGCTGGTGGGGTAGCCGGCGTTTCTGCTGGCGGAGCCGCGGGCTCCATCGCAGGCGGCGTGGTTGGCGTTGGAGTGGATGGCTCCGGTGTCATTGTGGGAGCGGGGGTCGCTGGCGCTGGAGTAGGAGGCGGCGTGACCGCGGGCTCGGCTGGAGCCGGCGTAACCACAGCAGGCGTATCGTCGGCCGGTGGAGTGGTATTGTTGGCTGGTGCGTCGCCGCCACATGCGGCGAGAGTCATGGCTAAGACGACTGCGAGGGGCGCCAAAAATTGTTTCGACATGGGATCTCCTAGGTTGAACCGTTTATTGATCTTGGTCTTCAAACACGCGTGAACTAGCGGGTATAATAGGGCGAAGATGGGGCCTTTTCTGGTTATTTGGGGTCGGGAGCGGCGGTTGGGCGTTCCGATGCAAGCCTTTTTGGGGCTTTGAAACGCCAGGCATCTTCTAGGCGCAGGGCGAGTTCTTCGTCGGCGATCACGTCGAGGCGGATCAGCACGGCAGGGTGACCGACATAGTGGGCGGTCTCGAAATAGATTTCGGGCGAAATATCCATCAGCAGCGCCTTCTGCTCGGACGGGCAGTGCAGCACCAGGGTCTGCTCATCCTTGAGGCGGGCAAACAGTGCCTTCCTCACCTTGAGTGAGGGGGAGCGATAGCTGGTCGAGCGTTCGAGGCCGGGCAGGGATTTACCTGCCGCCAACTGCTCAATTCGCACAAAAGCCTGATCAAGTTCTTTGGAGCTCATTTCAAGCTACTCCTTGAGTGCATAGGAGATTTTTCGTTGAGCGGAGCAATTTCGTACCTCTGAGTCTGGCGCTTCCAGTATCGATTGGCTACAGCTTGTTTTGCCCCCGAACCCCCCGGACACAAAGGGCTCCCTATGAGCACAGACTTCGAAACAGCATCCGGTGCCGAGGCCGGGGAAGAAACAAATGCGTTCCGCGACATCGAAGATCGGATCAGTCCACTCTGGCTAGAACGCCTGCGCGCCTATTTGGCTGCGGGGCGAAATGAAGATGTTGCAACTGTCATCGAACCGCTACACGCCGCCGACGTTGGTGACGTGCTGGAATCGCTCGATGCAGACGAGCGTTTGCACCTTGTTCGGGTGCTGGGCGACCGGTTCGATTACTCGGCACTGACCGAGGTTGATGAGTCGGTTCGTATCGAGCTGATGGAAGAATTGCCGAACGCGGAAATCGCGCGCGGCGTCAGTGGCCTCGACAACGACGACGCCGTCGCAATTCTGGAAGACCTCGAGCAGGTCGACCGTGACGAAGTTCTGGCCAAGCTGCCGACTTTCGAGCGACTGAGCCTCAAGCGGAGCCTAGATTTTCCCGAAGACTCCGCCGGCCGGCGGATGCAGACCGATTTTATCGCCATTCCGCCGTTCTGGTCGGTTGGGCAGACCATCGACTATCTGCGCACTGAGCCGGACCTGCCGGACGAATTCTATCAGATCTATGTGGTGGATGCGTCCTATCAGGTGCTGGGCACCATTCCGCTCGACAAGTTCTTGCGGGCGCAGCGCGCGGCTTCCATCGAAGAGTTGATGAACACCAATCTGGTGCTGGTCGACGCCAATGAAGATCAGGAAGAAGCGGCGCGCGATTTCGAGCGCTACGATCTGGTTGAAGTCGGCGTGGTGGACGAAAGCAGACGTCTGGTCGGCGTGCTGACCATCGACGACATCGTCGACGTTATCCACGAAGAAGCCGACGAGGATATCAAGCTGCTCGCCGGTGTGGGCGACGAAGATATTTCAGATACCACCGTCGATACTGTGCGCAGCCGTGTGCCCTGGCTGGTGATCAACCTGTTCGCCGCCGTCTGCGTGTCCATGGTCATCGGGCTGTTCGATGCCACCATCGAGCAAATGGTGTCGCTGGCCGTGCTGATGCCGATCGTGGCGTCGATGGGTGGCAATGCCGGTACGCAGACCATGACGGTCACAGTGCGCGCGCTGGCGATGCGCGAGCTCGACGGGCGCCGTCTACGCCGTCTTGTCACCCGCGAAGTGATCGTGGGTTTTGCCAATGGCGTGATCTTTGCGATCCTGATCGGGCTCGTGACCTGGCTCCGGTTCCAGAACCCCGAACTGGGCGTCGTCATCGGCATGGCCATGGTCATCAACATGATCGTGGCCGGCACGATGGGCATTCTGGTGCCGGTGACGCTGGACAAGTTCAAGGCCGACCCGGCGATTGCCTCGGCGGTGTTTGTGACGACGATTACCGACGTGGTGGGCTTCTTCGCCTTCCTCGGCATTGCAGGGCTGTGGTTCGGGCTGTTCTAGATGGTTGAGCGAGGCCGGATCATTCTGCTGCATGGCGCGTCCAGCAGCGGTAAGTCGACCCTCGCACGGGGCGTGCAGGCCCGGATCGGGCAGCCGTTCTGGCATTTATCAATCGACCACTTACGTGATGCTGGCGTGCTGCCGACCGCGCGATTCAAGAGCGGTGAATTTGACTGGAAGGCGGCGCGGCCCGCCTTCTTCGATGGCTTTCACGCCTCACTGATCGCCTATGCCAGCGCCGGCAACAATCTGATCGTCGAGCATATTCTCGACAACCCGCTCTGGCCCGCAGAGCTGGCACGGCTGTTTGCGCCGTTCGATCTGTTCTGTGTGGGTGTACATTGCCCGCTGCCGCTACTGATTGCCCGGGAGCAGGCGCGTGGCGACCGCCCTGTGGGCAGTGCAGAGCAGGACTTTCACACGATCCATCAGGGTGTGAAATATGACCTTGAGGTGCAGTCCGACGAGGACCCGGCCGGCAATGTCGAGCGCATCATTCGGCATGGGAACAGCGGGGACCCACTTCGGCTTTTGCAGAACTCGCGAAATTGTGACGAAAGCGAGACTGCGTAAAATGCCAGGTTTTCTGCTGTTTTCCGCTTAACTGTGGCCCCCAGCTGCCTGTGGACTGTGGCAACTATGCCGCTTGCAATGCATTTATGACGCAGTTAACGATTTGCTACCGGATGCTGCAAGCGGGTAACGCCTTAAGCTCCGGAGTGAACGGCTGACAAGGAGCGATCATGCGAAGTCAACCGAAGGCCACCATCTGGCGTGCAGCGACCTGGACTATGGTTTGCCTGCTATCTATGGGACTGGTTTTCTCCGTCGTTGCTGGCGTTTAAGCGCTAGAGTTCTTCACTGACAGCAATTTTGGAGGGCGCCCGGGCCACTGGGGCGCCCTTCTTCTTTCTCGGGAGATGCCGCGTGAAACTGTTGATCGGCAATCGCAATTATTCCACCTGGTCGCTGCGGCCCTGGCTGGTGCTCAAGCACTTCGACATTCCATTCGAAGACGAGGTGCTGCAGTTGTCCGGCGATGGCTGGCGCGAGGTGCTGGCGCAGCGTTCTCCGAGCGGCAAGGTGCCGGTGCTGATCGATGGCGATCTGGTGGTGGTCGAAACCATCGCCATCATCGAATATCTGGCGGACCTTTATCCCGACAAGCCGATCTGGCCTGCCGACATCAAGCATCGGGCGCTGGCGCGGGCCGCCGGGGCGGAGATGCATTCCGCATTCCTGTCGTTGCGCAGTCATGCACCGATGAATTTGCGGGCTTCGCATCCTGGAAAGGTCAGCGTCGACAGCATCGCCAAGGACCTGCACCGCATCGAAACCCTCTGGGGCGATCTGCTGGCTAAATCAGGCGGGCCATTCCTGTTTGGCGAGTTCACGGCGGCGGACGCGATGTTTGCGCCGGTGGCGACGCGGATCAGGACCTATCAATTGCCGGTGTCGGACGTTGCCAGTGAATATGTGGAAGCCATCTATGGCCTGCCGGCATTTCAGGATTGGCTGACGCTGGCGCTGCGCGAGCCGTGGATTGTCGACGATGACGAGATTGACGTCATTCAGGGCCGCGTGAAGCCGGGAACACTTGCATGATCCACATGATCAAACTGTCTGTTGGCGTTTCGAGCCTTGAAGAGCTTGAGAGCTACCGCGATGAGCGTGCCCATTGGTGGGGTGCCGACTATGGCGAGGACGTGCATGTTCACCGAACCCGCATGATGCCAAAGCGCGCCGCCGAGATGGAAGGCCAGTCCTCGGTCTATTGGGTGATCGCAGGGCAGGTGGTGTGCCGCCAGCCGATCCTGAAACTGGCGCGCTACACCAATCCCGAGGGGATCGACTACTGCGACATCATCATGTCCCGCGACATGATCCGCACGCTGCCTTACCCCAAGCGCCCCTTTCAGGGCTGGCGCTACCTGCGCCCCGAAGACGCACCGCCTGATATCGGGGCGAACGAGAATGCGGAATCGATGGCACTGGCCGCTGATCTGGCGAAGCTGGGGCTGATTTAGGCTGCGGTCATTGCACAGCAGCCCCAGTAGACCTCATCCTGAGCCCGTCGAAGGACGAGGTCGTGGCGCCATCCAGTCACGCCCTCGTGGTTCGACAGGCTCACCATGAAGGCTGTTGATGGCCCCTTGTTGGCATTGCCACACTTGCCCTAGCTACAGCCCGCCCACATATTGAGTTCATGGCAGAAAAAGACCCAATCGCGCGCAAGACCGGAAATGTGCCCCAGCAGGGCAAAGTGAGTGGCGATGTCGCAGCCTTCGTCAAGAAGGTTGGCACCATGGCCCGGCCCAATGCGGCGCAGGATGGGCGGTTGCTGTTTGCAATGGATGCGACCATGAGCCGGCAGCCAACCTGGGATCTGGCGTGTTCGCTGCAGGCGGAAATGTTCCGCGCCATTCCCAAGGATAGCGCCCTGCAGGTGCAGCTGTTGTATTTCCGCGGTTTTGGCGAATGTCGGGCCTCCAAATGGGTGGTCGACGCTGCCGGTCTCGCCAAACTGATGAGCGGTATCGACTGTCGCGGTGGCAATACGCAGATTTCCAAGGTATTCGCTCATGCACGCACTGAACACGCCAAGCGGCGGATCAATGCGGTGGTCTATGTCGGCGACGCGATCGAGGAAAATGTGGACAATCTTTCAGAAAAGGCGGGACAATTGGGACTGCTCGGATGCCCCATGTTCGTGTTCCAGGAAGGCCATGACGTGCGCGTCGAGGGTGCCTTCCGCGAGTTTGCCCGGCTGACCAAGGGCGCCTATGCCCGCTTTGACACCTCCGCGCCGCAGGAACTGGCGGCCTTGCTCAAGGCGGTGGCGGCTTATGCAAGCGGCGGCCGCGACTTAATGAAACTGCAGGGCAGTGGGCAGGCCAATGCCTTGCTGGCGCAATTGCCGCGATGACATATTTCTTTCTGGGCGGTTTCCTGCTGTTGGCAGGCCTTGCGATCTATCAGTATGTGCGCCGGCTCGATCCGCGCGTGTTCCGACGCAATCTGCGCTGGGTGATTGGCGGTGGCGCCGCGCTGATCGCTGGGCTGATGATCTTGGCGCGGCGCATCGATATTGCGGTGTTCGTGGCAGCCATGGCCTTTTCGATATTGCGCACGGGGCGGCTTGGCCCGTTCAGCATCGATAGTCTGGGCGGCGGCGTGTCCAAGGACGACGATGGCCAGACCTCCAAAGTGCGCAGCCACTATTTTGCGATGGAGCTCGATCACGATACAGGCGCAGTTGCGGGTAGGGTGCTCAAGGGCGAGTTTGCCGGCGCCGATCTGATGGATCTGGGCGAGGCGGATACGCGGGCCCTGATCGCCGAGATCGAGGGGGACAGTGACAGCATGAGCCTCCTCGAAAGCTGGCTTGATGCCAATCGGGCGGGTTGGCGCGAGTATTTCGCAGAAACCGTAGGCAGCGGCAGCTCTCAATCAACCAGCGGCCACGGCGACCCCATTGCGGAGGCGTACGAAGTTCTGGGACTCAAACCCGGCGCGACCAACGAAGAGATTCGGGCTGCGCATCGTGAATTGATGAAAGCGGTGCACCCCGATCATGGTGGATCGAGTTATCTTGCATCAAAAATAAACGAGGCGAGAGACCGGCTGCTCAAGCACTAAGTGTTCGTCCGGGCCCCAAGTGCCCTCTCAATGGCACAGTCCATTAACTCCCCATTAACCATGCGGGCCGTTGTTAGCAGCTAGTGGTGCTGACAATGATTTGGGGGCAACGATGTCGCGTGATGGTGCGCATGTCATTGTGGTTGGGAATGAAAAAGGCGGGTCGGGTAAATCCACCACGGCCTTCCACCTGGCCGTCTATTTGCTCTATGCAGGGCACAGCGTTGCCACGATCGACGTGGACAGCCGTCAGCAGACGTTGACGCATTATCTGCGCAACCGTCGCCTGCATTGCCAGGAGACCGGCAAGAAGCTGCTCAACCCCACTCATTTTCACCTGCCGACCGCCTGGGGCGACTCCGTCAAGGACAACCAGAAGGCCGAGTTCGACGTATTCCGCCGCGCCATTGGCGAGGTCGAGGACAATGTCGATTTTCTGGTGATCGATACGCCGGGCTTTGACACCAACCTGTCCCGACTGGCCCATTCGCTGGCCGATACGCTGATTACCCCAGTTAATGATAGCCTGATCGACATCAATGTGCTGGCGCGGATTGATCCTGAAACCGGATCGCCGATCGAAACCAGCCACTATGCCCGGCTGGTGCAGCGTGCGCGGTCCGAACGGCTCAATGTCGATGGCGAGACAGTCGACTGGGTGCTGGTGCGCAATCGTATTTCGATGCTGGGCTCGCGCAACGCGCGGCAGGTGCATTCGACGCTCGAAAATATTGCCACACGGTTTGGCTGTCGGCTGGCTGATGGCATTGCCGAGCGCGTTATTTTCCGCTCGCTGTTTCCAAGCGGGACGACGGTGTTTGATCCATTGGACGATGATGACGGTTCATCGATGTCTCATGTCAGCGCGCGTCAGGAGTACCGCAATCTGGTCGCCGCGCTAAATCTCCCTTTACGTGAGCGGGTGCCAGAGCCAATGGAACTCTGCGCCTGAAGTCACGACGGGGCAGGGTGAGCGCTTAGCGCTCGCCGATATTCATACGGATTGCGCGCGCGCCGCCGGGTGCGAAGACGTCGATGTCGATCTTGACGGGTTCCTGTGCCATGCGGCGCGTACGGGCTGACAACGTCAAAACCACGCCCAACAGATCGCCCACGCTGCGTTTGCGCTGCAGCATGCGGTCGGTGATGCCGGACAGGGCGCGATTGCGCACGGTCATGTCCTGCGAGGCAAGCGGCGAGCGCGCAACAAAGTTTGCCAGCTCGGTGAGGGCGGTATTCTCGCTCATTGGGCAACTCCAAACACAGGCGCCAATTTGCTGACTGGGTGAGCGGCACGACAGGCGCCGTTCTTTTCTCTTTGTTCGTTTAGCTCTGCATCGCCAGGCAGCTCAGGTTCTGCTGCTTGAGCTGGTTGCACATGGCGTTGGCATCGTCGCGTCCACCGAAGCCGACGAAGCGGGCACGGAAGAAGACCTGGCCGTTCTTTTCGAAGCGTTCCACATAGGAGCGGAAGTCGCCGAGATTGCCGACCTTGCCAGCGGCATCGGAAAGCATGGCGCGAGCGCTGTCTTCCGATGGGCCGGCGCCGATCTGCACGACCCAGCCGCCGGGCACTGCCGTGGCTGCTGCAACCTGCACGCTACCCGAGGTCATCAGGTCGACGGGCTGGTTGTTGTCATTGCTGGCGGCGGGTGGCTTGAAATCGAGCGGTGCGGATGGCGCAGTCTGCCCAAGAGCCGACGGCGGCGCGCCCAGATTATAGCTGTCGCTGAGCCATGCGCCTATAATGTCCTGGCTTGGGTAAGCCGGCTGCGGTGCCTGCGATGGCGCTGCAAGGATATTGGCGGCCTGAACGGCTGGCTGCAGGCCAAGGTCGGCCGGCATTGGTGCGGGCGACGGTGCGGCTGCTGCGACGGCCTGTGGCATGGCCTGAATGGCTGGCTGCTGCGCCTGTGCGCCATTGGCGGCAACGAGCTGCGCCAGGCGGAAGCCAGGCAGTGGCATTGGCGTCACATAGACGGGGCGGGAGTTCGATGCGGTAGCGGTCGTGGCGGCCGGAGCCGACTGTGCGACAGCGACCTGCATATTGCCCTGACGGCCTGGAATTGGGATCTGCGCGACATAGTTGCCGCTGCGGCTCTGGGGCAGGTAGGTGGCAACCAGCTGACGAACCTTTTCGTCGCGCGAACCAGCGGAGTTAAAGCCGAAGGCGACGACGACGATGTGGCGGTTGTCCTTGCGGGCAGCGGTCAAAAGGTTCGAGCCGGCAGCATTGATATAGCCGGTCTTGATACCGTCGACAGCTCCCATATAGCCCAGCACGCGGTTGTGGTTGCCATAGGTCGACTTGCCGTAGCTGAAGCTGCGGGTCTGGAAGAATTCATAGTAGCTGGGGAAGTGCTGGTAGATGGCAATGCCCAGGATCGCCTGATCACGCACGGTGGTGATCTGGCCGCCATCGGGCAAGCCCGAGGCGTTGCGATATGTGGTGTTGCGCATGCCAAGGGCACGGGCGGTTGCCGTCATACGCTCGGCGAATTTGGATTCAGTGCCAGAGATGTGCTCGGCGATGACGCGGGCCATGTCGTTGGCCGATAGCGTCACCAGCGACTTGATGGCGTCTTCGACAGTGATGGTGGCACCAGCGCGCAGGCCGAGCTTGGTGGGCACAGCGGCGGCAGCGTGGCGCGACACGGTCATCTTGGTGGAAAGTTTGAGGTTACTGGCGCTCAGTTCCTGAAACAGAACATAGAGCGTCATCACCTTGGCGACGGAAGCGGGGTAGCGCTTGCTGTCGGCAGCTTCTTCGTACAGCACCTTGCCCGACTTGGCGTCGACCACGATGCCCGCATATTTGCGCAGGTTCTCGATGCTCTGTGCGTGCGCCACCATGGGTGTGCTGACAGCCAGGGCCACAATGACGGCGGCAAAGGCGCGAACAAACACTGTGCGCCATGGGGTTTTCGCCTGAGAAGCCACCCGGTACTCCAAACTTTACTCATCGGGCACTTCTGTGCCCGTACGCATTACAACGACTGGAATTTCCGGGTGAGCCCCACCCCTCCGGATATCCCTAACTCCGGGACTGTACGGTGCTGCCGTTACCATTCCGTAAAATGCGAACGAATTTGTCCATGGTGTGGAGTGATGGTCACGGATGGGTGAGGGGGAAAGCTCGTCGGTCCTCTGACTACCTGCACGAAACGTCCCTAGACCTCATGGTGAGCCCGTCGAACCACGAGGTTGCAGCCCCAATGACGCGCACCATCTAAAGTGTCGAATGCTTGGATGGTTCGGACTACACTGCCCCATCCGGTAATCGGTGAATGAAAGGATGTAGGAGCGCAATGCGCCCGACGCCAAAGGGGCGTTCTTGTAGCCAGTGCCCGACCTCTTGGTTCGACAAGCTCACCATGAGGTCTGTGAGGGAATTAGGTCCCTCACAAAATCGAGAACTATCACCCCTTAACACGGCGCGGTTTTTGCCTACATAATGGTCCTCACCATGCTGCTTCGTTTTCCTCACGACAGATGTATCGCCATGAATTTCAATGACCTCCTCGTAACCACCGATGAGGCCCCAGTCGCGCTGCGGCTGGAGCCTGTGCCTGCCTATGCAGGGCCCAAGGAGAATGATCCTGGCAAAGGTGGCGGGGACGGCAAAAGTGACTCCGAATCCGGGACGATCACCAAGACCCGTCCCAAAACCAAGCGCCCGAACCTCTATCGGGTGCTCCTTCTCAATGACGACTACACGCCGATGGAGTTCGTCATTCTCGTTCTGCAGGACGTCTTCAATAAACCACGTGAAGAGGCCATGCAGATCATGCTGCACGTTCACCAAAAGGGGGTGGGTGAGTGCGGCGTATATCCATACGAAGTGGCCGAGACCAAGGTCACACGGGTCATGGATACGGCACGCAAGAACCAGCATCCGCTGCAATGCGTGATGGAAAAGCAATAGGAACATCATATGCCCTCATTTTCTCGCGGACTTGAAAAGGCTCTGCATCAGGCGATGAACCTGGCGCGTGAGCGCAACCATGAGTTCGCTACGCTCGAACACCTCTTGCTGGCCCTGACCGACGACCGCGAAACGATCGCCGTTCTGACCGGCTGCGACGTCGATATCGACGCGCTCAAGAGCGATCTTGAAGACTTCATCAACGAGGAGCTCGACAGCCTCATCGTGGCCAATGGCCAGGATGCCCGGCCGACGGCTGCCTTCCAACGCGTTATCCAGCGCGCCGTCATTCACGTGCAATCGTCCGGTAGAGAAGAGGTTACGGGTGCCAATGTGCTCGTCGCCATTTTTGCCGAGCGCGAGAGCCATGCTGCCTACTTCCTCGAACAGCAGGACATGAGCCGGCTGGACGCGGTCAATTTCATCAGCCACGGGATCACCAAGTCTGGTCCCAGCGAGGAACGCAAAGTGCGTGGTGCTGAAGACGGCGAAAACCAGGGCGAGGGCGGAGCAGAGGCCAAGAAGAGCTCGGCTCTGGCCGATTTCTGCGTCAACCTCAACGAGAAGGCCCGCAACGGCAAGATCGACCCGCTGATCGGGCGCGATGCCGAATTGCGCCGCACCATCCAGGTGCTGTGCCGCCGCTCCAAGAACAACCCGATCTATGTGGGTGACGCTGGCGTCGGCAAGACCGCCATCGCCGAAGGTCTGGCTCGCAAGATCGTCGAGGGCGATGTCCCCGAGGTTCTCAAGGAAGCCGTGATCTATTCGCTCGATATCGGTTCGCTACTGGCCGGTACGCGCTATCGCGGCGATTTTGAAGAGCGCCTCAAGGCCGTGATGAAGGAGCTCGAAAAGCTTCCGAACTCGGTGCTGTTCATCGACGAAATCCACACCATGATCGGTGCTGGCGCCACTTCGGGCGGTGCGCTCGATGCTTCGAATCTGCTGAAGCCAGCTCTGGCTTCGGGCGCGATCCGTTGCATCGGTTCGACCACCTATAAGGAATATCGCCAGTTCTTCGAGAAGGACCGCGCTCTGGTGCGTCGCTTCCAGAAGATCGATGTCAACGAGCCATCCGTGCCCGATGCCATCGAGATCGTGAAAGGTCTGCGGCCGTATTTCGAAGAGTTCCACAAGATCAAGTACACCGACGATGCCCTCAAGGCTGCGGTGGAACTGAGCGCGCGGTATATCAATGACCGCAAGCTGCCTGACAAGGCGATCGACGTGCTCGACGAGACGGGCGCCAGCCAGATGCTGGTGACCGAGGACAAGCGCAAGAAGATCATCGATGTCGAAGACATCGAAGCGACCATTGCGACCATCGCTCGCATCCCGCCAAAGTCGGTCTCCAAGTCCGATGCCGAACTGCTGTCGAGCCTCGAAACGAGCCTCAAGACGGTGGTGTTTGGTCAGGACGCTGCGATCACCGCACTGTCGTCTGCCATCAAGCTGGCGCGTGCCGGTCTGCGTGAGCCCGAAAAGCCAATCGGTTCGTATCTGTTTACGGGTCCGACAGGCGTCGGCAAGACCGAAGTGGCCAAGCAGCTCGCCGATACGCTCGGTGTTGAACTGCTGCGGTTCGACATGTCCGAGTATATGGAGCGTCACACCGTGTCGCGCCTGATCGGTGCCCCTCCAGGCTATGTCGGGTTCGACCAGGGCGGCCTGCTCACCGATGGCGTTGATCAGCATCCACACTGCGTGGTGCTGCTCGACGAAATCGAGAAGGCCCATCCGGATCTCTACAACATCCTGTTGCAGGTGATGGATCACGGCAAGCTGACCGATCACAACGGCAAGTCGGTGGACTTCCGCAATGTCATCCTGATCATGACGTCCAATGCGGGCGCCATGGACCTGCAGAAGTCGCCAATCGGCTTTGGCCGCAAGCGCGAAGTGGGTGATGACGAAGAAGCGATCAACCGCATCTTCACGCCGGAATTCCGCAACCGTCTCGATGCGATCATTTCGTTCGCGCCGCTGCCACGCGAAGTCGTGCGCCGCGTTGTCGAGAAGTTCGTGCTGCAGCTTGAAGGCCAGCTGGCTGAACGCGGCGTGACGATCATCCTGCAGCCCGAAGCTGCGGATTGGCTCGCTGAACGCGGTTATGACGAACGCATGGGCGCTCGCCCACTGGGTCGCGTGATCCAGGAATACATCAAGAAGCCACTGGCTGATCAGGTGTTGTTCGGCGAACTCGTCAATGGCGGCACGGTCACCGTGGCTGTGGTTGGTGAAGGCAACGAAGCCAAGCTCGAGCTGATCGCGGTTCCGCCGCGCCCAGCCAAGCCAAAGTCGCTGCCCAAGCCAAAGAAGCCAAAGGCAACCGCCGAAAAGAACTAAGGCATTTGGCCGCTGGTTTCGCGGCCCACAAATGCCACCCAAAAGTACAAAAGGCCCGGAGCGATCCGGGCCTTTTCGTTTTCATCCTTGGTTTTAGAGAGCCACGCTGCTCGGCGGCTCGACAACGAAGGCAATCAGAAACGCCAGGTAGAGCGCTGCGGGCAGCAACAGCGCGTAAATCCCGACAAAGCTGTAGGCCAGACCCCCGACGATTGCACCCACCAGGAGCGAAGCCCAGACCAGCAGATGCTGCGCCCAACGCCAAGGAGGAGCCAGACCACGCATAGCGCGGGCCAGGTCCTGACCGGCGGCGAACAGCGTTCCCGTAACGAAGGTGATACCCAATCGAACCGACCCGGTGGATGGCAGGATAGCGTTTTGCGCGCCTGCACCTGCGGCCAGCATCAGCATGAACTGGTCGGGCGGCGCGCCAAAAGCCGCCAGAACGACGGTCATGGCAAGACTTGCGAGCACGATGGCCGTGGTGGTCGCCGCAGCCCAGCGCGGGCCGGCAGCAATAGCCGCCAATGCTCCCAGCGTGCTGCCGATGAAGAACAGCGCAATCAGCGAGGCCGGCAGGATGATCGCTGTCCAATTACTTTGCAGCAGCGCGTCGCCGAGTTGGGTGGTGTTTCCGCTCATGAACGACACGAAATGCCCACCCAGTTCGATGAAGCCAACGACGTCGGCAAATCCTGCGGCGGCCGTCAGCAGCAGGCCAAAGCTCAAATGCGGAGTAGGGGTCAAGGCAGGCTCCAGTCGTGGTGGGCGCGACATTGGCAAGGGATGCTCCAGTCCGCAACCCATCGGCTAGTTCCTTGCCGCGCTGGGACAGCTGAAGTCATTTCCTAACGATTTGCTAACCAGTCACGGCCAATCCCCGCTGTTCCCGAACCTCACACTGGACAGGAACAAACTGCGAACTTATAAGAACATTATAGAAACACGGGAGACGCAGATGCTCACTTTCATCAAGGACTTTGCCGCATTCGTTACGCTGGGCGCCTTCACTGTTGGCTCCCTCACATGGATGGATGTGTTGGCCCGACTCGTGTGACGGTGCCTGTGGATTGTGGTTGAGCAGCGGTATGATCATCGCGCCAACCCGGTCATAAAGGTCCATCATGAGCGGTCCAGGCTTTATCCATCTCCACGTCCATTCTGCGTACTCCCTGCTTGAGGGAGCGCTGCAGCTTGAAACCATCCTCAAGCTCGCCAAGGAGGACAACCAGCCCGCGCTGGGCATTGCCGATACCGGCAACCTGTTCGGGGCGCTAGAATTTTCCGAAAAGGCCAGCAAGAAGGGCATCCAGCCCATCGCTGGCGTGGAACTGGCGATTGATTTCGCCGCTGCCGAAGAGCGCGTTAGCGAGCGCGGGCATGTGGCCTGGGCTGGCAAGTCCAGTGTGGTCATGCTGGCGCAGACGCAGCAGGGATTTGAAAACCTGTCGCGGCTGGTGTCCAAGGCCTATCTCGAAAGCGAAGACGGTGTCGCACGCGCCAAGCTCGACTGGCTGAGCCGGGAAGGGCTTGAGGGGCTGATCTGTCTCACCGGTGGGCCAGAAGGCGCCATCGATATGCCATTCTCGCTCGGGCAGGACGCCAATGCGCTGCGCCGTCTTGAGCGGTTGAGCGATCTGTTTGGCGATCGCCTTTACATGGAATTGCAGCGGCATGGTCGGATGCAGGAGGCCGGCGTTGAGCCGCGCCTGATCGACTTTGCCTATCGCAAGGGTATTCCGCTGGTTGCGACCAACGAGCCTTTCTTCAAGTCGGTCAGAGAATTTGAGGCCCATGACGCGCTGCTGGCGATTGCCGGTGGTACCGTGCTGGCCCAGACCGAGCGCCGCAAGCTCAACGACCAGTATTATTTCAAGACGCGCGCTGAAATGGCGGAGCTGTTCTCAGACGTCCCGGAGGCGCTGGCTTCGACGATTGAGATCGCGCGCCGCACCTCCTATCGGCCGCAGACGCGCAAACCGATTCTGCCAAAATTTGCCGCCGCGCCTGATTTGAGTGATGACGATGCCGTCGCCGCCGAAGCCGCAGCGCTGCGCGCTATGGCAGAAGATGGCTTGCGTGACCGTCTGGCGACGGATGGGCCTTCGCCGGGCAAGACTGAGAAAGACTATTGGGACCGGCTCGAATTCGAGCTCAACATCATCCAGTCGATGAAGTTCCCTGGCTACTTCCTCATCGTGGCTGACTTCATTCGCTGGTCGAAATCGCAGGGCATTCCTGTGGGGCCGGGACGTGGTTCGGGCGCTGGTTCGCTGGTCGCCTTTGCGACGACGATTACCGATCTCGACCCGCTGGCCTACAATCTGCTGTTCGAACGCTTCCTCAACCCGGAACGCGTGTCGATGCCCGACTTTGACATCGACTTCTGTCAGGACCGTCGCGAAGAGGTCATTCGCTACGTTCAGAAGAAGTACGGTTTCGAGCAGGTGAGCCAAATCATCACCTTCGGAACGCTGCAGGCGCGCGCTGTGCTGCGTGACGTCGGTCGCGTGCTGCAGATGCCCTATGGTCAGGTCGACCGCATCTGCAAGCTGGTGCCCGCCAATCCGGCCGATCCGTGGTCGATCGAGCGCACCATGAACGAGGTGCCCGAGTTCAAGCGGATGGCCGATGAGGACGAGACGGTGGCCGATCTTGTCGCCATCGCCAAGAACCTCGAAGGTCTGTTCCGCCACGCATCGACGCACGCCGCCGGTATCATTATCGGTGACCGTCCGTTG
Organism: Devosia sp. 2618; assembly: GCF_040546815.1. Lineage (NCBI taxonomy): Bacteria > Pseudomonadati > Pseudomonadota > Alphaproteobacteria > Hyphomicrobiales > Devosiaceae > Devosia > Devosia sp. 2618. The sequence continues at coordinate 1,265,304 of NZ_JBEPOO010000001.1, forward strand.
CAGGATCTGGCGCCGCTCTATCGCGATCCGCGTTCGGACATGCCGGTCTGCCAATACAACATGAAGTGGAGCGAGGCGGCGGGCCTCGTCAAGTTCGACTTCTTGGGCCTCAAGACGCTGACAACGGTGCAATACGCGGTCAATATGGTGAACCTCGACGGCGGCAGCTTCCGCATCGAGGACATCGAGATCGACGACAAGCCGACCTACGACCTCTATGCCCGGGGCGACACGTTCGGCGTGTTCCAGGTGGAAGGCGCCGGCATGCGGCGTGCCCTGGTCGATATGAAGCCCGACCGCTTCGAGGACATCATCGCGCTTGTGGCGCTCTATCGTCCGGGTCCGATGGACAATATTCCGCTGTTCAACGACCGCAAGCACGGTCGTGAAGAGGTGGAGTATCCCCATCCAGACCTCTCGGTGGTGCTCGACGAGACCTATGGCATTATCGTCTATCAGGAGCAGGTGATGCAGATCGCCCAGCTTCTGTCAGGCTATTCGCTTGGCGAAGCAGACATGCTCCGCCGCGCCATGGGTAAGAAGATCAAGGCGGAGATGGACGCGCAGCGCGAGCGTTTCCGCGAAGGCGCGATCAAGCATGGCCTCAAGAAGAGCCTTGCTGATACGATCTTCGACCTGCTGGCAAAGTTCGCCAACTACGGCTTCAACAAGAGCCACGCGGCTACTTATGCTCTGGTGAGCTATCAGACCGCTTATCTTAAGGCGCATTACCCGCACGAGTTCCTCGCGGCGTCGATGACGCTCGATATGGGCAATACCGACAAGCTCGCCGAATTCCGCAGCGAGGCCAAGCGCCACAAGATCGAACTGGTCGCGCCCTGCGTGAACAAGTCCGAGGTGGTGTTCTCGGTCAAGGACAAGCGCATTCTCTATGGCCTCTGCGCCGTCAAGGGCGTGGGCCGGCAGGTTGCCGAGCATATTGTGGAAGTACGCGGCTCGACGCCGTTCAAAGATCTCGGCGATTTCGCGCGCCGGGTCGATCCTCGCGTGCTGTCCAAGCGCACGCTTGAAACGCTGGCCAATGCCGGGGCGTTCGACGACATCGTGCCGCGCCGCGAAGTGGCAGTCGCGGCCATCGATACGGTGATGGGTATGGCTCAGTCGCTCACCCATGAGCGCAATGAAGGCCAGTGGAACATGTTCGACGCTGGCGAGCCCGAGCCCCTGCGCCTGCCAGCGGGCGTGCTCGATTGGTCCACGACCGAGCGGGCAGACCGCGAACTCGCGGCCATCGGCTTCCATCTGTCGGCGCATCCGCTTGATGCCTATGCCGACATGTTCGAAAAGCTGCGTGTGCAACGCTGGGCCGATTTCGAGCGGGCGGTCAAGGATGGGGCGGGGGCCGGGCGCTTGGCTGGCACGATCAGCGGTCGGCAGGATCGGCGCACCAAAAAGGGCACGCCGATGATGATCCTGACGCTGTCCGATCAGACAGGCAGTTTCGAGGTGGTCGCCTTCTCCGAGCAGATCAGCCAGTACGGCGCTATCCTGCAGCCGGGCAAGTCGGTCATTCTGGAAGTTGCCGCCGAAGAGCGCGCTGAAGGCGTCAGCCTGCGTCTGGGTGGCGCCAAGGCCATGGATGGCATTGAAGACACCATCGAACGACGCCTGACGGTCTTCGCCGCCGATGCCAAGGCGCTCGGCTCGATCAACGCCCAGCTCAAGCGGGGCGGGGAGGGCAAGGTCAATTTCGTGGTCATCCGCGATGAAGGCGCCCGCGAATACGAGATCGAACTGCCCGGCGCCTATCGCCTGACCGCCGAAGTTGCCGGCGGCATCAAGGCGCTGGAAGGCGTCACGGATGTGCGGTTCAACTGATTTGGTTGAGCTGGCCGCTGCATTGACTCAAGATACCGTGGTCACTGAACTGAAAGCTGTCGGGGCAGGGCGCACGCCTAATAGCCTTGGTGTATTCGCTACCCCGAAATAGCACGCGGAGGAGGTGAGCCTGAGCCCTTCCTCCCCCGCTTGGGGGCTTTCACCCTTGTCCCCATGTCTTGGCACGGGTCTATGTAGTTAATAATGATTAATCCGGTAAACGGTTCCCATAACAGGTTCGTGAGTGGCCGGCGGCCCTTGCGTTTATGGGATGCTTGCCCTATATCGCCCCTGCGTTTGACTGCGCGTCAGCGCGATTTCACACACGAAGCAGGCAGATCGAGGAATCGAAATGCCATCCGGTGACGGGAAACCGTCGCAATGTTTCGTGGCGGCATCAACCGGTAAACAAGGAGCAGCCATCATGGCACTGCCCGATTTCTCTATGCGTCAACTGCTCGAAGCAGGCGTTCACTTTGGCCACCAGAAGCACCGCTGGAACCCAAAGATGGAGCGCTATATTTTCGGCGTTCGCAACGACATCCACATTCTCGACCTGAGCCAGACCGTTCCAGCTCTCAGCCGCGCTCTGCAGCTGATCTCGGACACCGTTGCCGATGGCGGCCGCGTGCTGTTCGTTGGCACCAAGCGTCAGGCTGCTCCACTGGTTGCCGAGGCTGCCAAGCAGTCGGCCCAGTACTTCGTGAACTCCCGCTGGCTCGGCGGCACGCTGACCAACTGGCAGACCATTTCGAACTCGATCTCGCGTCTGCGCGAACTTGAGTCGATGAGCGAAGACGATCTGGCGCTCCGCACCAAGAAGGAACGCCTGATGATGTCCCGCGAGCAGGAACGCCTTGAGCGTGACCTCGGCGGCATCAAGGACATGGGCAACCTGCCTTCGCTCCTGTTCGTCATCGACACCAACAAGGAAGCGAACGCGATCAAGGAAGCCCGTCGTCTGGGTATCCCAGTGATCGCCATCGTCGACACCAACTGCGATCCCGACACCGTTGACTATGCCATCCCAGGCAATGACGACGCGTCGCGCGCTCTTGAGCTCTATGTGTCGCTGGTCTCCAAGGCTGCGATCGACGGCATCGGCCGTTCGTCTTCGGCTCTCGGCACCGATCTCGGCGCATCCGATCGCGCACCGGCTGAAGACCTGCCGGCCGAAGAAGCACCTGCCGCTAACTAAGCACGCATCGCGTACTTCTTTCTGATCTGAACCATGCGGCCCCGACAACAGGGGCCGCCGAAAGGTATTATCATGGTTGAAATTACTGCAAGCCTGGTCAAGCAGCTCCGCGACGCAACCGGCGTGGGCATGATGGACTGCAAGAAGGCTCTGGCCGAAACCAATGGCGACATGGAAGCAGCGGTCGATTGGCTGCGCACCCGTGGCCTGGCCAAGGCTGCCAAGAAGGCTGATCGCGTTGCTGCTGAAGGTCTCGTTGGTGTCATCACCGCCGGCACCAAGGCTGCTGTCGTTGAAGTGAACTCGGAAACGGACTTCGTTGCCCGCAACGAACAGTTCCAGGGCATTGTCAGCAATATTGCCAAGCTCGGCCTCGACGCTGAGGGCGACGTCGTCAAGCTCGGCGAAATGCCGTTCCCAGGTTCGGGTCACTCGGTTTCGGCCGAACTGACCGAAGCGATCTCCAAGATCGGCGAAAACATGAACCTGCGCCGCACCGAGACCGTTTCGGTCTCCGATGGCGTGGTGGAAAGCTACGTGCACAACGCCGTCAAGCCAGGTCTTGGCAAGATCGGCATCCTGGTTGCTCTTGAGTCGACCGGTGACAAAGCTGCGCTGTCGGCTCTTGGCAAGCAGCTTGCCATGCACATCGCCGCTGCCCAGCCACAGGCGATTGCGCCTGAAGAGCTGGATCAGGACGTGGTTGCTCGCGAGCGCGCCATCATACTTGAGCAGGTCAAGGAATCGGGCAAGTCCGCCGAGATCGCTGAAAAGATGGTCGAAGGCCGCATGCGCAAGTACTTCGAAGAAGTCACGCTGCTGTCGCAGGTGTTCGTGGTCGACGGCGAAACCAAGGTCGCCGACGTTCTCAAGAACGCCGAGAAGGACGTTGGCGCTCCGATCAAGCTGACAAAGTTCGTGCGTTATGCACTGGGCGAAGGCATCGAGAAGGTCGAGACCGACTTCGCTGCTGAAGTCGCTGCGACCTCCGGCGTAAAGTAAGCGCCTCGCTATTGCGGGTGGGCCCAAGGGCCCGCTCGCTGCTCTCCCTATGGTCATGATTTGGCCGGGATCGAGCTTAAAACCCTGCCATATTGCCTTTTCATTCGGTGTGACGCCTTCATTTGAAGGCGTTTTTGCCATAGGGTCTGCCGGGCGTCGCCGGATTCGGACCCCGCTAGATTTTTTCCAAAGAGGGGTTTGCCGATGGCGCCTGCCTATAAACGCATTCTCCTCAAGGTTTCAGGCGAGGCGCTGGCGGGAGATAATTCCTTCGGTATTGAGCCCGCATTTCTGCAGGGCATAGCCAAGCAGATCGCCGATACGGCCAATACCGGTGTGCAGATTGCCATCGTTGTTGGCGGCGGCAATATTTTCCGAGGCATGGCCGGCGCGGCCGAGGGCACCGACCGGGTGACCGCCGATCTGATGGGCATGCTGGGCACGATGATCAATGCCCTCGCTCTTTCCAATGCCATTTCGCGCCAGGGTGCCAAGTGCAAGCCCTATAGCGCCGCTTCCATGCCATCGGTGGCCGACACTTTCACCGCTCGCGACGCCAAGTTGGCTCTCGAAGAGGGCTATGTGGTGGTGCTGGGCGGCGGTACGGGCAATCCGTTTTTTACCACAGACACAGCCTCGACCCTGCGGGCGATCGAGCTGGAATGTGATGTGGTGCTCAAGGGCACGAAGGTTGATGGCGTCTATTCCGAAGACCCCATGAAGAATCCGAATGCGACGCGCTACGACCACGTCAGTTATGACGAGGTTATCGGCAAGAACCTGCGCGTGATGGATACTGCCGCATTTGCGCTTGCTCGCGACAACTCCATGCCCATAATCGTATACGCACTCGACGACGCGGCCGGCTTGGCCGGTGTGCTGGCGGGAACTTCCCGTTACACGCGTGTCGGCGAGCCGATCTAGCCTAGAAGGATAAAAACAATGGCCGGTTACGACCTCACAGACCTCAAGAACCGCATGCAGAAATCCATTGCTTCGCTTCGCGAAGAGCTGGCCGGACTGCGGACCGGTCGCGCCAGCGCGAGCCTGCTTGAGCCGGTGACTGTTGAAGCCTATGGATCGCGCATGCCGCTGAACCAGGTTGCCACTGTGACCGTGCCTGAGCCCCGCATGCTGAGCGTGCAGGTTTGGGATCGCCAGATGGCCAACGCTGTCGAAAAGGCCATCCGTGATAGTGGCCTGGGTCTCAACCCGATGGGGGAGGGGCAGATCATCCGTGTGCCTCTGCCCGAGCTCAATGAGCAGCGCCGCAAGGAACTGGCCAAGGTTGCGCATAACTATGCCGAGGCCGCCCGCGTTGCGGTGCGCCACATCCGTCGTGATGGCATGGACGCGCTCAAGAAGGCCGAGAAGGATGGCGATCAGAGCCAGGACGATGCTCGTGTGCAGTCCGACCTCGTCCAGAAGGCCACCGACGCGGCCGTTGCTGAAATCGACCAAGTCGTGGCGTCGAAAGAAGCCGAAATCATGCAGGTCTAAGCCGACTACGCTGCGCCGGGAGGGCGTGGATGTCCATTGATCCAGCTATCATCGCCGATGTGTCCCAACGTCCGAGATTGCGTATTCCAACGCATCTCGGCGTTATTATGGATGGCAATGGACGCTGGGCGAAGGCGCGCGGCAAGCGGCGCACCGAAGGGCATATCGAGGGGGTCAAATCCCTCCGCAACCTCGTTGAACTCTGCATCAACTACGGCGTGGCGCATCTGACTGTATTCAGCTTCTCGTCAGAGAACTGGACGCGGCCTAAGGATGAAATTTCCTTTATTTTCAACCTTTTGCGCCGCTTCGTTGCGTCCGATTTGCAGCGTTTGATCCGCAATAATGTGCGGGTTCGGATCATCGGTAGCCGTGAGGGGCTGGAGGCAAGTCTCGTTCGCCTGATCGACGATGTGGAAGCCAAGACGGCCAAGAATACTGGGCTCGTTCTGATCGTGGCCTTCAATTATGGGGGCAAGGCCGAGATCGCTGATGCAACGCGCAAGATTGCGCGCGAAGTCGCTGCCGGCCGGTTATCCCCAGATTCAATTACCGAAGACACTATCGCATCGGCTCTTTATACTGCCGGTTTGCCGGATCCTGATCTTATTATTCGCACCAGCGGCGAACAAAGAATTTCAAATTTTCTTCTTTGGCAGGCTGCTTACGCCGAATTCATCTTTGTCGATGAGTATTGGCCCGATTTCGACGAGGCAAGCTTCGTCAGGGTGCTCGAGACCTTCTCGATGCGTGACAGACGCTTTGGCGGTATCGGGGCGAGTTAACTTGAGCAATCCAGGCGATCCTGCGCCAGAGTCTCCCGCAAATCGGCGTCGCACCTGGTCTGACCTTGGGCCCCGGTTTATTTCAGCCATGGTGCTTATCGCGCTGACGGCGACCACTCTTTATATCGGTGGCTATGTCTTTGCCGTCGTTGTCGGCGTCGTGTTCGCCCTTGCGTATCGCGAGTGGGAAACCATGGTGTCGCGCGCGCCGCTGACACCAGCCGGCATGGTGCTGATTGCTCTGGTTGCCGTGTCCGGCGCCATCTATCCCGCTTTCGGTCCTCTGGGGACGATTGCCGTGATCGCCGTGGCCTGCGTGGTCGCGATCTTCATGCGGGGGGAGGGCGTGCTCTGGCGCGTTCTGGGTCTCATCATATATGGCGCCATCATCATTGCCGTCATTGCCATGCGTGGTGACACCATTACCGGCGTCTGGGCCGGTGTCTATCTCGGCACCGTCGTGTGGATGACTGACTCCGCAGCCTTCTTTGCCGGCCGCCAGATTGGCGGTGAAAAGCTTGCGCCCGACATTTCGCCGTCCAAGACCTGGTCTGGTGCGCTCGGCGGTTTGGCGCTCGGTACTGGGGCAGGGCTGGTTGTGTGGATCGTGGCGACGGACTCGCCATGGTGGATCGGTCTTGTGCTGTCCGCGACGATCAGCGTACTAGGCCAGCTCGGCGATTTGAGCGAAAGTGCCATCAAGCGGCATTTTCGTATCAAGGATAGCGGCGACATCATCCCGGGCCATGGTGGCCTGATGGACCGGCTCGATAGCCTCACATTTGGCGTGTTGCTGGTGTTGTTGGTCGGCGCGCTACATGCTGGATATGGCTCTGTGGCTGAAGGGCTGCTCTACTGGTAGCAGGACCGGCGCGCGCGGAGCGCACACGGCCTAGCAGGGATATCCATGTTAGAATTCATCTATTGGCTTTTGTCCTATGTCATTCCGTTTCTTGCGGTTTTGACGGTCATCGTGTTCGTGCACGAGATGGGTCACTATCTGGTCGCCCGCTGGAACGGCATTGCGATCCAGACCTTTTCTGTCGGTTTCGGGCCTGAGATTTTCGGCTGGAACGACCGCCACGGTACGCGCTGGCGCGTTTCGGCGGTTCCGCTGGGCGGCTATGTGCGCTTTGTCGGCGACATGAACCCATCGGGTGGTGTGGATGACGAGGTCGTCGCCAATGCTGATCCACAACTGGCGCCACGCCTGTTCGTGAACAAGAATGTCTGGCAGCGCATTGCCGTGGTCATCGCTGGCCCGCTCGCCAATGTCATCCTGACCTTCCTCATTCTCTATGCCCTGCTGCTCGGCTATGGCCGCTACACGATCCCTCCGGTGATCGGGGACGTGATCGTCGGCTCCGTCGCCGAGGCCGCCGGGCTTGAGCCGGGCGATGTGATCCGTTCGGTCGACGGCTATGCCGTGCGCGGCTTTGAAGATTTCCAGCGGCTGGTGGCGACCAGCCCGGCACGGCCCGTGACGATCCAGCTGGATCGCGGCAGCACGGCCGAGACCATTGTCGTGGTCCCTGAAGTCACCGAGATTGAAGACCGTTTCGGCAATATGCAGCGGATTGGCCGTATTGGCGTCAGCCGCAGCACTGAGCCGTCGGACGTGACGCTCTACAAGCCCGGCCCGATCGAAGCCATTGGCATGACCGGCGAAGAAATTCGCTTCATCATCCAGCGAACTGCGGCGTTTATCGGCGACTTTTTCGTCGGTCGCGGCGATATCGAACAGCTTGGTGGACCTGTCAAAGTCGCCAAGGTTTCGGGCGAAGTAGCGACGCTGGGAATCATCGCACTCATAAATCTGACGGCTTTGCTCTCGCTAAATATCGGAATCTTCAATCTTTTGCCGGTTCCAATGCTCGACGGGGGCCATCTGTTATACTATTTGGTGGAAGCTGTGAGAGGGCGTCCGCTCAGCATGAAGGTGCAAGAAATAGGCTTCCGCATAGGATTTGCCCTTGTCTTGAGCCTCATGGTGTTCACGCTGTTTAACGATACGATTTTTGCGCACTTCGGAATCTTTAGGTAAGCTTCGGTTAACCTTGGTTTGCAAGGTGTTGCAGGAATACAAGGGCACCAAGCTTTTGCTAACCGCGTACAGGCTTACGGCTTGTCGTTGGTTAAAAAGGCGGTAAAACGGTGCAATGGAGTTAGCCTTGGGAAGCGCTGTGCATGGCGATTCCTCTGGCCTGGTCGCAGAAGGCAATAATAATATGATCCATACCACCAAGCTTATGCGCGGCGCTTTCCTAGCGCTGGCGATTCTGGGTGCAGCGCCGCTCGCCGGACCCAGCATCCCGCTACTTGGCGCTGTGGCAGCCCAGGCGCAGGAACAGTTGGTTGGCTCCGTGCTGTTTGAGGGCAATCGTCGCTTCTCGGACTCCCAGCTTCTTGCCATGGTCGATATGTCGGCCTCCGGAATTTTCAGCCAGCAGCGTCTTGCCTCGGATGTTGAAAGCATCCGCCAGGCCTATGACCGCGATGGCTTCCTGTCCGTTACTGTCGCTGCTCGCACCGAGGCAACTGCCGACGGTCGCGTTCGGGTGATTTTTGTCGTCAATGAAGGTGATCGCGCGGGCATCGCAGCGATCAACTTCACCGGCAACAACGCTTTCAACTCTGGCACGCTGAAGAGCTCGCTGCTGACCAAGGAAACTGGTCTGCTCAGCTGGCTGTTCAAGGATGATAGCTATGATGACCGCAAGCTCGCTGTCGATCGCGAACGCGTCCGTCTCTATTATGCCAATCGCGGCTTCCCTGATGCGCAGGTGACTTCGGTCGGTGAGTATGATGCATCGCGCAATGCGTACTTCATCAACTTCACGATCAATGAAGGTCAGAAGTACCAGTTCTCCAATGTCGGCATCGAAACCAGCATTGCAGGCCTGAACACCGACGCGCTGCGTGGTTCGGTCAAGACCGACAAGGGTCGTACCTATTCGGCTAGCGATCTGCAGAAGTCGATCGAAGACATTGCCTACGAAGCTACGACCCAGGGTTTCTCCTTTGTCGACGTTCGTGCTCGTCTCGACCGTGATGTTGCAACTGGCACGTTCAAGGTGACCTACCTGGTCGATGAGGGCGCGCGCATCTATGTCGAGCGCATCAACATCACCGGCAACACCAAGACCCGCGACTTCGTTATCCGTCGCGAACTCGAGTTCGGCGAAGGCGATGCCTTCAACCGCGCTTTGGTTGTCCGTGGTCGCCAGAATATCGATCGTCTCGGCTACTTCTCTGCTGTTGATGTGACCACTGCACCCGGCTCGTCTGCCGACAAGGTGATCCTCAACATCAATGTTACCGAAACGACGACTGGTGAGTATGGCGCAACTGCTGGCTACTCGACCGTTGATGGTGTGCTGGGCGAAATCTCGCTGACTGAGCGAAACTTCCTTGGTCGTGGTCAGTTCCTGCGCGCTGCCATCGGTGCATCGCAGTCGGGCCGTACTTTCGACTTCTCCTTCACCGAGCCTCGCTTCATGGGTCTCAAGGTGTCTGCTGGCGTCGACGCATATCACCGCATCAACGACGAAACGACGTCGAGCGTCTATGGTACAGAAGCTACTGGCGGTCAGCTGCGCCTTGGCATCCCACTGACCAGCACGTTCTCAACTACGTTGTTTGCAGGTATCGAGCGCAAGGTCATCAAGGACGGCGATCCCAAGGATCCTAAAAACCTCCCCGATTCGACTCTTGTTCGTAATGGCGAGGAGTTCTACAAAGCATTCGGCGGTTATACGCTGACTTGGAATGGCCTCGACGATACTAAGAAGCCGACTGAAGGCCTGTTCGCAACCTTTACGCAGACGTATATCGGCTGGGATCATAACCTGCTGAAGACCGAAGCTCGTGCCCGCTACTTCATGCCTCTGATCCAGGATAGCGGTATTGTTGCTAGCGTTCGCGCGCAGGCTGGCGTCGTCAATGACTTCAGTGGTAACGGCGTCAATGTCGTGGAAGCCTTCTCGCCTGGTTCGCAGTTGGTTCGAGGTTTCGAAGGTCGTGGTTATGGTCCTCGTCTCGCCAATGGTCAGTACCTCGGTGCGGTTGCCTATGCTGGTGTGTCGGCTGAAATCCAGTTCCCGATCCCAGCGGTTCCAGAAAGCTATGGCCTGTCGGCTGCGATCTGGGCTGACGCTGGTTGGGTTGATGGTGCCAACTTGCCGAGCATCGTCAATCCGAATGGCGCTCCTCCTAATGCCGTCAAGGGAACCAGTAACGATGAGCCATGGCGTACTTCGATCGGCGCTTCGCTGATCTGGGACAGTCCGTTCGGTCCTCTGCGTGGCGACTTCGCTCACGTGCTGAATAAGTCGACCGACGACCGTACGCAGGTCTTCCAGCTGACGATGTCGACTCTGTTCTAGGCCAACCTGGCGTAACACAGTATTTTGAGCCGCGGGGCGGTAGCGCCGCGGCTCAATTCTTTTAAGTGACATATATGGTCGACACCCGTTTTCATCGTTTTGCCGGCCCCTCCACGATTGGTGCTATCCTGACTGCGCTCAAGCGCGCCGAGCTGGTGGCAAGTCTCTCAAATACAGAGCTGGAGGTGACTGGGGTCACCGAACTCAATCTCGCAAGTGGCGGGGATCTGGCGCTCGCTGCGCACAGCAATTACACCGAAGAACTGCGCGCCACCTCGGCCGGTGCTGTTCTGGTCATTCCATCGCTCGTTGCCGAAGTGCCAGCCCACAGCATGGCTATCGTTGTCGACAAGCCGCATCACCTGTTTGCCGAAATTCTCGACCACCTCTATCCCGCCGATACGCGCAGCAATATAGTGTCGGGCCGTGATGATCTGGGGGAGCCCATTTTTGAGCGCGACGTCGTGATCGGCGCCAATGTGGTGATCGGGCAGGGTGTTGAGATTGGCCGTGGTACGGTGATCGGCGCGAATACGGTGATCGGTGCAGGCGTGACCATTGGTCGAAACTGCACCATAGCGCCCAACTGCACCATTGACTGTGCCCATATCGGCAATGACGTGGTGATCCATTCCGGCGTACGTGTCGGCACGGAAGGTTTCGGCTGGCTCGATTTCGGGCAGACAAACCGCAAGGTGCCTCAACTCGGCCGGGTGCTGATTCAGGATCGCGTCGAGATTGGCGCCAATAGCACGATCGACCGTGGCGCGCTTGGCGACACCATGATCGGCGAGGGCACCAAGATCGATAACCTCGTTCAGATCGGTCATAATTGCCGTCTCGGGCGCAACTGCCTGGTGGCTGCCATGACCGGTCTGTCCGGTTCCACTATTCTCGGCGACGGTGTGTTGTTGGGCGGCGGTGTCGGCACATCAGGGCATTTGAGCATTGGCTCTGGTTCGGTCGTGCACGGACGCGCTGCCGTCACCAAAGACTGGCCTGCCGGCAGCAAGCTTGCCGGTGCGCCAGCACAGGATATAAGAGATTTTTGGCGAGAGATCGCCGCCATGCGGAAACTATCCAAGGGGGATAAGCGGGGATGAACGACAGCGCACCAGCGACCACAGAGCTCGGAGCAATGAATATTGCCGAGATCCTGATCAGCTTGCCGCACCGCTATCCGTTCCTGATGATCGACAAGATCATCAAGATCGACCGGGACGAAACAGCTATCGGCATCAAGAACGTCACGTTCAACGAGCCGATTTTCCAGGGCCATTTTCCTGAAAATCCGATCTTCCCGGGTGTTTTGATCATCGAAGGCATGGCCCAAACGGCTGGTGCCATCGTCATCAAGCACGACTCGGGCGGCGGCAAGAAGAACATCGTCTTGATGCTGGGCGTCGATAAGGCTAAGTTCCGCAAGCCTGCGGGTCCTGGCGATACCATCGAGTTCCACATCGCCAAGATCCAGCGCCGCCGCAATGTCGGCCGCTACGAGGCCAAGGCAATGGTCGATGGCGTGATCATTGCGGAAGCAGAAATCACCGCGATGATCATCGAGGCGAATTCGTGAGCCAACCCAGCGTTCATCCGACAGCGATTGTCAGCGCCGGTGCCGGCCTGGGCAGTGGCGTCAAGATCGGGCCCTATTGCATCGTCAGCGAAAAAGTCGTGCTGCACGATAATGTCGAGCTGATTTCCCATGTCAGTATCGATGGCAATACCGAGATCGGTGCGGGAACGCAGATCTACCCATTTGCCGCCATCGGCCACAAGCCACAGGATCTGAAGTACCACGGCGAGGATTCTCGCCTGGTGATCGGCGAACGTTGCGTCATCCGCGAGTCGGTGACGATCAATCCCGGTACCGAAGGCGGCGGGATGCTGACCAAGATCGGCAATGACTGCCTGATAATGGCCGGCGCGCATGTGGCCCACGACGCGATCATCGGCAACAATGTGATCATGGCCAACTATGTCGGCATCGCCGGTCACTGCCAGATCGCCGACAACGTCATTTTCGGCGGCAATTGCGTCGTGCATCAGTTCACCCGCATCGGTCGGCACGCCTTCCTTGGTGCCCATTCGATGATTGATGGCGACGTCATTCCCTATGGCATGGCGGTCGGCAACCGTGCGGCGTTGACCGGGTTGAACCTTGTCGGCCTCAAGCGCCACAAGTTTGATCGCGAGGCGATCCATCGCTTACGTGCAGCCTATCGGATGATCTTTTCCAGCGAAGGCACTTTGCGCGAGCGCGTCGAAGATGCGGCTGGTCTGTTCCAGGGCGACCAGCTGGTGCAGGACGTTGTGGCCTTCATCGCCGCTGCGTCGGATCGCCCGATCCTGTTGCCGCGCAACGGGCATGCTGACGACTAGTTGCGCGGTTCCCGGCGCTTGCGCCTTTGATTGCTCAGGCAGGGGCCGACATCATGAACGATCGTCTCAAACTCTTCATCCTCGCGGGCGAGCCCTCCGGTGACCGGATTGCGGCTGACCTGATCGAGCGCCTGAAGCTTCGCGTGCCGCTGGCATTCACCGGTGTCGGTGGCGACTATCTGCAGGCGCAGGGTATGCGGTCGCTGTTCCCGATGAGCGATCTGTCGGTGATGGGCATCACCGATGTGGTACTGCGCCTGCCGCTGCTGCTCGGTCGCATCCGGCAGACCGCCAAGGTCATTCGCGACGCCAATCCCGACATTGTCGTGTTGGTCGATTCCCAGGACTTTTCAAAGCTCTTGGCCAAGCGGCTGAAGAAGCTGGGCTACGCCGGTAAGCTCATTCTGTACGTGTCCCCGTCCGTCTGGGCACGCTCGCCCAAGCGGGCACCCAAGCTGGCCCCGCTGTTTGATGAAGTACTGGCGGTGCTGCCATTTGAGCCAGCGGTCATGGAGCGCCTTGGCGGACCACTAACCAGTTACGTCGGCCATCCCGCGCTGCATGAGCGCCTGGTGCGTCCCTCTGTCGACCGTGGACCCGTAGTCCTGCTGCCGGGTAGTCGTGACGGGGAATTGCGCCGCCATCTGCCGCTGATGCGGGAACTGGTTGAAAAGCTGGCGGGCCATCCCGCCATTGATGGTTTTGTTATTCCAACGCTACCGACGCTTAAGACGCGCATGGAAAATGCAGTTGCAAACTGGGCAGCGCCGGTGCGGATCGAATCCGAACGCAGCGCTCGGTCCGAGGTCTACAATCAGGCTGTTATGGCGGTTGCGGTGTCAGGGACAGTGACGCTGGAGCTTGCCTTGGCGCAAGTGCCGATGCTCGTCGCCTATAACATGGATCCCTATCAGACGCGCTACTACGACATGCATGGTCGCCCGCCTGTGTCGCTACCAAATATCATTCTGGGCCGTGTTGCCGTGCCCGAACTGATCGAAGGCAAGCTCGATGTTTGGGCCCTGATCAACGAGGCCAAGACATTGTTGGACAACAAAAAAGCCCGCCAGGATCAGATCGATGCCTTTAGCGAGCTTTCAATGTTGATGGAAAACGGCGGAGCGCGTTTTCCGAAGCAGGACCCGGCAGACCGGGTCCTGGCGCATTTTTCTCGCAGTTAGCGCGCGTCGAGCGCTTCGTAGTCGCGGGCAGGCGAGCCATTGTACAGCTGGCGCGGACGGCCGATCTTCTTCTGTGGATCGCCGATCATTTCCTTCCACTGGCTGATCCAGCCAACGGTACGGGCAACCGAGAACAGCACGGTGAACATCGAGGTCGGGAAGCCGATGGCTTCGAGAATAATGCCCGAGTAGAAATCGACGTTTGGATAGAGCTTGCGCTCGACGAAGTAGGGGTCTTCCAGGGCGATCTTTTCGAGTTCCTGGGCAACCTGCAGCGTCGGATTATTGTGCACGCCCAGCAGGTCGAGGACTTCCTTGGCGGTCTTCTGCATCACCGTCGCGCGGGGATCGAAGTTCTTGTATACGCGGTGACCGAAGCCCATCAGCTTGAACGGGTCGCTCTTGTCCTTGGCGCGGGCGATGAACTCGGGAATACGGTCAACGGTGCCGATTTCCTTGAGCATGTTGAGCGCGGCTTCGTTGGCACCGCCATGGGCAGGGCCCCACAGGCAGGCAACGCCGGCAGCGATACACGCGAATGGGTTGGCGTCGGACGAACCGGCCAGACGCACCGTCGAGGTCGAAGCGTTCTGTTCGTGATCGGCATGCAGGGTGAAGATCAGGTCCATCGCCTTGGCGATAGTTGGGTTCACCTTGTAGTTTTCGGCCGGAACCGAGAAGCACATGTGCAGGAAGTTTGATGCGTAATCGAGGTCATTGCGCGGATAAACGAAGGGCTGGCCAACCGAATACTTGTAGGCCATCGCGGCAATCGTCGGCATCTTGGCTATCATGCGGATCGACGCGATTTCGCGCTGTTCTGGATCGGTGATGTCGGTGGAGTCGTGATAGAAAGCTGCCATGGCGCCGACAACGCCGGTCATGATGGCCATTGGGTGGGCGTCGCGACGGAAGCCGCGGTAGAAATAGTGCATCTGCTCGTGCACCATGGTGTGGCGTGTCACCACTTCGTCGAACTCGGCCAGCTGGGCCTTGGTGGGCAACTCGCCGTAGAGCAGCAGGTAGCAAACTTCGATATAGGAGCTTTTGTCCGACAGCTGCTCGATGGGGTAGCCGCGATAGAGCAATTCGCCCTTGTCGCCGTCAATATAGGTGATGGCGCTGTCGCAGGCCGCAGTGGACGTAAAGCCCGGGTCGTAAGTGAATAAGCCGGTCTTGGCATAGAGAGATCGGATATCGATGACATCCGGGCCTACGGATCCTGAGAGCACTGGAAATTCGTGCGTCTGGTCCCCGATGACGAGTTTGGCGACTTTGTCGGTCATTTAGCTCTCCTCGAACGCCCCTTGCCCCCCGCCACAATGAATGGTCGGGTGGGGCGGTAAAACTGGGCAGTATGAACTGCTTCGGACAGGTATCGCTTTTGGCCCCCTGAGGCAACTGAAGGGTAAGCAAGGCTTACCCTCCTAATAGCACTAGACAGCGGTGATTTGGTCTTCTAGGCGTGCCATGCTTTCGTCGCGGCCGATCAGCACCATCACCTCAAAAATCCCAGGCGATACGGTCTTTCCGGTCAGTGCGGCACGCAGTGGCTGGGCCAGTTTACCGAGCTTGAGTCCCTTGGTTTCGGCCAGCGCGCGCATGGCGCCGTCGATGGCGGGAACCGACCACTCGGTGAGGCCACGCAGCGTCTCCGCCATATCGGCCAAAACAGCGCGCGTCTCGGGTGTCAGATGGGCAGCCGCAGCCGCATCAATGGCCAGCGGACGTACGGCATAGATGAACTGAGCGAGATCGATCAGTTCAAGCACCGTCTTGGCGCGAGGCTGCAGTTCGGGCAGGGCGCTCAGAACCGTGGCCTTATTCGCGGTGAGACCATCCACATCGACCTGGCGGCCGACTTCGGCAGCGGTTGCCACCATCACGTCATACAGATAATCGGCCGCTGCCTCGCGGATATAGTGGCCGTTGATGTTCTCGAGCTTGACGAAATCGAAGCGCGCCGCGCCCTTGTTCAGGCCCTCGAGGCTGAACCACTCGACCATCTGATCGGTCGAGAAAATCTCGTCATCCCCATGGCTCCAGCCGAGGCGCGCGAGATAGTTGCGCAGGGCCTCCGGCAGGTAGCCCATCTGGCGGTAGGCCTCGACGCCGAGCGCGCCGTGGCGCTTGGAAAGCTTTGCGCCATCCGGCCCGTGGATCAGCGGGATATGGGCCATTTCAGGCACGGTCCAGCCCATCGCATTGTAGATCACAATCTGGCGAGCGGCGTTGGTCAGGTGGTCGTCGCCACGAATGATGTGGGTGACGCCCATGTCATGATCGTCGACCACAACGGCGTGCATATAGGTCGGCGTGCCGTCGGAACGCAGGATGATGAAATCATCGAGGTTCTCGGTCTTGAACACGACCTTGCCCTGCACGTGATCGTCGACGGTGATCTCGCCGGTCAGTGGCGACTTGATGCGGATAACCGGAGCGACGCCAGCAGGGGCCTCGCTCTGGTCGCGGTCGCGCCAATAGCCGTTGTAGCGGGGTGGCTTGCCGGCGGCGCGGGCTTCTTCGCGCATCTGGTCGAGTTCAGCGGGCGAGCAATAGCAATAATAGGCGTGGCCCATTTTCACCAGCTCGTGGGCGACTTCAGCGTGGCGCGCGGCGCGGCCGAACTGGCTGATCGGATCGCCATCCCAGGTCAGGCCGAGCCATGTCAGGCCATCGACCAGCGCGGTAACGGCGGCTTCAGTGGAGCGCTCGCGATCGGTGTCCTCGATGCGCAGCAGCATCTTGCCGCCCTTGTTCTGGGCATAGGCCCAGCTGAACAGAGCGGTGCGGGCACCACCAATGTGGAGGTAGCCAGTGGGCGAAGGGGCGAAACGGGTGACGACCTGGGACATGAGACCGGAATGCTTGGAGGATTTAGGCGCCGTGTGTAGCATAGAGGGGCACGAGCGCAAGGGCGGGGGCAGAGCGGGTGCAGGGGGCGGAGACACGCGAGCGCGACGTCCGTGCGGTGCCAGCACTGGTGCCGGTCTCGGTTCGCCCGGGTTTGCCGCAGCTTACGCTGCCCAAAACGCAGTTTCTGTCAGTCAATTGGGTGAGCGACGCCATCGCGGCGCGGCGGCTGTTTGTGTTGTTGCCCTTTGCCATGATTGCCGGGCTGATCGTCTATGTCGTTTTGCCCTACGAGCCCGAGGCGTGGGCCTTGCTGCTGGCCGTCGTGTGCCTAGTGCCTGCGGCAATTCTGTTGTGGCATTCGACGACGCTCCCGCTGGTTGCCTTGCTGGCCGCGTTCTGGTCCGGACTGTGCCTCTTGCCGCTGCATGGCGTTTGGTTCGGCACCACGATGCTGGCTCGACCGGCGTATGGGCATTACGAGGCGCGGGTCGACGAAATCGTCTCAGCCACGACCGAAACGCGCCGGATTATCATATCGAGCATCATCCCCACGGCGGGCGACCGACCTGTCCGCATTGCCCGGGCGCGCATCATGGTGCCGCCCGAACCGGTGCTGGCACCCGGAGATATCATTCGCGGCAATATCAGGCTCGCGCCGGTGCCGGGGGCAATCCTGCCGGGCGCCTTTGATGGTCAGTTCCACGCCTATTTTTCGGGGATCGGCGCCTATGGCAATGTGACCAGCGGTTTTGAACTCGTGTCGCATGGCAGCGGGATGGACGCGACCCGCGCCGTCGAGACGCTGCGTACGGCCATCGGCAGTCGCATCGATGCGGTGCTGCAGGGTTCGTCCGCCGCCATTGGCCGGGCTATGGTGATGGGCGATCAGAGTTCCATCGACGACCACACCCGCGAGATCATGGCGGCGTCGGGATTGGCGCACATCTATTCGATCTCGGGGCTGCATTTGTCGATCGTTGCGGGTGGGCTGTATTTCCTGCTGCGCTGGGGGATGGCCGCCATTCCCGCCGCCGGTCGGCGCTGGCCGGTCAAAAAACTGGCGGCAATTGGCGGGCTGATCGCGGCGACGGGCTATCTGCTGTTGGCGGGTGGGCTGAACAACGTGCCGGCCCTGCGCTCGACGCTGATGCTGGGGCTGATCTTTGGCGCGGTGCTGGCGGGGCGGCGGGCACTCACCATGCGCAATGTCGCCATCGCGGCGATTGCCATCATCATCTTCGATCCGGCCAGCGTGTTCCGCGCCAGTTTCCAGCTCTCCTTCGCGGCCGTCGCAGCGCTTATCGGCATTTACGAAATGCCACGTCTCGGTGCGCCTAGGGACCGGAGCTGGGCGCAGCGCATGTGGGGCAATGTCTGGGGCACGGCGCTGACCAGTTTTATCGCTGGCACGGCGACGCTGTTGTTCTCGGCCTATCACTTCCAGCACACCGCGCCGCTCGGTGTCATCGGCAATGTGCTGGTATTGCCGGTCGTGAGTCTCGTCATCATGCCCTTTGCCGTGTTGTCGGTGCTGGCCATGCCATTTGGTGTCGAGGGGCCATTCGTCTCGGCCATGGGCTGGGGCATTGACCGGATGATGGATGGTGGCGAACTGGTTGCCCGTTGGAGCGAAGGACTGACCGGTAACCCGCTGCTTACGGGTTGGGCGTTGGTCATTGGTTTGCTCGCGCTGGCGTGGTTTTCGTTCTTCCCGAAATGGGCACGGATGGTCGGACCGGTTGTTGCTGTGCCGCTGATCCTGCTGTTTGGCATGGACCAGCGCCCCGATGTGCTGATCGCCGACACGACGCAGGCCGTCGCCTTGCGCACCGAAACCGGCATGGGGCTGATCACCGGCAAGACGGGCAGTTTTGCCGTCAACGTCTGGGGCGACCACTATCAGGAGACCATCGCGGCCGGGCTGGAGCAGGCGCGTTGCGACGGCCTGGGCTGCGTCGCCGATATGGGCGCATACTCCGTCGCGGTGATCCGAAATCCCGCCGCCTTCGCCGAGGACTGTGGCCTGCAAGATCTGATCGTGGCGCGTGTCCGTGCGCCGGTTACGTGTGTCGGCGGCCTGGTCATTGACGCCAATGATCTGGCGCGGGGAGGCGTTCACTGGCTGCGCTGGGACGCAGCGGCGGGTCGGTTCGACCTCCGCACCGCCGTCCCCAATCTCACGCGCCCGTGGCGAGTTTCGCCACGGTGACACCAGCCGCCGGCATCTCGGTCGAGCCCAGAATATACCCGGTCTCGTCCTTGGCCGGCACCAGCGTTGCGGCTGTCGCGCCATAGTTCACGTAGATGCGATAGCCCTCGCGTGTGCGGCAGCGTACGCCGGCGGGCAGGGTAAGCATTGGTAGGTCCGTCTCGGCGATCAGGTAATCGGCCACACGCTGCACCAGCGCCTTGGTGCCGCTGGCGCCGAGGTAATAGAGCTTGCCCTGATTGACCAGAACCGGCCAGCCATCGACGTCCTCGATCACCACATTGGCTTTGGTCTCGATCCGCTCGCGCCAGTGATGGATCGCGCCGCTGCCCTTGACCTCGATTTCCTGTGTCGGATCGATGCTGTCGACCCGGATCACCTTGAGGTCGAGCAGATTTCTCGGCAGATCAGGCGCCAGCTTCTCTGGGATAGAAAAATGTTCGGTTTTCGAGCCAGAGCGCGGGCCGATCAGCAGATGGCCATCGAACTCGGTGATCGCGCTGCGCAGATCATCGTTCCAGGCAAAGAGTGCCGGGATGGCGACAATGTCATAACCGGCAAAGCTCCTGGTGCTCGGCGGCAGGATGTCGATATCGACGCCATGTTTGCGGAATGCCGCAAAAAGCGCGCGCACATGGGCACTGTGGCTAAAACCCTTGGCCTGCGGCTGGATTTCCCAGGCCCATTCGCTCTGATAGTCAAAGACAATGGCGACGCGGCCCTTGTTGGCCGTGCCGGTCAGTCCAATGCTTTCAAGCTCCTCGGCCACCTGCATGGCCTCGAAATAGGCCGGCGCCGGTTCGCTATCGGGGCGCAGCAGGCCGGCATGCATCTGCTCCTGGGCAAAGGGCGCCTGCCTCCAGCGGAAATAGGACACAACCTCGGCGCCGTGAGCGAATGCCTCCCATGCCCAGAGGCGCGCCATGCCGGGCAGCGGATCGGGATTGTACTGCGCCCAATTCACCGGGCCGGGCTGCTGCTCCATGATCCACATGCGGCCATGCCCGACGGCGCGATAAAGATCGTGGTGGAAGGCCTGATAGTCCGGCTCGCCCTGCCGCATATAGAGCCGCTTGACGTCGTCGGGCTCGTTGCTGACCGCCAGATGACCGAGCGGGTAGGCGTCCCAGCTGGCCACATCAAGCGTCTTGGCCACGTCATAATGGTCGAACTCGGTATAGCGCCCCATGAAATTGTGGATCACGGGCAGGTCGGGACGCACGGCCTTGAGGATATCGAACTGCACCTTGTTAAAGGCCGCCACCTGATCGGACGCATAGCGGCGGAAATCGAGGTTATGCGTCGGCGTTGCCTCGCAGACCAGCAGATTGGGTAGCTCGATCTGATCGAAGCGATTGTATTCCATCGACCAGAATACATTGCCCCACGCCTTGTTCAGCGCGTCGATGCTGCCGTATTTGTCAGCCAGCCAAAGCTGGAAACCTTCTTTGGCGGCGGGCGAATAGGAATAGGTCGTGTTGTGGCAGCCATATTCATTGTCGGTTTGCCAGGCGCCGAGCGCCGGGTGATTGCCGACGGCGTCAGCCAAAAGACGCGTAATACGGGCCGCTTCCTCGTGATAGCCGAGATGGCTGAAATCATAATGACGCCGCGAGCCGAAGCCCTTTTGGCGACCCTGCGCATCTACCGCCAGCATGTCGGGATGTTTGTCGACCATCCAGCGTGGTGGCGTTGCCGTGGGGGTGCCGAACACCACCTTGAGGCCGTGCCGCCCCAACACGTCCATTGCCCGGATGATCCAGTCAAAGGTCAGGTTGCCCGGCGTTGGCTCCAGCCGCGACCAGGCAAACTCACCGATGCGCACCCATTTGATGCCCACCTCTGCCATGCGCGCCGCATCACGTTCCCACCAGCCCTCGGGCCAGTGTTCAGGATAATAGCAGACGCCAAGGGCAGGGGCGGACATGGGCACATCTCTTATAGGGTGATGATTGCTTCAGGTTGGCCGGCAACGTCGACGTCGATGGCAAAAAGGCCTCCGGCGACTTTTTCGGCGGCGAGCTGTTCGGCGCTCATGTTCTTGTTGGCTGTGGTGATGAACATGGTCTTGAGGTCCTTGCCGCCAAAGGCGGGGCAGGTGACCTGGCTGACAGGGACTTCGACGATGCGGTCGATCGAGCCGTCCGGCGCGTGGCGCACGACGCAACTGCCGCCCCACTTGGCGTTCCACAGATAGCCTTCACTATCGACGACCGCGCCATCGGGATAGCCGCGCCCTTCGGACACGTCAGCGAACAGTTCCCATTCGCCAATCGGCAGGCCGGTCGCCGGATCGGTGGCGACCTTCATGATTTTCTTGGTCGGGGTGTCGGTCCAATAGGCCGTGCGGCCATCGGGCGAAAAGCAGGTCGCGTTGGGAATGGCGATGCCCGATTTAAGCGTTGTCAGCGTGCCGTCACGATAGTGATAGACAGCGCCGATGGGAGCTTCCTCTTTGCTCTTGTCCATAGTGCCGACCCAGAAGCCGCCCGATGGATGGACGCGGCTGTCATTGGTGCGCGTCGCGGCATTGTCGGCCTCGATTGCAATGATCGGCGCGAGGCCACCTGTCGAAATCTGGAAGCCCTTGAGGCCGAATTCAGTGGCGAGCACCAGCGTGTCGTCATCGACGACGGCGGCTGCAGCAACGGTTTCGTTGAACAACCACTGGTCGGCAATTTCGCCCTCGGCGGTCACGGCAAAGAGGGTCTGCTCGTTGATATCAAAGAAGAACAACTGCTGACGGCCAGCATGCCAGATCGGGCCTTCGCCCAAGGCACACTGGCTGTCGAGGATGAGCCTTGCGATATTGCTCATCGAGCCTTCCCCGCATCGTAAGCAGCAACGGCGGTGGCCGCGCGCTCGGCGACGTCGGCCGCTGTCATACCGGGCTTATAGATATAGGTGCCGAGGCCAAAGCCGGTGCAGCCAACGTCGAAATATTCGTTGAAATTGTCCGGGTTGGCGCCGCCCACGGCATAGACCGGCATTTCGGGCGGCAGCACGGCCTTGATCGCCTTGATGCCCTTGGGGCCAAGAACTTCGGCCGGGAAAAACTTCAGCCCCGTCGCTCCGGCCTTGATGGCGCGGAAGGCTTCGGTGGGCGTGAACACGCCGGGATAGGACAGCAACTGGATGCGGACGGTTTCTTCGATCACAACCTTGTTGGCATCGGGCGACACGATGAACGTGCCACCGGCATCGGCCACGGCCCAGACCTGCTTTTTGGTCAGCACGGTGCCCGCGCCAATCGCGGCCTGATCGGCCAGCGAGTTTGAGGCCAGCGCAATACTGGTCAGCGCGTCAGGCGAATTGAGCGGCACTTCGATCATGGTGATGCCGGCGGCAATCAGCGCCTCGCACACCGCGACGGTTTCGCTTGGGGTAATGCCCCGCAGAATAGCGATGATGTGGCGGTGGTTCATCGACGAGGCTCCAGTTCATTGGTAAAATTACGCGCAGCCTTGAGGCCGGCGAGAACAATCGCGGTGGCATCCTGTGGCGTGCCGCTGGCGCCGGCCAGTGTGAGGACCTGCGCATAGAGCGCGCACAGCGTTGGCGAGCCGATCAATGGCACGTCCTGCGCGCCGATCAGATGACGATTGGCCCCCACTTCGGTGCCGATCAGCAGGCCTGAGAGATAGCCGGCGCACCAATCAGGCTGACGGCCTGATAGCAGCGATCCGGCACGCACCTGAAATAGCGTGCCCAGCAATTGTTCGGGATGATCAAGTCCCGCGGCAGCACCCGCCGCAAAGCCGTCCGCGCGACCCGGGCCATCTATGTCGCCGTTAAAGGAATGGCGCAGCACAGAATGGGTGCGCAGCACTTCAAACACTTCGCCGGTCATGGCAGTCGAAAAATGCTCGATGCGCGATCCGGAAAGCTTTGCCCATTTCGAATGCGTTCCGGGCATGCAGACAATGCCCGAAAAACCGGGATGGAGCGCCGCAAGACCGAGCAGCTGGGTTTCCTCGCCGCGCATCACATTGTCGCCGCCGGCCTTCTGGCAGACGCCCGGCAGAATGGAGGCGATGATGCGATTGTCGGCCATCGGCTGCACCGCACCGGCCAGCAGGCTGCGCAGATCGGTTGGCGCTTCCAGATAGGGAGCTTCTAGCCAGCCCTGTCGCGCACCCGCCATGCCGCAGATCAGCACCTGAATGGGGCCGCCATGCGCGGTCTGCACGTCTTCCAGCAGGCCCGTCAGCACGCCGGGATAGTCCTCGCGCGCTAGCTTGCCCATGCCGCTTGGCGAGACCTTTTCAAACACCACGGAACCATCGGCCGCAATGCCCCAGGCACGCAGGTTCGAGGTTCCCCAGTCCACGGCAACCCAGTCTACAATATCAGTCACGAAATCCCTCACCACCGGCGTCCTCGCGGCGCGACCCTAATCGCTGACACCAGATTCAGCCAGCCAGATTTTGTGAGGAGAGTGATGGCGGGCGGCGGGGAACCAGACTTGCCCCCGCCACCCGCATTGCCGATCCTAGTTCGCAGCGGGCTTGCCCAGTTGCGGATAGGCTATGCCGAGCTGTTCGAGATAGGTCTCGTGCTTGCTGGCATCGTAGTAGAACTCTTCCTGCAGCACGCGGAAGCGGGCGTCCGTGTCGGCATTAAGGTGCGTCGACGGCACATCGCCTTCGCCCTCGAATGGGAAGTACTGGATGTCCTTGGTTTGCACGTCGCTGAAATAGGTCTTGGCCGCGTCGACCAGCTCCGGCTCGAGCAGGACATCAAGCGCCGTCAATGCCGTCACCTTGGCACCTGTCAGGGCGCCCTTGTGGGCGATTGGCGTCGCTTCGGCGAGGGCTGCCTGCCAGTTGTGGATGGTTGTGCCGGCGATATTGGCCGGAAAGCTCAGGCGAACGGTCGGCACTGTCCACATGACGGCGCCAATGTCGTCGGATGGGCCCGAGCCAACGGTTTCGACGGGGCCAGCAAGATCGCCGATTTCGGTGCGAAGCCCGATCGGCGCCGAACCGACGGCTTCCTGCACGGCCTTGGCATAGCCCTGATCGTCGTCGTTCCAGGCCGGCATGCCGACGCTCTGGATATTGGCATACATGGCTTTGGCCAGCGCCTCATTGCCATGCGATGGCCAGGCTGAACCCAGAATGCGGCGTTCCCAATTGGTGCCGGTCATCAGCGTTGCGCCCTGGGCAATGTCGTCGGCAATCTCGAGCATTTCGAGTGCGGCTTGCGGCGACGTGTTGCGGAAATAATACCACACGCTGGCATTGTCCGGCACGATATTTGGCTGCAGCCCGCCATTGGTGATGACGTAGTGCGAGCGCTGGTTGGGGTGCATATGCTCGCGGCGGAAGTTCCAGCCAGCATTCATCAGTTCCACGGCATCGAGCGCGCTGCGGCCGACCCAGGGGCTGACAGCGGCGTGCGATGATGTGCCGGTGAAGCTGTACTCGGCCGATATCATCGACATCGAATTGGACTGGCCCCAGGACGTGCTCAAGCCATTGCCAACATGGTTGGAGAGCACCACGTCGATATCGTCGAAAACACCGGCAGCGACAAACCACTGCTTTGCTGCCAAAGCCTCTTCGGCAATGCCGGGCCAGACCTGCAGCGTGCCGGTGATGTTTTCGCTTTCCATGATGTCTTTGACCGACAGCGCAGCGACGACGCTTACCGCTATACCCGTATTGTGGCCTTCGCCGTGGCCCGATCCGCCCTCGACCATCGGCATCCGCTCCAGCACGCCGGGCATCTGCGATTGGCCGGGCAGGCCATCGACGTCGGAGTTAAACGAAATGGCGGGACCTTCGCCATTGCTCCAGGTTGCGACCCAAGCCGTCGGCATCCCCCCGATGCCGGTTTCGATGGTAAAACCCTCGGCCGCAAGCATTTCGGTGAGGTAGCGCATGGTCTCGGTTTCATGGAAACCGACCTCGGCGAAGCTGAAAACAGAGTCGACGATCTCCTGCGTCAGCTTGGCCTTCCCATCGACGATTTCGCCCAGTTCAGCTTTCAGAGCTGCAGCATCCTGTGCCGTTGCAGCAATGGATGTCGATGCAAGCAGAATACCGGCCAACACGGTTAGTCGCTTCATAGTAACTCTCCTGATTACGTCCCCGGCAATCCCGCCAATTTTTCGTCGGCGGGCCCCTAATGCCGGGAATGGCATCAGACTAGGTGGTGAGTTAGAATTGTCAACGCATTATGACCTAAAAATTAGCATTAAAAACTAATGCCTATAAATTGGGCTGAGTGATCTTTGTGGGGCTGTCGACGCGGGCGGATAGGAATTTGGCGGTCTGTAAAGCTGGCAAAATGTCCTTGGGAAAAACAGGAGTTCCACTCACTCCAATCTGCAGCGGGATGCGTCGATCGCGCTTAGAAGGTCGCGAAGCATTTCCTCAAATTGATCGAGAGGGGTGGATTTTGGCGAGGCAGGTTCCGTGATGATTAATTGTATGATTTTTGCGTGGAATGGCCTTCATTCTGCCGTACGTCATGCTAGAACGGTTCTAACGCGGGCGACCTGTGAGACCGCGATTTGAGGAAATCTGAGATGACGGCAGCAAACGGCGGGGCCGATTCGCCCAAGAAATTGCGTTCACGCGCATGGTTCGATAACCCCGACAATCCGGACATGACCGCGCTCTATCTCGAGCGCTACATGAACTTCGGCGTCTCGCGCGAAGAGCTGCAGTCCAACAAGCCGATCATCGGTATCGCCCAGACTGGTTCAGACCTGTCGCCCTGCAACCGCCATCACATCGTGCTGGCCGAGCGCGTGCGCGAAGGCATCCGCGAAGCGGGCGGCATTGCCATCGAGTTTCCGGTTCACCCGATTCAGGAAACCGGCAAACGTCCTACGGCCGGCCTCGACCGCAACCTTGCCTATCTCGGTCTCGTCGAAGTTCTCTATGGCTATCCGCTGGACGGCGTTGTGCTGACCATTGGTTGCGACAAGACCACTCCCGCCATGTTGATGGGCGCGGCGACGGTCAATATTCCGGCCATCGCGCTGTCGGTCGGGCCGATGCTCAATGGCTGGCACAAGGGCGAGCGTACCGGCTCCGGCACAATCGTCTGGAAGGCCCGCCAGATGATGGCGGCCGGCGAGATCGACTATGCCCAGTTCATCGAGCTGGTCGCGTCCTCGGCGCCGTCCACTGGTTTCTGCAACACTATGGGCACCGCCAGCACCATGAACTCGCTGGCTGAATCGCTCGGCATGCAGCTGCCCGGCTCGGCCGCCATTCCGGCGCCATATCGCGATCGCCAGGAAATGGCCTATCGCACCGGCAAGCGCATCGTCGACATGGTGCACGAGGACCTCAAGCCCTCCGACGTCCTGACCAAGGACAACTTCATCAATACCATCGTGGTCAATTCAGCCATTGGCGGTTCGACCAACGCGCCGATCCACATTCAGGCCATCGCCAAGCACATCGGCGTGGAGCTCGACCTGCAGGACTTCCAGACCTACGGTCACAAAGTGCCGCTGCTGGTCAACATGCAGCCGGCTGGCGAGTATCTGGGCGAGGACTTCTACCACGCGGGCGGTGTGCCGGCGGTGGTCAACGAGTTGATGGCCCAGGGCCTGATCCGCGAGAACGCCCCGACCGTCAACGGCAAGACCATTGGCGAAAACTGCCGGGCGTCCACGATTCAGGACGACAAGGTCATCCGCCATTTCGACAATCCGCTCAAGGCCGAGGCCGGTTTCCTCGTGCTGCGCGGCAATCTGTTCGACAATGCCATCATGAAGACCAGCGTGATCTCGACCGAGTTCCGCGATCGCTACCTCAACAACCCAGACCATCCGGGCATGTTCGAGGGCAAGGCGGTGGTGTTTGATGGTCCCGAGGACTACCACCACCGGATCGACGATCCATCGCTCGACATAGACGAACACACGCTGCTGTTCATGCGCGGCGCGGGTCCGATCGGTTATCCGGGCGCGGCCGAAGTCGTCAACATGCGGCCGCCCGATTACCTGATCAAGAAGGGCATTCATGCGCTGGCCTGCATCGGCGACGGCCGTCAGTCGGGCACGTCGGGTTCGCCATCGATTCTCAACGCCTCTCCGGAAGCGGCGGCGGGCGGCAACCTCGCTATCCTCAAGACGGGCGACCAGGTGCGGATCGACCTCAACAAGGGTCAAGCCAATATACTGATCTCGGACGAGGAAATCGCGACGCGTCGGGCCGAACTCGAAGCCAACGGTGGCTACAAGTACCCCAAGCACCAGACGCCATGGCAGGAAATTCAGCGCGGTATCGTCGGCCAGCTCGGCGATGGCGCCATCCTCAAGCCAGCCGAAAAGTACCAGCGCATCGCCCAGACTTTTGGCGTGCCGCGCGACAATCACTGATTGGTTCGCTGAAAATGACGAAAGGCCCGCGCATCGCGCGGGCCTTTTTGTTTGGGATGAGTGGTGGCATGCCCTCGTGGTTCGAGGCTCGTCAGAACTCGCACCTCACCATGAGGGCTACTCGAACACTCGACCATATGAGTAGCCCTCATTGTGAGGCGGGAACGCAGCGACCCTCGAACCACCCTGAACTTGTCGAAGGAGGACGTGCCCCAAAGCTCAATGCACAAAAGAAAAGGCCACCGCGAAAAATCGCGATGGCCTCATCCGAGCTGCGCCGAAGCGCGCTCGCCAGTCTAGAAAAAACTAGAGCAGGGTCAGGTTGGTTGCCGATTCCTTGCCGTCACGGCCGGTCTCGAGCTCGTAGGTCACCTTGTCGTTCTCGTAGAGGCCCTGGAGGCCCGAACGCTGAACAGCCGAGATGTGGACGAAAGCATCCTTGCCGCCATTTTCTGGCGAGATGAAGCCGAAGCCCTTGGTGGTGTTGAAGAATTTAACGGTGCCGGTGATGAGGGCCATGATAGTTTCCTTTTGCTCGTAGCATCAGCGAACGAGCGGTTATCCAATGACAACATGCCAGAGGAAAATAACGTTCGCATGGTAGAGAAGGAAGCCACGGTCCGGCGAACCGGCATTAGGCAGCCGACTTAGGCTGAAAACGTATGCGACCTATATGGCACGGAATAGTCTATATTGCAAGATGGACGATATTGACAGTTTGCAGCCAACTGTGAAGCACATTTCAGCTTTTGTTCGAAGTGCTGACAAAACAACGACATATGCGACCGGGTGATTTCCGTCATCGGTTGCTGGCAGGCAAGGTGTCCCGGTCAAATTCGCGTGCGCGCCAACAAAAAGGGGCCGCGCCAACTGCGCAGCCCCATAGATCAGCAGCCGATGGTCAATACTTGCGAAGCAGACCCACAAGGCGTCCCTGTACCTTGACCCGGTCTGGTGGGAAGATACGCGTTTCGTAGGCGGGGTTGGCTGCTTCGAGCGCGATGGTGTTGCCCTTGCGGCGCAGCCGCTTCAACGTTGCTTCCTCATCGTCAACAAGTGCGACGATGATCTCGCCCGTGCTGGCGGCATCCTGCTTTTTGATGAGCACGGTGTCGCCATCGAAAATACCGGCGTCGATCATCGAGTCGCCGCGCACTTCGAGCGCGTAATGCTCACCGGCGCCGAGCATTTCGGGCGGCACCATGATGGTGTGGGTGTGATTCTCGATTGCCGAAATCGGCGTACCCGCCGCGATGCGGCCCATGACCGGAATGGAAATCGGCCTGGCATAATCCTCGGCCGCCGACATGCGCGAGGGGGGCGATGCGACCTTGCCCAGATTGCCTTCGATCACCGATGGCTCAAAGCGCGCCTTGCGGCCACCGAGCGAAGGGTTCATCGAATCGGGGAGTTTAACCACCTCCAGCGCGCGGGCCCGATTGGGCAGGCGGCGAATGAAGCCACGCTCTTCGAGCGCCGTTATCAGCCGATGAATGCCGGACTTGGATGCCAGATCAAGCGCATCCTTCATCTCATCAAAGGATGGAGGAATGCCGCTTTCCTTCATCCGTTCGTGGATGAACATCAGCAGCTCGTGTTGTTTGCGCGTGAGCATGGGCCCTCTCGGAGCGGGAATCGGAACATAGGCAGAACGACCATACGCGTTCCAGTTATGTTCTGCAATATGCCCAGCAAATTTCTGCTTTTGGCAGCGAGTTGTCCGTCAGAACCCGTCGAGCGGGATGGCCCGGACAATGGTTCCGGGCGACTGCCCAGGGTCAAATTCTGGCTGAATGATCAGCATATCGGCCTGC
Source organism: Devosia sp. 2618 (assembly GCF_040546815.1). NCBI lineage: Bacteria > Pseudomonadati > Pseudomonadota > Alphaproteobacteria > Hyphomicrobiales > Devosiaceae > Devosia > Devosia sp. 2618. Next base: position 1,294,802 of record NZ_JBEPOO010000001.1, read on the forward strand.
GCCAGCGACGAAGTATGGCCGCTATCGGTCTGCGCGATCGGCTGCAGCTGCGGGCCGGTCGGCGTCTGGATTAGATGGGCGCGCATGAAGTGGCGGCGGGCGGTGTTGGGCGGCGTGGGACCAGCCAGCGGCAGGCTCCACAGCGCGGGCTCAGGAAAGCCGAGGAAGGCGCGCAAAGCGGGGCGGATGAATACCATGGATGTGACCATGGCCGAGACCGGATTGCCGGGCAGGCCGAACACCAGCGTCTTGCCACGAGTGCCAAACATTAGTGGTTTGCCGGGCCGCATGTTGATGCGCCAGAAATCGAGCGTCACGCCAAGGTCGACCAGGATTTCCTGGACGATATCGTGATCGCCAACACTGGCGCCGCCAGTAGTGATCAACACATCCGGTTCGGCTGCGAATATCTCGGTTAGCTTGTCCCGCAGTTCCTGCCGATCATCGCGGGCGATGCCGTAGTCGGTGACGGTCTCGGCATAGGGCAGCAGTTCGGGGCGCAGGCCAAAGCTGTTGGAGGCGACGATCTGGTCGGGGCCAAGCTCGGAGCCAGGCAGCACCAGTTCGTCGCCGGTGGCCAGTAGCGCGATGCGCGGGCGCCTGGCCACCTGCAGCGTTGCGGCATTGGCGGCGGCGGCGACCGCCAGTTGCATCGGTGCGAGGCGGACATGGGCGTCGACCACCTGCTGGCCCACGGCAAAGTCATTGCCTAGTGCGCGCACGCTGTGGCCACGGCGTGCTTCGGTGGTGAAGGAGACAAAGCCATCGCTGGCCTGCGCCTCTTCCTGCATGATGACAGTATCGGCGCCCTCGGGCACCGGGGCGCCGGTGAAGATGCGGATCGCTTCGCCGGGCATCAGCGTTTTGGCGTAGCTTGCGCCGGCCTGCGAGGTGCCAACCACAGGCAGGCGATGACCGGGCACGATGTCCTCTGCGCGCACGGCGTAGCCGTCCATGGCGCTCGAATTGAACGGCGGCTGGTTGTGGGTCGCGACAATGGGTTCGAGCAGCACACGGCCGGTCGCATCGGCCAGCGATACCGTCTCGGCGACGGGGGCGGGCACGCGCTTCAGGATTGCCGCGATGGCGTCTTCGACGGGCAGCAGGCTCATGGTCGGGCAAAGTCGCCGGATTTGCCGCCGGATTTTTCCAGCAGGCAGATATCGGTGATGGTCATGGCGCGGTCGATCGCCTTGGCCATGTCATAGAGCGTCAGTGCAGCTGTCGAGGCGGCGACCAGCGCTTCCATTTCGACGCCGGTCTGTCCGGTGGTTTCGGCCGTCGCGTGAATGGTGATCGCTGTGGCGCCATCGGCCTCGATATCGACGCTCACCTTGGTCAGCGGAATGGGGTGGCAGAGCGGGATCAGGTCGCTGGTTTTTTTGGCGGCCATGATGCCGGCAATGCGGGCGACGGCAAGCGCGTCGCCCTTTTTGAGCCCACCGCCCATGATGGCGCTGACCGTGGCGGCCTCCGCAGTGATGCGCGCCTGCGCCACGGCCCGACGTTTGGTAACGGCCTTGTCGCCGATATCGACGATATGGGCTTCGCCGCGGTCGTTGAGGTGGGTGAGCCTGTTGGTCATCAGGCGGCGGTCTGCGGCGAGCCAGTCAGCAGTGTGCGCGTGGCGGCCACCACGTCGTCCTGCCGCATCAGGCTTTCGCCGACGAGGAAGGTGCCGATGCCCGCTTCTCGGTCGAGCTTGAGCACATGCTCGTGGTTGAGAATGCCGCTTTCGCTGACCAGCAGAGTGCCCTTGGGCACGCCGACCGCGAGGTTGATCGAGGTTTCGATGCTGGTCTCGAAGGTGCGCAGGTTGCGGTTGTTGACGCCGATGAACGTGGCTTCAAGCGCCAGGGCGCGGTCGAGCTCAAGCTGGTCGTGTACTTCTACCAGCGCGTCCATACCCCATTCTTCGGCTGCGTCGAGCAGGTAGCGGGCGGTTTCGTCGTCGACGGCGGCCAGGATCACGAGGATGCAGTCGGCGCCCCAGGCGCGGGCTTCGGCGACCTGATAGGTTTCGAACAGGAAGTCCTTGCGCAGCACGGGCAGCTGCGTCGCCGCACGGGCCTCGATCAGATAGCTCGGCGAGCCCTGAAAGCTGGGGCGGTCGGTCAAAACCGACAGGCAGGCGGCGCCTGCGGCCTCATAGGCGCGGGCGATTTCGGCCGGGTTGAAATCGGGGCGGATCAGGCCCCTGGAGGGGCTGGCCTTTTTGACTTCGGCGATCAGGGCATATTCGCCCTTGGCACGCTTGGCCTTGATGGCTTTGATGAAGCCGCGTGGCGCGGGCTGGTCATGCGCCTCGGCAACCACTTCGGCCCATGGGCGCATGGCTTTTGCTGCCGCGATTTCTTCGCGTTTATAGGCTTCGATCTGCTGGAGAATATCGGTCATTTATCTCGTCCGTTCGATACCGCCACGAGGCGGGCGAGTGTTTCTTTGGCCTTGCCACTGTCGACGATGCTGGCCGCCGCCTCTGCGCCTTCGCGCAGGTCTGCAACCTTGTCAGCCACAATCAGCGCCGCGCCTGCATTGAGCAGCACGACATCGCGATAGGCGCCGGGGGCGCCATCGAACAAAGCATGGATGGCTTGGGCATTATAGTCTGGATCGGCGCCGAGCAGGTCCTTTGCGTCATAGCGCTTGAGGCCTGCCGATTCCGGGGTCACTTCAAAGCTGCGCAGGTCGCCATTGGCAATCTGGGCGACAAAGCTGGGGCCGGTGACGGTGATTTCGTCCAGACCATCGCTGCCATGCACGACCCAGGCCTTGATGGCGCGATTGGCGAGCAGTGCCGCAGCAACCGGTTCAACCCATTCCTCGGCATAAACGCCGAGCATGTAGCGGCGCACGCCGGCTGGGTTCGATTGCGGACCGAGCAGGTTGAACATCGTGCGCACGCCCATTTCGGCTCGGGCAGGGCCCACATGGCGCATGGCCGGGTGGTGGCTTGGCGCGAACATGAAGCCGATGCCAGCTTCGGTGATGCAGCGCGAAATTTCTTCGGGCGTGAGGTCCAGCTTGACGCCCAGCGCTTCGAGCGCCTGCGACGAACCGGACTTGGACGACAAAGCGCGGTTGCCATGCTTGGCCACCGGAACGCCGGATGCCGCGACCACGATGGCGCTGGCCGTCGAAATATTGAGTGTGCCGCCGCCGTCACCGCCGGTGCCGACAATGTCGACGGCGTTTTCGGGGGCGTCGACCTTGACCATCTGCTCGCGCAGGATCGAGACCGCCGCAGCGATTTCGCCGACGCTTTCGCCCTTGATGCGCATGCCCATCAGGAACGCGCCGATCTGGCTGGGTGTCGCGTCGCCCGACATGATGATGCGCATGACGCTGCGCATCTCTTCGCCGGTCAGGTCCTTGCGGTCGGCAATCTTGTGCAGTGCTGCCTTGATATCCATTGTTACGCGGCCTTCTTCTGGTTGAAGTCGCGGGCAATGTTCAAGAAGTTCTGCAACAGGGCATGGCCGTTTTCCGAGGCGATGCTCTCGGGGTGGAACTGCACGCCATGCACGGGCAGGGTCTTGTGCTGCATGCCCATGATCAGGCCGTCATCGGTCGTCGCAGTCACTTCGAGCACGTCGGGCAGGGTGTCTTGCTTGACGATCAGCGAGTGGTAACGCGTCGCTTCGAAATCGTTGTTCAGCCCACGGAACAGGCCCTGGCCGGTGTGGTGGATCTTCGACGTTTTTCCATGCACCAGGTGCGGCGCACGGATCACATCGCCGCCCATGGCCTGGCCGATAGCCTGATGGCCGAGGCATACGCCAAGGATCGGCGTGGTTGCCGAAAACCGGTCGATCAGCGCCAGGCAAATGCCGGCTTCGTTGGGCGTCGCCGGCCCGGGCGACAGCAGAATGGCTTCGGGCGCCATGGCGGCGATTTCATCAAGCGTAATCTTGTCGTTACGCACGACCGTGATGTCGGCGCCGAGTTCGCCCAGGAAATGGACGAGATTGTAGGTAAAGCTATCGTAGTTATCGATGACGAGAGTCTTGGTCATTTGGCTCGCTCCTCAGCAGTCTCTTTCCAACCACCGGGTCATTCCCGCACAAGCGGCACCCCCGGTTTCAGAAGCAGCCCCGCCATCGATGTTGCGGCCCAAAACTATCCCCATCGTCACCACCGGGCTTGTCCCGGTGGTCCATGCCTACTGGCAGCACCTCTTGGATTGCCCGGACGAGCCGGGCAATGACGGCAGTGGAAAGGCTTGGGCTATCCAAATTTACGCTCATTGCCCGATCCTCGCCTCGCCGGCATAGCGTAGCGCTTCCTCGGCGGCGCTGAACAGGGCGCGGGCTTTGTTTTCGCATTCCATCTGCTCGAGGTCGGGCTGGCTGTCAGCGACGATGCCTGCGCCGGACTGCACGTAAAGCTTGCCGTCCTTGATGATGCCGGTGCGCAGCACGATGCAGGTGTCCATGGTGCCGTCGGCGCCGAAATAGCCGACGCAGCCGCCATAGATGCCGCGACGCGACTTTTCGAGTTCGTCGATGATTTCCATGGCCCGCACCTTCGGGGCGCCCGACACGGTGCCCGCCGGGAAGCCAGCCGACAGCGCATCGACGAAATCATACTTCGGATCGAGCACGCCGACGACGTTCGAGACGATGTGCATGACGTGTGAATAGTATTCGAGGAAGAACTTGTCGGTCACCTTGACCGTACCGGTCTTGGCGACGCGACCGACATCGTTGCGGCCCAGATCGAGCAGCATCAGATGCTCGGCCAGCTCCTTTGGATCGGCCAACAGTTCGGCAGCCAGTTCGGCATCACGGGTTGGCGTCGAACCGCGCTTGCGGGTACCGGCGATGGGGCGGATGGTCACTTCGCCATTCTGCACACGCACCAGGATTTCCGGGCTTGAGCCCGCGACCGCGAAGTCGCCGAAATCGAGAAAATACATATAGGGGCTGGGATTGGTCCGGCGCAGCGCGCGATACAGCGCGGTCGGGGGCAGATTGAACTCGGCCTCGAACCGCTGGCTCAGCACGACCTGGAAAATGTCACCGGCGGTGATGTAGTCCTTGGCCTTGGCGACCATCGCGAAATATTCGTCGCGGCTGGTGTTGCTCTTGACCGCGATGGATTCAAGATCGGGCAAAGCAGGCGTCGTCGGCAGGGCCTGGCTCAGCCGGGCGATGGCGTCGTCGATCCGGCCTTCGGCGGCTTCATAGGCCTGACGAGCGGACACTCCAGCCCGCACATGGACGGGCGCGGTGAGATAAAGCTCGTCCTTGACCGTGTCGAAAATAGCCAGCAGCGATGGCCGGATCAGCACCGATTCAGGTGTCTTGAGGTCGTCTGGATTGCTGTTGGGCAGCACTTCCATATAGCGGACCATCTCATAGCCCAAAAAGCCATAGACGCCGGCCGATTGCGGCGGCAGGCCTTCGGGGACCTCGATGGCGCTTTCGGCCACAAGATTGCGCAGCGCGTCGAGCGGCAGGTCGGGCAGGGGCTCGAAACTGGTGTCGTCGACCTGCGCGGACCGATTGATCGACGCCTGACCGGCATCGACCTTGAGGATCAGGTCCGGCTGGCTACCGATGATCGAATAGCGACCGCGCGTCGTCCCATCTTGCACTGACTCGAGCAGGAAGGTGTTCTTCCGGCCCTGCGCCAGCTTGAGATAGGTGCCGATCGGGGTTTCGAGATCCGCCACGATGCGACGCCACACGATCTGCGACTTTCCAGCATTGTATTGCTCGGAGAAGCGCTGAAAGAGGTCGTCGCCCATTGGTGTGGTGTCCAGTTTCCGGGGTGGTCCGGCCTGTGGTTACAGGCCGGTATTGAGCTGCAGCGCCTGTGTCAGCGCCTGCTGGTTGACGCGCAGACCAGCTTCGGTGCTGATCGCGGTGACGAAGTCGCCATACATGCCAACGCGGGCTTCGTTTTCAAGGCTGGCATTTGCCGGGGCTTCGAGCGGGCCGGTCGCAGCCGTCAGATCGACAACCTGAAACACGATGAACTCGCCATCCTGGCTGACGACCGAACCGTGATGCTTGTCGTCACCGGCAAACACGGCCGATGCGACAGCGGCGTCGATGGTGCCGTCTTCAGCGCCAAAGCGAGTGAAGGCTGGGCTAATCTGCGGGAACACGTTGTAGGAGGCTGCGACGTCAGCAACGGCTTCGCCATTGTCGAGACGGGTCACAGCCGCGGCCTGTGCAGCAAGGATCGCATTGTTGGTGCGTTCTGCCGTCAGTGCAGTCGTCACGCGATCACGCACTTCGTCCAGCGTTTCATCACGGGCAGGCTCGATGGCGGTCAGGTCAAACCACACATTGGCATTGCCAGCGAGTGGAATGGCGGCCGTCAGCGCGCCCTGCTGGGCAGCAAAGATGGCCTGGGTGATGCGTGGGCGGTCTTCCTGCGCCAGATCGGGCAGAACGCTGAGTTCAGCGCCGGTCGAGGTCACGTCGGCTTCATAGAGGTCGAGGTTGAACCGTTCGGCGATTTCGGTGAGCGGACGGAAAGCGGCGCGCAGTTCTTCGATCTGGTCCTGAATGTCGGCCAGTTCATTGCGGGCCTGCGCCAGCGCGAGGTTGTGCGCGATGTCTTCGCGGGCTTCGTCCAGCGTTGGTGCGCCACCGGCCTCGATGGCCGAGACGTGCACGGCACGCTTGCCGGCCACGCCGTCGATCACGGCAAAGCCGTCATTGGGCAGGCCGAAAGCGGCATTGGCGAGATTGGTGTCGGTGATTTCGCTCTGGGCCAGGGTGCCAATGTCGGTTGGCGTCAGGCCGGCAGTGCTCACCAGCGTTGCGAAGGGCGTTCCGGCGGTGAGGCCGGCTTCAAACGCGGTGACCTGATCGGCGTTAAGTACGACCTGCTGGATGGTGCGGCGCTCTGGACGGGTCAGGCTGGCCTTGGTGCGCTCGTATTCGGCGGCAACGTCGGCATCAGCAATGGTCTTGGTCGCGGCAAGGTCGGCAGCCGACAGGCGCAGCAGCTGCACATTGCGGGTTTCGACGGTGCGGAATTCGGACTGATGCTGGGTCAGGTAGGCAGCCAGTTCAGCCTCGGTCGGCGCGGCTGGCGTTTCGATATTGGTTTCGCCGAGCACGAAATAGTCGATTGAACGCTGATCGGCGACATAGCGATTGATCAAGGCCGATGCGGTTTCGGGCAGCTTGGTATCGCCAAACAGGCTCAGGATCAGCTGCTGGCGCTTGGCCGCATTGCCCTGCTGTTCGAAATACTCGGCTTCGGTCAGACCGCTATTGGCCAGAACCTGCTTGAACGAGGCTGGATTGAAGGTGCCCACTGCGTTCTGGAACGATGGATCTTCGCGCAGCATCTCGCTGAGCTTGTCTTCCGACACGCCCATGCCAAAGCCGTTGGCCATCTGCGTCAGCGCTGCGTCCTGGGCCATGCTCTGCAGCACCATGCCGGGGATGCCAAAGCTCATGGCCTGCTCGGCGGTCGGCAGCGAACCGATCTGCTGGGCGACCTGATTGAGCTGGTTCTGATAGGCCCGCAGGAACTGCCGCGAGTTGATCTCCTGATCGCCCACACGAGCAATCGTATTGGTGCCAAGATCCGTGATAACGTTGTTGATGCCGAAACCGGCCACGCCTACCAGCAGAAAGCCGCCAAGGATCTTGCCGGGCCAGGATTTTGCAAAAGCACGCAAACTATCGAGCATCTAAGACGTTCCAATTTGGGCAACACCAGGCTTTACCGCGACTGCGGGAGCGCACTAGTAATCCATTTTTACAAGCCGGGTTAGGGCAAAGCTGGCCCCGGTGCAAGAGGTAGCAGGAGCTAAAGAGTGACAACCACAATCACGCCGCTGATCGCAGGAAACTGGAAAATGAACGGCCTGAGGGGGTCTTTGGATGAGTTGACGGCTCTGGCAGGCATGCTCACCACAGGGGAAGCACCGCGCGCCGTGGTCGTTATTTGCCCGCCAGCCACCATTCTTGCCGCCATTGCCCGCCAGGGCGCCAGTGCCGGTATCCTTGCCGGCGGGCAGGATTGCCATGCCGCGCCGTCGGGCGCCCATACCGGCGATATCTCCGCCAGCATGCTGGTCGATGCCGGTGCCCAATATGTGATCGTCGGTCACTCCGAGCGCCGCGAAGCGCACGGTGAATCAGATGCGGACGTGCGCGCCAAGGCCGAAGCCGCCATCGGGGCAGGGCTCAAGCCAATCATCTGTGTCGGTGAAACCGAAGCCCAGCGCGATAGCGGGCAGGCGCTCGATGTGGTCGCGGCCCAACTGGCCGGATCGATTCCCGACGCGGCCGAACTGCACGAAATCATCGTCGCCTATGAGCCGATCTGGGCCATTGGCACGGGTCGCACGCCGAGCAATGACGATATTGCCGAAATGCACAATTCGATCCGCGACAAACTGGTGCAGCGTTTCGCCGACAAGGGCGCCTCGGTGCGTATTTTGTACGGTGGTTCGCTCAAGCCCCAGAATGCGCGGGAAATTCTGGCCGTGGATAACGTCAATGGTGGGCTGGTTGGCGGCGCCAGCCTCTTGGCAAAGGACTTCTACACCATTATCTCCGCAGTCTAGTGCTGCGCTTGTGCCAGACGGCAGGTCGGAATTTCCGCTCCGCCTCTGGCATTTGGCGCGCGGGGCGTGTAAGACGCCGCATCTTTTGCTCGACTAATAGACTGAGACACGATGGCTAACGTCCTGATTGTGGCCTATTTGCTGATCGTCCTGGCGCTGATTGCAGTTATCCTGCTGCAGCGCTCTGAGGGCGGCGCTCTGGGTATTGGCGGCGGCGGCGGTGGCGGCGGTATCATGACCGCACGCGGCTCTGCCAACCTGCTCACGCGCACCACTGCGATTCTCGCGACGCTGTTCTTCGCGACAGCAATCGGTTTGACGATCCTGTCCGAACTGGATCGTGGCACTTCGGGTATTCTCGAACGTGCTGCAGCGTCCCAGGACGGCGCGGCGCCGACCAGCGTGCTCGATGCGCTCAACTCCCTTCAGGGTGGCGGCGCACCGTCTGATCTTCCTGTTCCCACGAGCGATCCTGTTGCCCCAGCTGGTAGCGATCCCGTGACGCAGGATGTGGTTCCGTCCACGACGTCTGCTCCCGCAGCGCCAGCAACTCCCGACGCATCGGGCGACCTTCCGGTCCCCGACGCTCCGGAAACGCCGGCCGCTCCGGCCTCGAACTAACCGCCGTAAGGCGAACCAAAGAGGGGGATGGAAACATCCCCTTCTTCTTTTTGTGTAGAGCGTGTTGCGCGCTCTACGAATCGGCGCTGATGTGATTAAGGTGAACGCCCATGGCTCGGTACGTATTCATCACCGGAGGCGTGGTCTCCTCATTGGGTAAAGGTCTTGCATCGGCAGCGCTCGGCGCAGTCCTGCAAGCGCGCGGCTACAAGGTCCGCCTGAGGAAACTCGACCCCTATCTCAACATTGATCCGGGCACGATGTCGCCCACCCAGCACGGCGAGGTTTTCGTCACCGATGACGGCGCAGAGACCGATCTCGATCTCGGTCACTATGAGCGCTTCACCGGTCGTGCCGCCAACAAGCGGGACAACATCACCGCTGGCCGGATCTATTCTGACATTCTGGCGCGCGAGCGTAAGGGCGACTATCTCGGCGCGACCGTGCAGGTCATTCCGCACGTCACCGACGCGATCAAGAATTTCGTGCTCGAAGGCAATGACGAGTTCGACTTCGTGCTGGTCGAAATCGGCGGCACTGTTGGCGATATCGAAGGCCTGCCGTTCTTCGAAGCCATCCGCCAGCTTGGCAACGATCTGCCACGCGGCGATGCCTGCTACCTGCATCTGACCCTGATGCCCTACATTTCCTCGGCTGGCGAACTCAAGACCAAGCCGACCCAGCACTCCGTCAAGGAACTGCGCTCGATCGGTATCGCACCAGACGTGCTGCTGGTCCGCTGCGATCGTCCGATCCCCGAAGGCGAAAAGAAGAAGCTTTCCTTGTTCTGTAACGTGCGTGAAAGCGCCGTTATCCAGGGTCTCGACGTTTCCTCGATCTATGACGTGCCGCTGGCCTACCACAAGGAAGGTCTCGACACTGAAATCCTGGCCTCCTTCGGTATCAAGGACGCACCAGCGCCTGATCTGTCGGCGTGGGAAAATGTCTCGGCGCGCCTCCACAATCCAGAAGGCGAAGTGAACATTGCCATCGTCGGCAAGTACACGGGCCTCAAGGATGCCTACAAGTCGCTCAGCGAAGCACTGGCCCATGGCGGCATCGCCAACAAGGTCAAGGTCAACCTGCAGTGGATCGACTCGGAAGTGTTCGAGCGCGACGATCCTGCGCCATATCTTGAGCACGTGCATGGCATTCTGGTGCCCGGCGGCTTTGGTGAGCGCGGTTCGGCCGGCAAGATCGAAGCGGCCCGCTTTGCCCGCGTCAAGGATGTGCCCTATTTCGGCATTTGCTTTGGCATGCAGATGGCCTGCGTTGAAGCAGCCCGTAACACGGCAGGCATCAAGAACGCGTCCTCGACCGAGTTTGGCCCGACCAAGGAGCCAGTCGTCGGCATGATGACCGAGTGGGTCAAGGGCAACGAGACCGAGAGCCGTTCGACCGGCACCGATCTTGGCGGCACGCTGCGCCTCGGCGCCTATCCCGCCCAGCTGACCCGCGGTAGCCGCGTTGCGGACATCTATGGCAGCACGCGCATCACCGAGCGCCATCGTCACCGCTATGAGGTGAACATGGATTACCGCAAGCTGCTCGAAAAGAACGGCCTGCTGTTCTCCGGCGTCTCGCCCGATGGCAAGCTGCCCGAAATCGTGGAGCGCACCGACCATCCATGGTTCATCGGCGTGCAGTTCCACCCCGAACTGAAATCCAAGCCCTTCGAGCCCCACCCTTTGTTCGCCAGCTTCATCGCTGCCGCAATGGATCAGAGCCGACTGGTCTGATCGGATCAAATCACAAGCGCCCGCAGCCAAAAGCTGCGGGCGTTTTGTCTAAGTGACCCGGATAGCTGATCGCATTTGCGCCGCCGCTACACCCATCCACCGCGTCACCCCGGTCGTGAGCCGAGCGTGTTCATCTCGCGCACTCTCGGCCCGCCCACCGCGCTACCCTCGGGCTTGACCCGAGGGCCTGTGGGAGAGCCACCAAGTATGGGCTTGGGGAGAGCGACCCTCGGGTCAAGCCCGAGGGCAGCAAAGTGGGAAGTGGTAGGAAGCCAATCCAACCGAGCCCCCTCGCTCCACCCGATCTTCCGTCAGCCCCCGAGCATCTGCTACAATCCCCCCATGGCTGACATCATCAATCTCCGCACCGTCCGCAAACAGAAGGCCCGCGCCGAAAAGGAAACGCAGGCGGCGCAGAATCGTGTGCTGTTTGGGCGGACCAAGGCCGAGAAGCTGAAGCAAGAGGCCGAGAAAACCCTCGCCGAAAAGGTCATCGACGGTCACAAACGCGAGGATTGATCGGGTTTTTCCCGCTTTCCGGGTTGTCGCGGGGCGTACTCTGCGTTACGGCTGCGGTACTTGTTAATCGACGGCGCGAGTTTTCTAGGGGTGGAGGCGCGTCCCGGTGACACCCATCTGATCTTCACCCCGGACTTCTAATGACCACCGCTACTGCCACCAATCCGGTGCCTGCTTCAGGCAATTCGGCTCGCCGCGTTCTCGCCGCGAGCATGATCGGCACCACCATCGAATTTTTTGATTTCTACATCTACGCCACCGCTGCGGTGATCGTATTCCCGCACCTGTTCTTCCCGGCAGGCGATGAGGCTTCGGCGCTGCTGCAGTCGCTGGCGACCTTCGCCATTGCCTTCTTTGCCCGCCCGATCGGTGCGGCGTTCTTTGGCCATTTCGGCGACAAGATCGGCCGCAAGGCGACCCTCGTCGCGGCGCTCCTGACCATGGGCATATCCACGGTCCTGATCGGCGTGCTGCCAACCTATGCGCAGATCGGCGTCTGGGCGCCGCTGCTGCTGGCGCTGTGCCGTTTGGGGCAGGGGCTTGGTCTGGGCGGTGAATGGGGCGGCGCCGTGCTGCTCGCCACCGAAAACGCTCCTGAGGGCAAGCGCGCCTGGTACGGCATGTTCCCGCAGCTCGGCGCACCGGTTGGCTTTTTCTTCGCTACCACGATCTTCCTCGTGCTCGCCCATTTCATGGGCGATGAGGCCTTCATGTCGTGGGGCTGGCGCATTCCGTTCCTCGCCAGCGCGCTGCTGGTGATCTTTGGCCTGTTTATCCGCCTCAAGATCAGCGAAACGCCCGAATTCGCCAAGGCCGTCGAAAAGGCCGAACGCGTTGAAGTGCCATTCGTCACCGTGTTCAAGGACCACAAGCTGAGCCTGCTGCTCGGCACCATGGCCGCGCTCGCCACCTTCGTTTTGTTCTACATCATGACGGTGTTTTCGCTTAGCTGGGGCACCAATGCCCTGGGCTATTCGCGCGAAGAGTTCCTGATCCTGCAAATGGTTGGCGTCTGCTTCTTCGGCCTGTTCATCCCGATTTCGGCCGTACTGGCTGACCGCTTCGGCATGCGCCGCGTCATGGTCGGCGTTTCCATCAGCATCGCCATCTTCGGCCTGCTGCTTGGCCCGCTGTTCGGTTCGGGCAATGTCGTGGGCGTTTTGGGTTTCCTCTGCATCGGCTTTGCGTTGATGGGCATGACCTATGGTCCGCTGGGCACTGCACTCGCCGCGCCATTCCCCACCGCCGTGCGTTACACCGGCGCTTCGCTCACCTTCAACCTCGGCGGCATCTTCGGCGCGTCGCTGGCCCCCTATGTGGCGACCTATCTGGCCGGCACTTATGGCCTCCACACCGTCGGTTTCTACATGATCCTGGCAGCCTTGGTGACGCTCGTCGCCTTCGGCCTGATCCGCCAGACGTCGGAGTAAGATAGTACGGGCTCACCGCAAGGTGGGCCCTCTGAACCTCAGGCTCACCCGCAAGTCCCCAGTAGACCTCATGGTGAGCCTGTCGAACCACGAGGTCGTTGCCGCCATCGTGCCACGACCTCGCCCTTCGACAAGCTCAGGGTGAGGTCTGATGGGGCTTCCTAGCGTCCCCTTACCAATCCACCTCACACACAGCGCCGCGTGGCCCAAACTGCATGCTCTCGTCGGTGTACTGGAAAATCTCCAGCTTCACCCCGTCCGGGTCAGCCGTCCACGACTGCCAGGTATTGTCCGCCCCGCGTTTCTTGTCCGTCACGCTGATGCCCTGCGCCCGCAGATGCAAGATCAGCCCATCCAGATCGTCCGTCTCAAAACAGAAATGGTTGATCTGGTTGGTCTCGTCGTAGCGCGCGCTGTCCTTGCTGAACACTTCCACAAAGGTACGGCCACCAAGGTCGAGGTAAAACCCGATCTTGTCGGCCTTGCGCTCGAAATGAAGGCTGTCTCAAAGCCGAACCCGTCGCGATAGAACGCCTCCGACTTTTCGAGATCGCGCGAAAAGATGCAGACATGGGCAAGCTGCTTGATGAATGGTTTGGTCATGGGCCTCCTCCGGGGGAATCTGATGTTCCTGCGGCCAGTCTGCGGCTAAATCTGCCGCCGCGCTGCCTAAAATCGACCTGTCGGAGCGACAATCGCGGTTTTTTTCCGTGGCCCTCTTTTACTTGTCACGCCCCACGTCTAGGAGAAGGCTGGAAAACGATAGAACCCATCCGGGAAGGGATTATTCGATGTCTTCAATCATCCTCGTCAATGGCCGTCAGATCTATGACAGCCGCGGTAATCCCACCGTCGAAGTCGATGTCGTACTGGACGATGGCAGCTTCGGCCGCGCCGCCGTTCCATCGGGCGCATCCACCGGCGCGCACGAAGCCGTCGAGCTGCGCGATGGCGGCAAGAAGTATTCCGGCAAGGGCGTCACCCAGGCCGTCGAGAACGTCAACACCGCCATTTTTGACGAAATCCAGGGCATGGACGCGCTCGATCAGCTCGCCGTCGACAAGGCGATGATCGACCTCGATGGCACGCCAAACAAGTCGCGCCTTGGCGCCAATGCTATTCTCGGCGTGTCGCTGGCTGTCGCCAAGGCCGCTGCCGAGTCGAGCGAACTGCCATTCTACCGCTATATCGGCGGACCAAACGCCCACGTTCTGCCCGTGCCGATGATGAACATCATCAATGGCGGCGAGCATGCCGATAACCCGATTGATATGCAGGAATTCATGATCCTGCCCGTCGGCGCCGAAAATCTGGCCGACGCCGTGCGCATCGGTTCGGAAATCTTCCACACCCTCAAAAAGGGTCTGTCGGCTGAAGGCCACAACACCAATGTGGGCGACGAGGGCGGCTTTGCGCCAAACCTCGGCTCGGCCGATGAAGCGCTCGGCTTCATCATGCGCTCGATCGAAAAGGCCGGCTACCGTCCCGGCGAGGACGTCTATCTCGGCCTCGATTGCGCTTCGACCGAATACTACAAGAATGGTCGCTACGAGATGGTCGGCGAAGGCAAGTCGCTGTCGTCCGAAGAAAACGTGCGCTTCCTTGAAGACCTCGCAAACCGCTACCCGATCATCACCATCGAAGATGGTATGGCGGAAGACGATTGGGATGGCTGGAAGGCCCTGACCGACGCGATCGGCAAGAAGGTTCAGCTGGTGGGCGACGATCTGTTCGTCACCAACACCCAGCGCCTCGTTTCGGGCATCAAGATGGGCGTCGCAAACTCGATCCTCGTCAAGGTCAACCAGATTGGCTCGCTCAGCGAAACCCTCAACGCCGTCGATACCGCGCACCGCGCCGGTTACACCTCGGTGATGTCGCATCGTTCGGGCGAAACCGAAGACACTACCATTTCCGATCTCGCGGTCGCGCTCAATTGCGGCCAGATCAAAACCGGCTCGCTGTCGCGTTCGGACCGGATTGCCAAGTACAACCAGCTGATCCGCATCGAAGAACAGCTCGGTGAATCGGCCAAGTATGCCGGCTACTCGGTCGTTAAGGGCCGCTGATACAACAATAAATTTCTGAGGCGTGCCGGGGCGAATACATCGCTCAGGCCCGCTTCTTTTTGTTGATTACCGAAATCCAAATTGTGCGTAAGCTTCTCATGGGAATCATGAGGAGGGCTCACAATGTTCCAAAAACTATCTGCAGAAGCATTCGGCACGTTTTGGTTGGTTTTCGGCGGGTGCGGCGCCGCTGTACTTGCAGCCGGCGTCCCTGACGTCGGTATCGGCTACCTTGGCGTAGCATTCGCGTTCGGCCTGACAGTCTTGACCATGGCCTATGCCGTTGGCGGCATTTCCGGCGGTCACTTCAACCCGGCCGTGTCGCTCGGCCTCGCCGTTGCCGGCAAGTTTGAATACAAAAACCTGCTGCCATATTGGGGCGCGCAGCTCGTCGGCGGCATCCTGGGCGCTGCCGTGCTCTATCTTATCGCTTCGGGCAAGGTCGGGTTCGTTGCTGGCGGCTTTGCCTCCAACGGCTATGATGCACTGTCGCCCGGTGGCTATGGCCTGTTCGCCGCTCTGGTGGCCGAAGTCGTGCTGACGGCGTTCTTCATCATCGTCATCCTCGGCGCAACGTCCAGCCGCGTACCTGCGGGCTTTGCACCGATCGCCATCGGCCTGTCGCTGACCCTGATCCACTTGATCTCGATCCCGGTCACCAACACCTCGGTCAACCCGGCCCGCTCGATCGCCGCGGCCATTTTCGCCCAGAACGGCGCTCTTGGCCAAGTCTGGCTCTTCATTGCCGCCCCACTGGTCGGCGCCGCCATCGGTGCCGTCCTCTACAAGGGCCTGCTCACCCGCAACGAAGCCGCAACCGCTGCAGCAGCACAGCACGCGTGATCTGCTAGAAACCGCAAATCGAAATGAAGAAGCCCGGCAGCGATGCCGGGCTTTTTTCATTGCCACGCCCTCGTGGTTCGAGGGTCGCTACGCTCCCACCTCACCATGAGGGCTGCTGAAGTAACGCGCTAGAAGTAGCCCTCATGGTGAGGTGCGAGTTCTTCACGAGCCTCGAACCACGTGGGCGTGGCACCATATTTCGTCGTATGCACCAGCCAGACTCCTCCTCCTATCAGGGGGAGGCGGGGTGGGGGTATCCCGGCAAATAACCCTACTGGAACGCCGTCTCGGCAAAGCTACGCAGTTTCCGGGAATGCAGCCGTTCTGCTGGCTGGTCCCGCAATATCTCCATCGCCCGCAGGCCGATCTGCAGATGCCGATTAACCTGCGTCCGGTAGAAATCCGACGCCATGCCCGGCAGTTTCAGTTCGCCATGCAGCGGCTTGTCGGATACGCACAACAGCGTCCCGTAGGGCACGCGGAACCGGAAGCCGTTGGCCGCAATCGTCGCCGATTCCATGTCCAGTGCCACGGCGCGGGACTGGCTCAGGCGCTGGGTGATTTCGGCCTGGTCGCGCAGTTCCCAATTGCGGTTGTCGAAGGTCGCGACCGTGCCCGTGCGCATGATCTTTTTGGTTTCGATGCCTTCGGTTTCGGTGATTTCATGCACCGCCTGTTCGAGCGCCACCTGCACTTCGGCCAGCGCTGGAATTGGCACTGATAGGGGAAGATCGGCGTCGAGCACGTGGTCTTCGCGCACATAAGCGTGGGCCAGCACGTAGTCGCCCAGTTCCTGGCTGTTGCGCAGGCCGGCGCAGTGGCCGAGCATGATCCAGGCATGCGGGCGCAGCACGGCGATGTGGTCTGTGATGGTCTTGGCGTTGGATGGACCGACGCCGATATTGACCATTGTGATGCCGCGACCGCGATCCGCTGTCAGGTGGTAGGCCGGCATCTGCGGCGCACGTACGGGCGCAGTGCCCGCCACAGTACCGCCGCGCAGGGCGTTGTCGGTCACCACATTGCCGGGCTCGATGAAGCTCTGATAGTGCGAATGGCCATCGGCCATGTACTGCTTGGCGATGCGGCAGAACTCGTCGATGTAGAACGCGTAATTCGTGAAGATCACGAAGTTCTGGAAGTGGCTCGCATCTGTGCCGGTGTAGTGGCTGAGCCGGAACAGCGAATAATCGACGCGCGGCGCGGTGAATGCTGCCAGCGGGTAGGGCCCGCCGCGGGGCGGCACAAAGGTGCCATTGGCGATTTCGTCGTCGGTATTGCCCAGGTCCGGCGCGTCGAACACGTCGCGCAGCGGAATGTTGAGCGCGTTCAGCGCATCGCCGTCGATGCGTTCATTGGCCGGCACGGCAAAGTGCAGCGGGATCGGAGTGTCGGACTCGCCGATGTCGATCGTGCCGCCGTGGTTTTTCAGGATGACCGTGAACTGCTCCTGGAAATAGGTCCGGAACAGGTCCGGCGCCGTCACCGTGGTGCGGTAGAGGCCAGGCGTATGCAGGAACCCATAGGGCAGGGTGCTTTCCGACCGGCTATAGCTGGTGGAGCGCACTTCGACCTGCGGATAGCAGGCCCGCACGCGGCCATCGGGAATGCTGCCCTTGGCGAGCGCGGCGAGATGGCTGCGGATGAACTCGGTATTGCGGTGATAGAGCTCGGCCAGATATTCCCACGCCTTCTCGGGATCGGTGAAGGATTGTTTTTCGGTGGGTGGGGGGCTGATCGTCGTCATGGAGCTCTTTCATCTCGCAGGCCCCGGATCAGGCCTGCCTAACGGGCTGAATCGCACCGCATATCCGGCAGCGTTTGTAGCCATTTCAAATGACAGTTTCTGGGCTTGCCAGCAACTGTGCGGTCAATCCGGCAAAGATTTCACATCCGAGTGATGAGCACTTTTCTTGCCGCATTTACGCACCATCTTGATGGGAGTTCACTGGCACGGCAAGCGACCCATGCAAAACCGGTGAGCGAGGAATTTCTGGCTGGCTGCTTGTCCCCCAAGCCCTCAACAGCGCGGTCGGCCGATTTTCCCCAGGGCTGCAAGGACAGAGATGTCGTTGCAGCCCTTTTATTTTGCCGCAGGATAGGCCGAACGCATCGTGGAAACCGAAATCTCGGCCAGCTCCCGCAACACAGCCATGTCGATGTCGCTCAACCGCTTCACATAAAGGCACGCCTTACCCATGCGGTGCTTGCCCAGCTTTCCCAGCAGCCCATCCCGCCGCGCGATTTCTTCGGGCGAGTAAGTGCCCATCAGATAGATGCTGAACTCCGCCTTGCGCGGCGCAAAGCCGATCAGCGCCGCGTCGCCCTCATGCCCGCTGGCATACTTGTAATGATACTGCCCAAAGCCAATTCCCGCGCCCCACAAGACGGGTGGCTCGCCCGATACCTCCTGCAGAAGCGCGATCAGCCGGTAGCTGTCCTCGCGCTTAGCTGCGTCCGGCAGCTGTGCCAGAAACGCATCCACATCGCCGGTATTGGGCTTGTTCTTTTGCTCGTAAGCCATCGCTCGCGCCGCTTTCCTTTTCGACAACGGTAGACGAACCGCCCGCCGTTTTCTATTGCTGCGCCATTCTCACCATATGGAGGTTCCCATGACTGCAAAGATCATTGACGGCAAAGCGTTTGCCGAGGGCCTCCGCGGTCGCATCGCGGGCCATGTGGCGCGCCTCAAGGCCGAGCATGGCATCACGCCGGGTCTGGCGGTCGTCATCGTCGGGCACGATCCTGCGAGCCAGGTCTATGTCACCAACAAGGCGAAACAGACCGCCGAAGTGGGCATGGCCTCGTTCAAGCACGAGCTGGCCGAAAACACCAGCGAGACGGAATTGCTGGCGCTGGTAAAGCGCCTCAATGAGGATAAGAACGTCCACGGCATTCTCGTTCAGCTGCCCGTTCCCAAACACATCGACCCCATCAAGGTGATCGAGGCGATCGATCCGGCCAAGGACGTCGATTGCTTCACGCCCGCCAATGTCGGCAAGGTCCAGATCGGCCTTCCGGGTCCGGTGTCCTGCACGCCACTTGGCTGCCTCATGCTGCTGCGCGACGAACTCGGTTCGCTGGCCGGGCTCAATGCCGTCATCATCGGGCGCTCCAATCTGGTTGGCAAGCCGATGATGCAATTGCTGCTGCGCGAGAACTGCACGGTGACCGTCGCCCATTCCAAGACCAGAAACCTCGCCGAAGTCGTGCGTGGCGCCGACATCGTGGTGGCCGCCGTCGGTCGTCCGGAGATGATCAGGGGCGACTGGATCAAGCCGGGCGCCACTGTCATCGATGTCGGCATCAACCGTATCGATGCGCCCGAGCGGGGCGACGGCAAGACGCGCCTTGTCGGCGACGTAGCCTATAAGGAAGCCGCCGAAGTTGCTGCCGCCATCACTCCGGTGCCCGGCGGCGTTGGCCCGATGACCATTGCGTGCCTCCTGGCCAACACGGTTACCACCGCCTCGCTAATCAATGGCCTCGTGCCGCCGAGCGATCTGACCGCATGAGTTCTGCCGCGCACGACCCCGGCGGCAAGGTTCGGCTGGCTCTGATGCCGGGCGTCAATGGCGACGCGCGGTTTAGCGCCGATGGCAAATACCGCCAGCTGATGCGCCGCTGGACCGGCGACGCGTTCCCTGCGCGTTACGTGTTGTTCATCGGCATGAACCCCAGCACCGCCGACGCGACGGTCAACGATCCCACCTGCGCCCGCGAATGGACCTTCGCCAACCGCGAGGGATTTTCAGCCATGGCAAAGGCCAATGTCGGGGATTATCGGGCGACAGACCCCAAGATGCTGCTGGCGCCCGGCGTGGTTGCGGTATCTGACGAAAACCTCCCCACCATCCGCGCTGCGGCGGCAGACGCTGATGTCGTCATCCTCTGCCACGGCAAGCTCAACAAAGCCCTAGCCCCCGCCGGCAAGGCGCTGGTCGAGGCCCTCCGGGCCGATGGGATTGATCTGTGGTGCTTTGGGAAAAATGCCGATGGTTCCCCCAAGCATCCGCTGTATTTGAGGGCCGATACGCCGCTGGTGCGGTTTTAGAGGTAGGTACCACGCCCTCGTGGTGCGAGTACTTACGAGCCTCGAACCACGAGGGCGTGCCCCATCCTACTAATTTTTAGATGGAGCTCACCCCACCAGATAGAACGACCGCGCCACCGTATGATCCCGTAGAGCCTGCGCTGGGAGTTTGCCCGTCAATGCCGCAATTACCACCGAAACATCCGGCACGGCACTGGCATCCACCACCACCTTTTTGAACGCGGGCCGTAGGCCCTGTTTGGCGCCTTCGAGCATGTCGAACAACAATGCCCGCACGTCGGTGCGCATGGCGCAGGCGATGCATTGCGCGCCGTCCTCGTGGGCATGCCCGGAATTGGCGGGCAGGCGGAGCAGGGCTGTATCGGCGTCGAGCGCGGTGAAGCGGTTGGGCTCGGTTACCAATGTGACGGGGATTGGGTCGAGTTTGCGATGGTTATTCAAGAGGATACCCCCACCTAACCTCTCCCTGATAGGGGGAGGGACTGATCGAGTTTGAGGCACGTTTTGTGATACCCACCAGCCACATTCCTCCCCCTATCAGGGGGAGGTTAGGTGGGGGTATCCCAAAAAAGGTTCAGCTTCGCCGCCTCTACTCCGCCGCCACGATCGCCGGACCCGGAATATAGTTCAAAATCGGCCCCAGCCACCGCTCGACCTCGGCCAGCGGCATGTTCTTGCGTTCCGCATAGTCCATCACCTGATCACGCTCCACCTTGGCTACGCCAAAATAATACGCATCGGGATGGCTGAAGAAGAGCCCCGAAACCGACGAGCCCGGCCACATGGCAAAACTTTCCGTCAAGGTCACGCCAGCCTGCTTTTCAGCGTCGAGCAGGCGGAACAGGGTGGTCTTTTCCGTATGGTCCGGCTGGGCCGGATAGCCTGGCGCCGGACGGATGCCGCGATAGGTTTCGCCCAGCAATTCCTCATTGCTCAGCGTTTCGTCGGCCGCATAGCCCCAGAATTCCTTGCGGACACGCTGGTGCATATATTCGGCGAACGCCTCGGCGAAGCGGTCGGCCAGTGCCTTGACAAGAATGGACGAGTAATCGTCATTGGCTGCCTCAAAGCGCTCGGCAATAGCGACCTCTTCGATGCCGGCTGTCACGACGAAGCCGCCGATATAGTCCGGCGTGCCGGCCGGTGCCACGAAGTCCGACAAAGCCATATTGGGCTTGCCGTCGCGCTTGGACAGCTGCTGGCGCAGGGTGAACAGCGTTGCCAGTTCTTCGGCGCGGCCTTCGTCGGTATAGAGACGAATGTCGTCGCCATCGGCATTGGCCGGCCAGAAGCCCACCACGGCGCGTGGCTTGAACCAGTCTTCGTCGATGATTTGCTTGAGCATCCGTTGGGCGTCGTCAAACAGCTGGCGTGCGGCCTCGCCCTGGCGCTCATCCTGCAGGATCGCCGGATAGCGGCCCTTGAGCTCCCAGGTCTGGAAGAACGGCGTCCAGTCGATATAGCTGGCCAGCGTCTTGAGATCGACGTCCTCGATCACCTTGGTACCAAGGAAGCTCGGCTTGGGCGGCGTGTAACCAGCCCAGTCCGGCTTGAACGCATTGGCGCGGGCTTTGGCCAACGGCACGCGCTGCTTTTCGCTTTCGGCCCGTTCATGAGCTGCAGCGGCCTTGGCGTATTCGGCGCGAATGTCGGCGATGAAGCTGACCTTGGTGTCCTTGCCGAGCAGGTTACCCACCACGCCCACGGCGCGGCTGGCGTCGTTGACGTGCACGGCTTGCCCCGCATGGTAACGCGGGTGGATTTTGACCGCCGTATGGACGCGGCTGGTCGTCGCGCCGCCGATAAGCAGCGGAATGTCAAAGCCTTCGCGCTCCATTTCGGAGGCGACATGCACCATTTCATCCAGCGATGGCGTGATTAGGCCTGACAGCCCGATGATGTCGACATTCTGCTCCTTGGCGGTCTGCAGAATTTTGGCCGTCGGCACCATGACGCCGAGATCGATGATCTCGTAATTGTTGCAGCTCAGCACGACGCCGACGATGTTCTTGCCGATATCGTGCACGTCGCCCTTTACCGTCGCCATCAGCACCTTGCCGGCGCTCTGGCGGCCCGTAGCGTTACCGTCGGCATTCTTTTCGGCCTCCATGTAAGGCAACAGCAGCGCCACGGCCTGCTTCATCACGCGGGCCGATTTCACCACCTGCGGCAGGAACATCTTGCCCGAGCCGAACAGGTCGCCGACGATGCTCATCCCGGCCATTAGCGGGCCTTCGATCACATGCAGCGGACGCGCCGACTTCAGCCGCGCCTCGTCGGTGTCGGCGTCGATATATTCGGTAATGCCGTTGACCAGTGCATGCGCGATGCGGTCCTCGACAGACTTTTCGCGCCAGCTCAAATCCTTGGCCGCCACTTCCTTGCCCGCCGTGCCGCGATAGCGTTCGGCCAGCGCCAGCAGGCGGTCGGTGCCGTCGTCGCGGCGGTTGAGGATCACGTCCTCGCAGGCGTCGCGCAGTTCGCGATCAATGCTCTCGTAAACCGCCAGTTGCCCGGCATTGACGATGCCCATGTCCATGCCATTCTGGATGGCATAGTAGAGGAACACGGCGTGCATCGCCTCGCGCACCGGCTCATTGCCGCGGAACGAGAAGCTGAGGTTCGAGATACCGCCCGAAATATGCACATGGGGCAGGGTGTCGGTGATGTCCTTGGTCGCTTCGATGAAGTCGACGCCATAATTGTTGTGTTCTTCGATACCGGTGGCGACTGCAAAGACGTTGGGATCGAAAATGATGTCTTCCGGCGGGAACCCCACTTCCTCGGTCAGCAGTTTATAGGCGCGGGTGCAGATTTCGACCTTGCGGGCGCGCGTATCGGCCTGACCTTGCTCGTCGAATGCCATCACCACAACCGCAGCGCCATAGGCGCGCACCAGCCTTGCGTGATGCAGGAAGGCCTCTTCGCCTTCCTTCATCGAGATCGAATTGACCAGCGCCTTGCCCTGCACACATTGCAGACCCGCCTCGATCACGTCCCACTTGGACGAGTCGATCATCAGCGGCACTTTGGCGATGTCGGGTTCGGCCGCGAGCAGGTTGAGGAACTCGATCATCACCTGTTTGGAGTCGATCAGGCCCTCATCCATGTTGATGTCGATGATCTGGGCGCCATTGGCCACCTGATCGCGCGCCACGTCGAGCGCAGCGGTATAGTCGCCAGCGGTGATCAGCTTGCGGAAGCGGGCCGAGCCGGTGACGTTGGTGCGCTCGCCGATATTGACGAACGGAATGTCCTTGGTCAGCGTAAAGGGCTCAAGGCCGGCCAGGCGCAGCAGGTTTGGCACTTCGGGCACGGCGCGTGGCTTATGCTTGGCCACTGCCTGCGCGATGGCGCGGATATGGTCGGGCGTCGAGCCACAGCAGCCGCCAACGATGTTGACGTAACCGGAAGCGGCAAAGCCCTCGATCTGCTCCGCCATGAATTCTGGCGTCTCGTCATATTGACCGAACGCATTGGGCAGGCCGGCATTGGGATAGGCGCAGATGAACGTGTCTGCGCCGTCCGAAAGTTCGGCCAGGTGGGCGCGCATGGCATTGGCGCCGAGCGCGCAGTTCAGCCCGATGGTGATCGGATTGGCGTGGCGCACCGAATACCAGAACGCCGTTGGCGTCTGGCCCGACAGCGTGCGGCCGCTGAGATCGGTAATCGTGCCCGAAATCATGATCGGCACGTCGATGCCGCGCTCGTCAAAAATCTGACGGGCAGCAAACAGGCCGGCCTTGGTGTTGAGCGTATCGGTGATGGTTTCAAACAGCAGCAGGTCGGCGCCTGCGTCGAGCAGGCCGCGAATGGCCTCGCTATAGGCGTCGCGCAACTGTTCGAACGTGATCGATCGGAAACCGGGGCTGGCCACGTCGGTCGACATGGACGCGGTCTTGGTGGTCGGTCCGATAGCGCCCGCTACAAAGCGACGGCGACCGTCTTCGGCCTCAGCGCGCAAAGCAGCCCGGCGCGCCACGACGACGCCCTGATAGTTGATGTCATAGACCGCGCTTTCGCACTCATAGTCGGCCTGCGCCACCCATGTGCCCGAAAACGTGTTGGTTTCGGCGATATCGGCCCCAGCCATGAAATACTGGTAGTGGATATCCTCGATCATCTGCGGTTCGGTTATAACCAGCAGATCGTTATTGCCCTTGAGCGGCAGCTGCCAGTCCTTGAACCGTTCGCCGCGGAAATTTTCTTCGGTCAGTTTGAGGCGCTGGATCATGGTGCCCATCGCGCCGTCCAGAATCAGGATGCGTTCGCGCGCAGCCTTGGTCAGCGCTGCGCGGACCTCGTTCCAGTCGGGAATATGGGCGTCATCGTGCTGGCTCATCGCCAAATACCTCAGGTTCGGTGATTTTCCGATCACATAAAGATATCTTTATATCTGGCGTGATGCAAGTTCCGATGGGTGCGCGTTCTGTCTCACTTTGGGAACGTTTTCGCGTCAAATGTTACTCTCAACGCTAACAGTCTGTTGTCTTTAACCTCACTGAAACCAGAAACCTGTTCTGTGCGGGTGAGGGCGGCCAAAACGCGTTATGGTCCGTACTCATAGTGTGAATAGCGTAAAAGAGTTTGAGTACAGTGATGACGCCCGCCTGGCGCAATGCCATCCGTTTCGTCGCCCTGGCGACCCTGATCACCCCTATGATTGCGGCCTGTGCCAGCGGTGGTGGCCTCGGCGCCACAGTCAAACGCGGCGCCTTCACGTCGTCCGAATTCGGTGTCAGCGCCTCGCCGCGCGTCACCAATAATCCCAATCCGCCCAAGGGTGGCGGCCGCTATCAGGTCGGCAAACCCTATACGGTCCGCGGCAAAGTCTACACGCCAGCCGAGCAGCCCGGCTATGTCGC
This sequence comes from Devosia sp. 2618, assembly GCF_040546815.1. Taxonomy (NCBI): domain Bacteria; kingdom Pseudomonadati; phylum Pseudomonadota; class Alphaproteobacteria; order Hyphomicrobiales; family Devosiaceae; genus Devosia; species Devosia sp. 2618. Next base: position 1,319,487 of record NZ_JBEPOO010000001.1, read on the forward strand.
GACCGGCGACGCGTCCTGGTATGGCTCCGATTTCCACGGCCGCCGCACCGCCAATGGCGAGATTTTCTCGGCCAACGCTTTGACTGGCGCCCATCCCACTTTGCCGCTGCCGTCCTATGTCCGCGTCACCAACGAAGCCAATGGCCGTTCGGTCGTCGTTCGCGTCAACGATCGCGGGCCCTATATGCCCGGCCGCATCATGGACCTGTCGCACCGCGCCGCCGAAATGCTAGGCTACGTCAACAACGGCCATACGACAATCAAGGCCGAATATGTCGGCCCAGCGCCACTTGAGGGTGATGACACCCGCATGCTGGTCGCCAGCTATTCCGGCCCGGCCAACTATGGCGGCAGCTCCAGCAATACCCGTGTCGCATCGGCCGGTGGTAATCGCAGCGTTGCCGATATTGCCGGCGATTTCTTCGGCGGTTTCTTCTCGTATGCCGACACCACGCCAGAGCAGCAGGATGCAGCGATCGGCACGGCTTTCTCGGCCGTCAATGCCATGGCGACCCGCACGACCGACCTCAATGACTGGGTGCAGTCAGTCGATGCCGATTCCCGCTCGATCCGTCTGGGTCTTGGCGTCTTCAGCGACCAGAACAACGCCATCAATATCGCCGAGCGCTTCGCCGTTCTCGGCGCGGTGGATGAGGAGCAGGTGACCGTCAATGGCCGTCCGGCGACGCGCCTGACTCTAACCCATCTCAAGGCCGGCGCCTCAAGAGTTGATGTGCAGGATCTGGGCCGCGAGCTTGGCCTTAACGACATAGTTCTCTATTAATATAACAGCCGGGAAAGCCCGGCGCCGAAGGGGCAGGTGGTCGTGAAAAAGATCTGGCTAACAGTGGCGACAATGCTGGCGCTGACGGCGCCAGTTCTGGCCCAGGTCCTGTTCGAAACCAAGGCACCCTACGCCATTCTGATGGACAATGAATCCGGCACGGTCATCTTCCAGAAAGATGCCGACGCCCGGATCGAGCCGGCCAGCATGGCCAAGCTCATGACCATCGCTGTGGTGTTCCACGAAATCCGCGATGGCCGCGTGAACATGGCCGACGAGTTCTTCGTTTCGGAAAACGCCTGGCGCACCGGTGGCGCGCGCTCGGGCGGCTCGACCATGTTTGCCGAACTCAATTCCAAGATCAGCGTCGAAAACCTCGTCCGCTCCGTCATCATCCAGTCGGGCAATGATGCGGCCATCGTTCTGGCCGAAGGCATTGCCGGCTCCGAAGGGAGCTTCTCGGCCATGATGAATGAGCTGGCGATAGAGATCGGGCTTGAGCACTCCCACTTCACCAATTCCACCGGCCTGCCGGACCCGGACATGTATGTCACGGCCCGCGATCTGGCCGATCTCGGCCGCTACCTGATCCGCGAGTTCCCCGAATACTACCACTACTTCTCCGAGCCCGAGATGGAGTGGAACAAGATCAAGCAGCCCAACCGCAACTCGCTGGTCGAAATGGGCATTGGCGTTGACGGTCTCAAAACCGGCCATACGCAAGCTGCCGGTTACGGGTCGGTTATCTCGACGGCCGAAGGCGGGCGCCGTCTTGTCGCGGTGCTGCATGGCCTGCCGTCGATGGCACAGCGCGCCGAAGAGGGCCGCAAGCTGATCACCTGGGGCGCTCGGGCCTTTGAGCGCGTCTCGGCCTATCCCGACGGCGCCATCGTCACCTATGCCAACGTCTATGGCGGCACCAGTTCCAGCGTCGGGCTGGTCGGCAAGGGCGAGGTCGCGCTCTACCTGCCACGCGGCTCTCGCCGCTGCCTCTCCGCCACCGTGGTCTATACCGGCCCGCTAATGCCGCCGGTGATGGAAGGCGACAAGGTCGCTGAACTCCGCGTCTTCTGTGATGACCAACTCGTGCAAACTGCGCCGCTCTATGCTGCCTACACGGTGGAAGAAGGCGACGTCATGCGCAAAGCCACCGACGCATTAAAGCAACTGGCCCTCGGCTGGCTCTGAGACGCCCCAGTATATCTCCCCAGTAGCCCTCATCCAGTAGACCTCATGGTGAGCCTGTCGAACCACGAGGTCGTGCCGCAATGCCGCCGTACCTCGCGCTTTGGCACGTAAGCTCCCACACCCGACTGGTTCTGCAAATCTGACTCGTATAGAACGTGCTCATGCCCGAAGCGTCAAACAGCAGCCGCGCCCGTTTCATCACCTTTGAGGGTGGCGAAGGCGTTGGCAAATCCACCCAGATCAAGCGTCTGCAGCAAAACCTTGAGCGCCGCGCCATCAATGTCGTGCGCACGCGGGAACCCGGCGGAACGCCCAAGGCCGAAGCTATCCGCTCCTTCATCCTGCAAGGGCGGTCCGAAAGCTGGGGGCCGGGGGCCGAAGCCGTGCTGTTCGCCGCGGCGCGGCTTGATCACGTCAATCAGCTGATCGCGCCCAACCTGCGCAATGGCACCTGGGTACTGTCGGATCGCTTCCACGATTCCACCCGCGCCTATCAGGGCCTGACCGGTGGCGTAGATGACAAGCTGATCGCTGGCCTTGAGTCACTGGCCCTCGACGGCAACACCCCCGATCTCACCATCGTGCTCGATATGGACCCTGATGCCGCCTTCAAGCGTGTCGCTGATCGCGCCATCGAAGATGGTCTTGCCCTGACCGGCGATCGCTTTGAAAAAGAAGAGATCGAGTGGCACAAGCGCCTGCGCGAAGGGTTCCTGGCTATCGCCAAGGAAAACCCTGACCGCTGCGTCGTCATCGAAGCCGCACAGTCCGAAAACGCGCTGGAGGCCGCCATCTGGGCGGTCGTCAGCCAGCGCTTCCCTGAACTTCTGGAAGGCTCACCGGCGTGAGTGATCCCGACGGACTTGCCGAAATGGTGCCACCCGAGCGCCGCCAGCGTGCCCGCGGGCACGAGAACGCCCGCTCGGCTATCCTCAAGCAATTGGCGGAACACCGTCTGCCCGGCGCCATTCTGCTGCATGGTCCGCAGGGTATCGGCAAGGCGACCTTTGCCTTTGAACTCGCCGCCGCCATCCTGACCTCCACGGGCGATGAGGAAGCCCATCGCGTCGAAGAACAGGTTTCGGCGATGTCCCATCCCAATCTGTTCCTGCTGCGCCGCCGTCCCAAGGACAGCAAAAGCTATTACACCGTGATCCGCGTCGAAGACATTCGCGAGCTGCGCGATAGCCTGCATCACACACGGGGCAGGGCCGGTCACCGCGTCGCGATCATCGACAGCATCGACGATTGCAATCCGTCCGCTGCCAACGCGTTGCTCAAGACGCTGGAAGAGCCGCCAGCCGACACGATTTTCCTGCTGATCTCGCATCGCCCTGGACAGCTACTGCCAACCATCAAATCGCGCTGCCACAACCTGGCGTTGCGGCCGGTCGCGCCCGACGACGTGCGCTCCGTGCTGGTCGAGCACGATCCAAGCCTTGGACGTGCCGAGGTGGATCAGGCGATTTCGCTTGCCGGCGGCCGCCCACGCCGCGCCTTCGAAACCTTGGCGCTTGAAGCCGATTCCGCGCTCGGCGCGCTGCAGACGTGGCTCGCTAATCCGGCGCAGCATCCGTCCGGTGTGTCGCTCAAACTGGCCGATGCCCTCGGCGCCGATACCCAGAGCACCGAGCTAAGCTTCGCCCGCGAAATGCTCGATGACTGGATGGCCGATGAGGCGCGCAACGCCGCCATGCAGCCCGGAGCCCGCAGACGTCTTGCCTCGGCCAACGAGCTATGGGACAAGGCACACGCCCTTTTCGCCGAGGCCGACAGCATCAATCTGGATATGAAACAGACGCTTGTCGCCATTTTTGACGCGATCAGGAAGCACTCTGCCATGACCGCACCCGTTTCTGCCGAGTCCCTATGACCCTTAAGCCGTTTTACGTCACCACAGCGATCTCCTACCCAAATGGCGCCCCACATATCGGGCACGCCTATGAGATGATCGCGACCGACGCCATCGCCCGTTACAAGCGCCTCGAAGGTCGGGAAGTCTACTTCCTGACCGGCACGGACGAGCACGGTATCAAGATGGTGCAGACGGCGGCCGCGCAGGGCATCACGCCGCGCGAACTGGCTGACCGCAACTCGGCCGAGTTCCGGCGGTTGGCGGAAGTGTTGGACATTTCCAACGACGATTTCCTCCGCACCACCGAAAAGCGCCACTACGATTCCAGCCAAGCGATCTGGAAGAAAATGTCCGCCAACAACAATGGCGACATTTTCCAGTCCACCTATAAAGGCTGGTACTCGGTTCGCGACGAGGCCTATTTCGACGAAGAAGAGCTGACGGAAAAGGACGGCAAGAAATTTGCCCCCACCGGCGCCGAAGTAAACTGGGTTGAAGAGCCAACCTATTTCTTCCGCCTGTCGGCCTACCAGCAGAAGCTGCTCGACCTCTACGAGTCCAATCCAGACTTCATCGCGCCCAAGGAACGCCGCAACGAGATCATCTCGTTCGTAAAGGGAGGCCTGCAGGACCTCTCGATCTCGCGCACCACCTTCGATTGGGGTGTGCCGGTTCCCGATGCGCCGGGCCACGTCATGTATGTGTGGGTTGATGCGCTCACCAACTACATCACCGGCGTCGGTTTCCCCGATGAAGCCAGCGAGCTGTTCAAAAAGTTCTGGCCAGCCGATCTGCATGTCGTGGGCAAGGACATCATCCGCTTCCACACCGTCTATTGGCCTGCATTCCTGATGAGTGCCGGCATTGAGGTTCAGCACCGCGTTTTCGCGCATGGCTTCCTCACGGTCGACGGCCAGAAGATGAGCAAGTCGCTCGGCAATGTCATTGACCCATTCGAGCTGATCGAAGAGTTCGGCACTGACGCATCGCGCTACTTCTTCCTGCGCGAAGTCTCGTTCGGCAATGACGGCGACTACAGCCACGAAAAGCTGGTCAACCGCGTCAATGCCGACCTTGCCAACAACCTCGGCAATCTTGCGCAGCGCTCACTGTCGATGATCAACAAGAACTGCGACGCCAAGGTGCCCCAGCTCGGCGCGCTCTCGGAAGCCGATCAGGCGATCATCCGCGAAGTCGACGAAGCCCTCGACGCCGCCCAGAAGGCAATGGACCAGCAACTGGTTCACGAAGCGACCGGCGCGATCATCGCAGCGCTAAGTTCCGCCAATAACTACTTCGCCGCTCAGGAGCCCTGGGCACTCAAAAAGACCGATCCGGAACGCATGGCGACCGTTCTCTATGTGACGGCCGACACGGTTCGTCGACTGACGATTCCGATGCAGGCTTTCGTTCCGGCATCGGCAGCGCGCTTGCTCGACCAGTTGGCTGTGCCAGAGGACCAGCGCACACTCGCTGCGGCTCGAAATGCTAACAGTCTGCTAACCGATACTCCCCTTCCAGTACCGCAAGGCGTGTTCGCGCGCCTCGAACGCAAGGCGGAATAGGGATGTTGATCGACAGCCACTGCCACCTCGATTTCGAGGCGCTGTCCAACGATATCGACGGTGTTCTGGCGCGCGCAGCCGCTGCGGGCGTCACCGGCATGGTGACGATTTCCACACTTGTGGAAAAGTTCTCCACATACGCCGCGATAGCCGAGCGCTACGACAATGTCTGGTGCTCGGTCGGGACCCATCCGCACAATGCGGACAAGGAACTGCATATCGAGGTAGATGAGCTTGTCCGGCTAAGTGCCCATCCGCGTTGCGTTGCTATTGGGGAAGCCGGGCTCGATTATTTCTACGATAACGCCCCGCGTGAGGCGCAGGCCATTGGCTTGCGTCGTCACATTGCTGCCGCCCGGATCACCGGTCTTCCACTGGTTATCCACAGCCGCCAGGCTGACGAAGACATGGCCGCGATCCTCGAGGAAGAAACCGCACAGGGCGCATTCCCCTTCGTGCTGCATTGCTTCACGGCTGGTGTGGGCCTTGCCCGTCGCGCATTGGCGCTGGGTGGTTATATTTCGTTCTCGGGCATCATCACCTTCAAGAACGCCGAAGAGATCCGCGAGGTCGCCAAGTTCGTTCCGGCCGACCGCTACATCGTTGAAACCGATGCGCCTTATCTGGCGCCGATCCCGCATCGCGGTCAGTCCAACGAGCCAAGCTTTGTGCGTCACACCGCCGAAAAGCTGGCTGAAGTGCGGGGCATAAGTCTCGAACAACTTGGCCAGGAAACCACCGCAAATTTTGCGCGGCTGTTCTCGAAAACGGGACTTGCCTGACCCATGCCAGCCGCCCAGCGGATCGTCGCAACGATACTCGGCTGCGGTTCATCGGGCGGCGTGCCGCGCATCGGCAATGTCTGGGGCGTCTGCGATCCAGCCGAGCCGCGTAACCGGCGCCTGCGCTGTTCGCTGCTGATCGAAGGCTGGATCGACGGCAGCGATCAGCCGACCCGACTTGTCATCGACACCGGCTGCGATCTGCGTGAGCAGATGTTGGCCGCCAATGTCGATCGTGTCGAAGCCGTGCTCTACACCCACTCGCATGCCGACCACACGCATGGCATCGACGATCTGCGTGTTCTGGCGCTGCACAATCGCCGCCGCGTGGACGTCTATTTCGACGCGGAAACCGGTACCCGTTTGCGAGAGGCCTTCGGCTATTGTTTTGAGGCGCCCAAGGGCAGCGACTATCCACCTATCCTCAACCCCCACGAAATTATCCCCGGCAGCGTGCTGCATGTCGATGGCCCCGGCGGCACCATCACCGTCACCGCCTTCGAGCAGACCCACGGCAACATCACCTCGCTCGGCTACCGCGTCGCCGATTTCGCCTATTGCTGCGACCTCTCCGGTTTCCCAGAAGCATCATTTCCAGCCATTTCCGGCCTAAGTCTCTGGATTATCGACGCTCTCCGCCCCACGCCGCATCCGAGCCATCTCAGCCTGCCAGAAACGCTGGACCTGATCGAACGCTTCGCCCCGACGCAAGCTGTGCTGACCAACATGCACATCGATCTCGACTATGCCCGCACCGACGCAGAAACGCCGGCGAACGTGACGCCGGCGTTTGATGGGATGCAGATCGATGTTCTCAACGGCGCGATTTTGAACCGGTAGTGCCACGCCCTCGTGGTTCGAGGGGCGCTACACTCCCGCCTCACCATGAGGGCTGTTGAAATACCGGGTTTCCAGTAGCCCTCATAGTGAGGTGCGAGTTCTTACGAGCCTCGAACCACGAGGGTGTGCCCCCAATCCCTACCGAAACGCCGGGATCACATGGCGGCCATAGCCCGCAATGATCTCTTCTTCGTCGCCGCTATCGAGATAGATGTTGAACTGAGTTATCCCCGCGTCCTTAAGCTGATGTATTTTGGCGATGTGTTCATCAGGCTCGCCGAGCACGCAGAAGTTTTCCACTACATCGGGCGTGATGAAATCAAGGAACGGATTATCGGCCTGGCCGTGTTTGGCGTAGTCATATCCCCGGCGCTTTTCGATATAGCTGGTCAGGCTCGCGGGAACCTTGTCGCTGTCGGCGCCATACTTTTCGACGATATCAGCGACGTGGTTGCCCACCATGGCCGGGAACCACTTGGTGGCTTCGATGGCACGGACCTTGTCGCCAAAATAGGCGGGCGCTGCGGCCATTGAGCGGAAGTTCGACATATCCTTGCCAGCCGCTTTACCGGCGTCGATACACTGGTCGGTGAACCACTTGCAGAGGCCGGGATCGGCCAGTTGCAGCACCACGCCATCGGCGTTTTCACCGGCGGTCTTGAGGGCCAACGGGCCGTAGGCGGCGACCCAGCTTGGCATTTCATGCTCGACGGCCCAGGGGAATTTGACCGGGGCAGGGATCTCGCCATAGCTGACCTCTTCGCCGCGCACCATGGCCTTGGTCTTGGCGATGAATTCGGCTACGCGGGCCAGTGTTGCGGGCTTCTTGCCCATGACGCGCATGGAACTGTCGCCACGGCCAACCGCCAGATCAAAACGCCCGCCGCTCTGCTTGGACAATGAGCCGAAAATCGACGCGGCAACTGACCAGTCGCGCACGTCCGGGTTGGTCACCAGCGGACCGAAGCGCATGTTTTCGGTGTGCTCCATGCACATGGCAATGGCGGCGTAGCAATCGCGCCAGAGGATGTGGGAGTCGTAGAACCAGCAATAGCTGAAACCGGCATATTCAGCGGCGCGCACCAGATATCGTGCCCGTTCCGCCTCGATGAAACCTTTGAAGGTGATACCGAATTCCAAAGCTGCCTCCCGCTTGCTTTCGATCCAAATTTTGACCAGTCGATCAAAATTCTGGGTCCGCATCGAAGGATTGTCAATTGCAATTGCGCGGCTGATCGCCGATTTAGCCGGGCAGGTCGTAGGCGATTATCGGGCGGCCATCGCGGGGGTGACGCAGCAGCGTAGCGTCGACCTGATAGACCGTCCGCAGCAGGTCAGGTGTCAACACCTGCTCAGGCGTTCCGGTCGCGACCTGGCGGCCCTGATGCAGAACGACAAGCTGGTCGCAGAAGGCTGCGGCAAGGTTGAGGTCGTGGACGGCGACCAAGACGGTCACGCCAGATTTCGCCTGCTGCCGCAGCAGGTTGAAGGCCGAAAGCTGCGCCTGGACATCAAGGTGACTGGTCGGCTCGTCGAGAATTAGCAGGCGTGGTTGCTGCGCCAATGCGCGAGCCAGTTGGATGCGCTGCTGCTCACCGCCGGACAGCGTGTGATAGAGCCGCTGTTCAAAGCCGCCCATTTGCACGGCAGCAATAGCGCTATCCGCGATAGCGGCATCTTCAGGGGCAGGGCCCGATTGCCAGACTGACTGGAACGGAATGCGACCCAACATAACCACGTCGCGCGCCGATAGCCGCGCATCGGTCGTGCTGCTTTGTTCGACAAAGGCCGCGAACTGCGCCCGCGTGCGGCGGGGCAAGGCGAGGATGTCTTGCCCGTCAAAGGTGATCGAGCCAGCTTCGGATGGGGTCAGGCCCAGGCTGGCGCGCATCAGCGTCGACTTGCCGGCGCCGTTGGGTCCGATCAGGCCGGTCACCTGGCCGGGCTTTGCCTGCAGGTCAACCGAACTCAAGATAGGGCGTTCGCCGAGCCGCACCGTCAGGTTTGAAATGACCAGGCCGTCGCTCATGTGATCCGCCGATAACGCAGCAGCACAAGCAGGAAAATTGGCGCGCCGAGTAGCGCGGTGATAATGCCGACCGGCAGTTCACGCGGCGCAAACAGGCTGCGTGCTGCTGTGTCGGTCCAGACCATGAAAATGGCGCCGATCAACATGGCGACAGGCAGCAGCACCCGGTGCCGCGATCCCGTCAGCAGCCGAGTCAAATGCGGAATAATCAGGCCAACAAAGCCGATGGCGCCACCTATCGAAACCAATATGCCGGTGAGCAGTGCCGTTCCCCCGAGCAGCAGCCAGCGCAAGCGGTCGACATCGACGCCAAGAGCCGCCGCCGCCGTGTCGCCAAAGGCGAATGCATCCAGCGACCGCCCGGAAAACAGCACCGGCACGCCCGCCACAACCAGCGCCGCGATCACCAGCAATGCCTCCGACCAGACGACGCCACTCAGCGAGCCCATCAGCCAGCTGAGGATTTCGCGATAGGAGTCGCCGGTCGCCGACCAGAAGATCAGCAGCGACGTGCCGGCCGCCGCCAGAGCCGAAATGGAAATACCCGCGAGAATGGCCCGTGTTGGCGTCGCGCCGCCAAGCAGTTGCGTCACCAGCAACGTCAGCGCCATGGCCGCACCAGCGCCCAGAAATGCGCCAAGCGGCATCATAAGGCTGGCACCCAGTAGCAGGAACGACACAGCGCCAAGTGAGGCACCCGATGACAGGCCCAAAAGGTATGGATCGGCCAGCGGATTTCGCGTCAGCGCCTGCATTACCGCGCCACACAGCGCCAAGCCCGAACCGACCGCCGCAGCCGTCAGCACGCGAGGCAGGCGCAGTTCCCAGATGATGGCATCGCGCAGAACGCTGACGGGGCTCTCTGGCAGCAGGCCGAAATGATAGCCGATAGTCTGCCACACCTCGATGGGCGAGATATCGGCGGGACCGAACGTTACCGCCGTGATCAGGCTGGCGACAAGGATCGCCAACAGGCCAAGCCCGACACGTGCCAGCGCGGATGGCTTCACGGCGTGAAGCTGATCCCAGCCAGTTGTTTGGCCATGTCCGCCGTCGCGCCCACATTGCGCACGCCCGCTTCTGATGCAGGGAACGGAACGATCAGGTAGCGCTGGTTGATGACCGCGTCGAGCTTGCTGGTTATGGGGTTCTCGGCCAGCAGCTTCTTTTTCTGCTCGGCTGAGTTCCACACAGCGTCGACCAGAACGATGACGTCCGGGTTGGCATCGACAATGGCTTCCCAGCTCGCCGAGACCCAGCCATCGTCCACGCCGGCCATAATGTTCTTGAGGCCAAGGCCTTCCAGCATCATCTCCGGCGCGCCGCTGCCAGCGCCCACATATGGCGTCTTGGTGCCCGACGAGTACCAGACCGCCGTGAGGTCGCGGGTGTCGGGTGCCACAGCCGCAAGCGCTGCCTTTTGCTCCGCAATCAGCGTGTCAGCGCTGCTCTTTGCGTCGAAAATGGTGCCGATTTCGCCGATCTCGGCGAAAACGTCGTCAAAGCTCAACTTGGCTGGCTTGATCGACCGGCACGCCGCTGGCGACACGTAGCTGGCAACGCCCAGGCTCTCAAGCGTCGGGCGTTCGCCGGCGCCATCCGCGGTGAAATTGCTCTCCCAGCCGCCATAGACCAGATCGGGTTCTGCCTCTAGCACCACTTCCTGCGATGGCAGCTTTTCGGCGATCACTGGCAGTGCCGCCGCCGCAGCCGTCCAAGGCTCGGGCGCGGGTCCATCCTGAAAACCAACGCCGACGATCCGGTTGCCCAGACCGAGCGCGAGTAGCATTTCGGTGGTTGTGGATTTGAGCGTAACCACCCGCTCCGGCGACTTGGCCAGCGTGACCGAGAAGCCGCAATTCTCAATTGTCAGCGGATATGTGGTTTGCGCGAAAGCGTAGCTGGACGATGCAAGAAGAACGGCGAAACCGAGAGTTAAGGGCAGGGGACGCATTGGGGTCAGTCCTGATTGACGCGATTTAGCTTCTGGGATTCTTGCTCACGCTGTTCGGCGAGGGCCGCCTCATAGCCAAGCTGATAGGCCTCGGCAGAGCCGAAGCGGAACATGTCATCGTCGACCGAGCGTACCAGCGTGCGCGCACCGGGTGCTCCAACGTCGGTCACCAGTCGCGACAGGCCGCGCACCACGGCCACCGGAATGCCGCTGGCCTTGCCTTTCACCAGATCGGCTGCACCAGCCAGTTCGTCAGCCAGTACGGTGATGGTCACATTGAGCGCTCGGCCATTGGCATCCGTGCCGCCGCGCAGATCATCGGTGACGATGATACCGGCCGCGCCAATCGCAACATCGGTCTGCCCAACCCGCCACGGGCGGCCAAGCGTGTCGGTGATGATGATACCAAGATCGACGCCATAACGCTCCCGGAGGCCACGGCAGATGTCCTGCGCCGACCGATCCGGATCCTCCGGCAGCCGCAAAGCAAGACCATCGGGCACGTTCGACGTATCGATGCCGGCTGCCGCCATGATCAGGCCGTGGCGCGTCTCGACGATCTGTGTCACGCCGCCGGGATGGACGCGCTCGGCGACGACCCGAACGGTGTCGGCAGCAATGGCTTTTTCGCGATCGGCCACCGGCACCTGCATGCCCTCGGCTTTGGAGACGATCTTGCTGGTGATGACCAGAATGTCGCCATTCTGCAGCTCGGCGTCCGGATCGGTCGAGATCGACGCGTCGATCGCAGTCGCGATGTGATCCACCAGGTCATCGCCCTTGTTGATCTCGGGCAGACCGGTCACGCCCCAAACTGTGTATCGCGGCAAAGTCATCGAAAGTGTTCCAACGGTCGGCCAGCGGGCAGGGCTAAAGTGCCCGCAAACGGGGCAGGATTTCTTTGGCATAGAGCGAGATGAAGCGGCTCTGGTCGTCACCCGGTGCATGGAACACCAGATGATCAAAACCATAATCGATATAGGTCTTTATAGCCGCAACATGTTCTTCTGGATCACTTGAAACAATCCAGCGCTTGGCGATGCGCTCGATGGGCAGCTGCGACGCCAGACGTTCCATTTCGGCCGGGTCTTCAACCGAGTGCTTTTCCTCAGCGGTCAGCGACAATGCCGCCCAGCCGCGTGTGTTTTCCAACGCAGCGGCAGGGTCGGTGTCGAAGGACACCTTGACCTCTATCATGCGCTCAAACGGCAATCCGGCTCGATCTGACTCGGCGCGGCCAATAGCGACGTTGGGCAGCAATTGGTCGACGTAAAGCTCGGCGCCTTTACCCGAGGTGCAGATGAAACCGTCGCCCGCACGCCCAGCATACTTCGCATTGAGCGGTCCACCGGCAGCAAGATAAATCGGCACCATCCTGTCGGGCTTGTCATAGATTGTGGCATTCTGCGTCTTGTAGAATTCGCCATCAAAGGTGACTCGATCCTCGCTCCACAGCTTGCGGATCAGCGTCACGGCCTCGCGAAGGCGCGCCGAGCGTTCCTTGAGCTCGGGCCAGACCATGCCGGTCGACGGCACTTCATTGAGCGACTCGCCGGTGCCGACGCCGAGAATGACTCTCTCAGGGAACATGGCGCCGAGCGTGCCAAAGGCATGGGCAACGACCGAAGGATGCAACCGAAATGTCGGTGTCAGCACCGACGTCCCAACAATCAGCTTTTCAGTCCGCGCAAGAGCTGCAGCCATCCAGGCCGGTGCAAACGGCGCATGGCCGTCGGTATGTTTCCAGGGCTGAAAATGGTCGCTGATGAAAACCGAGTCGAACCCGGCTTGCTCCGCCTCAATGGCAAAGCCTAGCAGTGTGTTCGGTGCAAACTGTTCAGCAGAAGCTTTGTAACCGAAGCGCATTTCACTCCCCAATGCTCACCGGACCCGTAGATACTTTTACCAAACGGTCAAAATTGTCCATGGGAATTATTTGGGGGATGGAGAAAAGGCACACTCTACCGCATCGACTCAAACAGTGCGGTCGCCGTCTTTGCTACATCTGCTGGTGCGGCGGAGGAGACTAGGGCGTAGGCGGTGGGGCCTAGTTGCCAGTAGGCGGTGGTGGTGTCTTCGACGGGAAGGGTCATGGGGGACGTGGTCAGGGACTGGCCGGGGCGCGCGGCGAAGATGGAGATGGGGCCGAGGTCATTGGTGTTGATCGCGACTTCAATGCTTGGACCGAATTCGGACGGGTAGACCTGAACGTCGGTAATGGTCCAGCCGACGGGCAGGACGGGCATCATAATGTCTGTTCTGGCGAGAAGTTCGACCGGGTCGAACTCGGTGGCCTGGGGTTGCGAGTGCATTAAGGCGCGCAGTTCGGTGGTGTGGTGGGCGACGACGGCGGCGGTGACATATTCGGGCACGGTGCTGGAGGCCAAAGCGGGCGTGTTGCCGATCTGGGCGTGGGCGAGCCAACCGATGGTCAGGAGCAGCGATGCGGCCATCAGGGGGCGCAGGTTGCGGAATATCCTGTCGCGCTGCAGACGGCCGTTGAGGCGCCGCGCAAGGACGTCGGTGGCGAGCGATGCGGGCACTTCGTCGGTACCACGCACGAAGCGCAACTCGTCGCGCAGTCGCAGGTCGGCCATCACATCGGCGGCGGCAGACGGGTTTTGCGACAGCCAATGTTCGACCGCGATGCGGCGCGAGACATCGAGCTGGTCATCGACGTAGGCAGCGAGTTCGACCGGATCGACGGGTTCGCTGTGTGGCATTACTCGCCTCCTTTGACCAGTTTCAGGGATGGGCCGCTTTCCCAGCGACGCAGGGCTTCGCGCCCACGCGAAATGCGCGACATGACCGTGCCCGCCGGCACGCTCAGCACCGCGGCGGCCTCGTCATAGCTCAAACCTTCGATGGTCACGAGATGCATTGCTTCGCGTTGTTGTTCGGGCAGCAGATCGAATGCTCGGCGCACCTGCGCCAGCCGCAAATTATCAAACTGGTTGGGGGGCAGGTTTTCCGCCATGCGGGCGGCGAACTCTGCGTCGCGGCCGATGGCACTGGCGCCTGAGCGCCGACCGTCAACGTGCAGATTATGGACGATGGACAATAGCCAGCCGCGCAGATTGCCGTCCGCGCGGAAAGTGGAACTACGCTCGATGGCGCGGACGAGGGCATCGTGCACCAGGTCTTCGGCGTCCACTGCATTGCGCGTGAGGCTCAGCGCATAACGGCGCAGTGAGGGTAGCTCGTCGAGCACATCTGATTTGCGGAGCTTACGGGGTGCCATGTTCCGTGCCGGACTGGGTGGTCGCCTCATTGCGCTCAAGATGCGGATTTTGTCGGACCGGGTCAAACTGCGTGTCTCTGACGCCGGGCTCGAACAGGGCCAGCAACTGCTCGGCGCGATTATCGAGATCGGCTTCCGGGTCGTGTGCCCATTGCAGCAGGCCGCTTTCGATGGCGCCGGACAGGGCATTGGCCACCACCTGTACGTCAAAATCCTTGAAGTCGCCCGATTGTTGGCCGGCCGTCAGGACATCGGCCAGCCAGGTCTGCTGCTCGCGCCAGACGGATAGGTGATCGGATGCGGCGCTGCCACCAGCATTGGTTGATGCGAGATGCCGCAAGGCGAGGACTTCGGCGCGGTGGTCACGGACATGGGCGAGGTAGGCAGCGACGAAGGCTGAAATGCGCTCCCAGGCATCATCCAACCTTTCTGTTTTGGTGATGGCTGCAGCCACGGTGCGGTCGCGCACGCTGGTCAGGACGGCGTCATAGAGGCCGTCCTTGGATTTGAAATAGTAGCAGATGATTCCCTTGGCGACCTTGGCCTCTTTTGCAACCCGCGACAGCGAGGTTCCCGCCACACCATCGCGCACCAATACGCTGATGGTGCAATCAATGATGTTGCGGCGACGCTGTGTTTCGAGAGTGTCCACTAGAGCCCATCCACCTCAAGCGACCTTGGAAATGTCCGGCACGGCATCGAGCAACATCCGCGTGTAATCCGCCTGCGGATTATCGAAGATTTCGTCGGTGGGCCCCGATTCCACCAGAACGCCATTGTGCAAGACGCCAACGGCGCTCGACATCTGGCGCACTACAGCCAGATTGTGGCTGATCAGCAGGTAGGTGAGGCCGAACTCGTCCTGCAGCGCCCGCATCAGATCGAGCACCTGTGCCTGCACCGACACGTCGAGCGCCGAGGTTGGCTCGTCGCAGACGATGAATTCAGGCTGGCTCGACAGGGCTCGCGCGATGGCAATGCGCTGGCGTTGACCCCCGGAGAATTCATGCGGGAACTTCCGCATGACGGACGGATCGAGCCGCACCTTGTTGAGCAGGTCGGCGACGCGACCTTCAACTTCGCCCTTGTTGCGGGCAATGCCCAGCGTGCGCATGGGCTCGGCGATGATGTCGGCGACCCGCCAGCGGGGGTTAAGGCTGGCATAGGGGTCCTGGAAGATCATCTGCACGCGCTTGCGCCGTTCGTGCTCGCCCGCGCCACCGGCCCAGACGTCGTGCCCGTCGACAAGGATCTTGCCGTCGGTGGGACGCACCAACCCAACGATCATTTTGGCACAGGTGGATTTGCCTGAACCGGATTCGCCCACAAGACCGTAGGTCTTGCCCTTCTGGATGGAGAAGGAGACCTCGTTGACCGCGCGGAAGACTTCGGCTTTGGACTTGAACAGCTTGGTGAAGTTGCCGCCGCCGAGTTCGAAATCGCGCACGATGCCCTTGATCTGAACGAAAGCCCCATCGTCATTGGCGGGCGCCGATGCAGGGGCACCGGAGCGATCGCTGGCAATGGTGGGGATCGAGTTGATCAGCTTGACCGTATAGGGCTCGCGCGGGCGACGGATGATGTCTCCCACCGTGCCGGTTTCAACGATCTTGCCCTGATGCATCACCACCATGCGGTCGGCGGTCTGGGCGATGACGCCCATGTCGTGGGTGATCAGCATCACCGCTGCGCCGTGATTGGAGCAGAGCTTTTTGAGCACCTTGATGATCTGGGCCTGCACCGACACATCGAGCGCCGAGGTGGGCTCGTCGGCGATGATTAGTTCGGGTTCTGCCGCAATGGCCAGAGCAATCACCACGCGCTGGCGCATGCCGCCGGAGAACTGGTGCGGGTAGGAATTGATCCGCTCGGCCGCCTTGGGGATGCCGGCCTCGGTGAGGAGGTCGATGGCCCGCCGACGCGCCTGATCTTCATCGAGCGGCAAGTGCGCGCGGATGGTCTGGATCAGCTGAAACCCGATGGTATAGAGCGGGTTGAGGCTGGTCAGCGGGTCCTGAAACACCATGCCGATCCGCTTGCCACGGAGGCTGGCGCGCTCTTTTTCGGGCAGGTTGTCGATACGCTGACCCTTGAGCAGGATCTCGCCCGAGGTGATGCGACCCGGGCGTTCGATCAGGCCGATGACGGCAGAACCGGTCATCGACTTGCCGGCGCCGGACTCACCAACCACACCCACTATCTCCCCCGGCATGATGTCGAAGGAGATGTCGTTTACGGCACGGAAATTGTCGTCATGGAAGGGGAAGTCGACGACGAGGTTTTTGACGGAAAGGACTGGTTCGGTCATCAGCGCAACTTCGGATTAAGAGCATCGCGCAGCCAGTCACCCAGAAGGTTGACCGACAGGGCTAGCAAGATGAGGGTGATGGCCGGGAACAGCAGGATCCACCATTCGCCAGAGAACAGGAACTGCTGGCCGATACGGATCAGCGTGCCGAGCGATGGCTGGGTCGGTGGAACGCCAACGCCAAGATAAGACAGCGTTGCCTCTTCGATGATGGCCAGAGCCAGACCGATCGTGCCGATGACCAGCACCGGACCCATGACGTTGGGCAGCACGTGGCGAAGCAGGATCAGGAACGGATTGACGCCCAGGATGCGGGCGGCCGCCACATAGTCCTTCTGCCGCTCCACCATGGTTGCACCGCGCACAGTACGGGCAAACTGCGCCCAGTTGGCGAGGCCGATGGCAAAGATAAGCACCCAGATGGCGGCGCCCTCCTGCTGGTTCGCCGGGATGACGCCACGGGCGACGCCGAAAATCAGCAGCGCGATCAGGATGGCCGGAAAGCTGAGCTGCACGTCGGCGACGCGCATGATGAAAGCATCCCAGATGCCGCCGAAATAACCGGCGACGAGGCCAAGGCCGACGCCCATCACCATGGCGAACATGGTGGCGGAGAAGCCGACGAACAGCGAAACACGGCTGCCGTACATGATCGAAGACAGCACGTCGCGGCCCTGATTGTCGGTGCCGAAGGCGAAGTATTTGCCGGTGTAGGATTCAGTGTTCGGCGCCGTCATTCCATCCATGAGGTTGAGCGTGGCGGGATTGAATGGGTTATGGGGCGCCAGCAGCGGCGCAAACACCGCCATCATCACCAGCAGAAAGGCGATGATGGAAGCAATGATGGTCACCGGCGAACGGCGGTACGACCAGAAGATGTCTGAGCCGAGGAACATCTTCCAGCGCGACACCTTGGCGGCGACGACGGGTTGTTCGGGGCTGTGCGGCAGGTCTGTCATGGGGCTATTTCCCGCTGCGAACGCCGTCGCGCAGGCGCGGATCGACGATGAAGTAGAGGATGTCGACGAACAGATTGATCACGACAAAGACGAGGGCCACAAAGACCAGATAGGCAGCCATCACCGGTACGTCGACAACCTGAACCGAGTTGACGAAAAGCGAGCCGACGCCGGGCCACTGGAACACCGTTTCTGTGATGATGGCGAAGGCGATGACCGAGCCCAGCTGCAGGCCGGTAATGGTGATCACTGGCACCATGGTGTTGCGCAGCGCATGACCGAAATTGATGGCCCGGGTCGACAACCCGCGTGCTCTTGCAAAGCGGATATAGTCCGTGCGCAGCACTTCGAGCATTTCCGCCCGCACCAGCCGCATGATCAGCGTGAGCTGGAACAGCGACAGCGTAATTGCCGGCAGGATCAGTGAGCGCAGACCGGACTCCGTCAGCAGGCCCGTCCGCCACCAGCCGAGGTCGGTCACCGTGCCGCGACCAAACGATGGCAGCACCTTGAGCTCGACGGCGAAGACATAGATCAGGCCGATGCCGATGAGGAATGTCGGCAAGGACACGCCGATCAGCGAGGCCGTCATGATGACGCCGCTCGAGAAAGCGCGCGGGCGCAAGGCGGTGTAGATGCCCAAGATGACGCCACCCACCAGAGCGATGGTGGCGGAGGCCAGTGCCAGCTCGATGGTTGCCGGCAGGCGCTCCATGATGAGCTTCCCGACTGGCTGTTGCAGACGATAGGAAATGCCGAACTGGCCCTGCAGGGCATTGGTCACGAAGTGATAAAACTGGATGTAGAAGGGCTGATTGAGCCCGAGCCGTTCGCGCAACGCTTCATGGTCGGCGATGGTGGAATCCTGGCCGAGCATAGAGGTGACAGGGTCACCGACATATCGGAACACAAGGAATGCAATGAACGCCACGACCAGCATGACGATGACGGACTGCAAGAGTCGTCGAACAACGAAGGCGAGCACGATGTCCCTCCAAAATTGAGAACCGCCGCAACATCCCCGAAAAGGGCGGGTTGCGGCGGTTCTGGACTTGCTGGAAGGATTACTCGAACGTGACCGTGGTCAGGCGCGGCTGATCTTCTGGATGGACCGGCAGGGTCATGCCATCACGCATCGCATAGGACAGAACCTGATTGTGGATCGGCAGCAAAACGCGGTCTGCCTTCACCACTTCCCAGATTTCGGCAATGCTGGCATTGCGTGCATCCAGGTCGGTCTCGGTTCCCAGTGCGATGATCTTTTCATCGAGCTCTGGGTTGGAATAGAGGCCGCCATTATAGGTGCCGTGCTTGTCGGTCTTGGTGTGCACCAGATCGTTGAACACATAGGCCGAGTCAAAGGTCGGTACGCCCCAGCCGAGCAGGTAGAAATCGCTCTGGTTGTTGATGACCAGTGGCGAGTGTTCGGCAACTGGACGCGAGGCGAGGGTCACCTTGACGCCAATCTGGCCGAGCATACCAACGAGCGCGGTCGAGATCGCCTCGTCGTTGACATAGCGATTGTTTGGCGTGTCGAGCGTGATCGAGAAACCATCGGGGTAACCCGCTTCAGCCAGCAGGGCCTTGGCCTTTTCCAGATCCGGCGCCGGATAGGCGTCCAGTTCAGCCGTCCAGCCGTTGACGAATGGTGGGTTGGGGATACCGGTCGGGATCGAGTTGCCACGCATCACGATCTGCTTGATCGCGTCGCGATCGAGCGCCAGTTCCATGGCTTCACGAACCAGGGAATTGTTGATCGGGTTGCTATCGGTGATGTTGGACGACTTCAGTGGCTCTTCGCCAAAGCGGTAACCAAAATAGATGAAGCGGTTTTCTGGACCAGTTTCGATCTTGAAGCCGGCCGAATTGCGCAGACGCTCGATATCCTGCACTGGTACGTCCTGTACCAGATCAACGTCGCCCGAAAGCAGCGCTGCAACGCGGGTCGCCGCGTCGGTGATCGGCAGATAGACGATTTCGGTAACGGCAGGCGCGTCGGCCCAATGGCCTTCAAACGCGGTCAGCACCGACTGCACGTCCACTTCGCGGGACTTCAGCACGTATGGACCGGTGCCGTTGGTGTTGAGCACGGCGTAGTTGCTCTCGCCAGCGGCAAAGTCCTGCACGTCCTGCAGTTTGTGCTCTTCCGACCAATCCTTATCCATCACGAAGGTATTGGTGATGTTGTTTGGATAGAGCGGGGAAGGGCCGATCATCTGGACTTCGACCGTGTGGTCGTCGATAGCGGTCACGTCTGCCACTTCAGCGTGGAGCTGCTTGAGGTTGGAGCCGTCCGAGCGCGCACGGTTGAACGAGAAGACAACGTCTTCAGCGGTGAAGTCAGCGCCGTTGTGGAACTTGACGCCTTCGCGGAGCTTGAAAACCCAGACGGTCGGGTCGCCGTCCTTGACAAACCATTCGGTCGCCAGGCGCGGCTGCAGATTGCCGTCGCTGTCGCGATCGAGCAGGGTTTCATAGATATGGTGGGCGAAAGTGTGGGTCACGCCCTGGTTCTGCGAGTGAGGGTCCAGGGTCAGCGCATCAGAGGCGCGCGCCCACCGGATCGTCTCCGCATTGGCAGCCCCAACAAGCATAGTCGAAGCGATCAGCGCCGCTGTAAGGCGCACAAGTGTCTTCTGCATCTACGTTCTCTCCGTTCCCGAATATAACCCCCTCGAATTTGATGAATGGGGGATTTGGGCCACACGAAAGCCTAGTTTCTCCAACAGATCAATTGCGCCAATCCGTCGAAAAATCCGCGTAGATGCGTTTGAATTTCAGTTTTTGACCGATTGGTCGATAATTGTAAGATTAATACTTCAAATATCGAGCGCTCAGGTCAGGGATACGAGAGCCTGCAAGCGGCATGCCTCGTATACGAAGCCAACAGAGCTTTTCTTCCGCGGATGTGGAAAATAATTGTGAGGAGGGGCGGAGGCGAGGCTGAGAGCTGCTCCGTCGCCTGATTTCATGGCGCTCAGTAGAATTGGTGCGCGGCACTTCGCATCCTAGCTCCACTATGCGCGCATCCTCACCAGCAGATTGCTGGTGAGGAGACTGTGCTCGACGAACCCCTAGTGGCCTCCAGCCAGGCGCTTTTCGCCGGCCTCGATGCGGATGGGCAGCACGTTTTCTGGCGGTGGGAGCGGGCAGACTGCGTGTTCGGTGAAGGCGCAGGGCGGGTTGATGGCCTTGTTGAAGTCCAGAACGATGGTCTTTTCGGTGACGTCTTCTCCGAAAACGAAACGCGACGCGGGATAGGTTGTGTCGCGCGAGGTCAGGTCGCGGATTACGAACTGCGGCGAGGTTGCCGTGCCGTGGGTCGCGTAGATCACGAAATTCTGGCCGTCGTGTGTGAACACGGCCTTATGGGTCGCCTGCACGTCGGTCTGGATGGACTTGCTGGTGTCTACTGTCATGCCCTTGGGTGTTTCGAGCGCGACCCAGTCAGCAACGATGCGCCAGTCTGGGCGGGGCGGGAAATATTCAATCGGGGCCAGTTCGGCTGGCGCGGTGGACTGGGTGTCGCGGATACGCAGGGCGTTCTGGCCGTTCAGCGTCGTAACTTCGAGCAGGAGCTGCCCGACGGTGAAGCGGGGTGGGTGCGCCTTGTCAAGCTCGAGGACCTGCGGGGGGCTGCGATCGGCTGGGGTGAAGGTCACGCCACCGGTTTCGTCCTGCGTCAGCGAACCGACATGCTCGGGGCCGGCCGAGAGGACGAGGTCATTGTCGGCGGCGGTGCCCACCGTGGTGGTGCCGTTCTCGAGCCAGAAGCGGCCGATGATGTTCAGCCAGCCTTCGGGGCCTTTTAGGTTTGCTAAGCGTTTGATTTTCCAGGCTTCTAGATCGGCGAGATAGTCGGACATGGTGGATTCCTTCAGGCTGGCATGCGCGGCACGCTGGCGAGCAGCCGCTGCGTGTAGGGGTGTTGTGGGTTGGCGAGGATGTCGGCGGTATAACCCTTTTCGACGATCCGGCCGCGTTCGAGGATAACTATGCGCTCGCACAAGGCGGCGACGACGCCGAGGTCGTGCGAGACGAAGACCAGCGTCATGGTCTGGCTGAGGCCTTTGAGCAATTCCACGATGCGGATGCGCGTCGACAGATCGAGCGCACTGACCGCTTCGTCGGCCAGCAGGAGGCTGGGGCCCGACACGATGGCGCGCGCAATCGCGATGCGCTGGCGCTGGCCGCCAGAGAACTCGTGCGGGTAGCGTTCGAGCACACTGGCGTCGAGGCCTACCGACACCAATGCATCGGTGACCATCTGGCGGTGATCGCCAGCGATGCGGAGCGAACGCAAAGGTTCGGCGACGATGGCGAAGACCTTCTGGCGCGGGTCGAGTGAGGAATAGGGGTCTTGAAAGACCACCTGAACCTGCCGTCGATATTCGCGCATGAAAGCGGCTTTGCCTGGGTCGAGCTGTGCGGCCTTGAAGGTGATGCGGCCCGATGATGGGCGGATAAGGCCCAGTAGCAGGCGCAACAGCGTGGTCTTGCCCGAGCCGGATTCCCCGACCAGACCGATGCTATCGCCGGGGGCTATGTCGAGCGAAGCGCCGTCGAGGACGAGGCGGGTTTTGGAGTAGCCGAAGCTGACGTTATCGACGGTAAGAAGGCTCATGGCGCGCCTCCGAGAGCGGCGTCAAAGGCGTGTGCGGCGGAAACCAGTGACTTTGTGTAGTCGTGCTGTGGCGCGCCGAAAACGCCGGCGATGGGGCCGGTTTCGACGATCTCCCCGTGACGCAGGACGACAACGCGATCAACGATGGTGGCGACCACAGGCAGGTCGTGGCTGATGAACAAAAGCGCCATGTTTCGCTCGCGCACCAGGCGGTCCAGAAGGGCGAGGATCTCCGCCTGGGTGGTGACGTCGAGGGCGGTGGTGGGTTCGTCGGCGATCAACAGAGCCGGCTCGCAGGCGAGCGCCATGGCGATGGCGACGCGCTGGCGCTGGCCGCCGGAGATTTCGTGCGGATAGGCTCGGGCAATACGGTCCGGGTCGGGCAGGGCGACATCGTGCATCAATTTGAGCACGGCGGCGTGCAGCGCTTCGCGGGAGAGGCGATGGGGTGCGTGACGCTGGATGGGCTCGGCAATCTGACGGTCGACGCGCATGAGCGGATCGAGCGCGGTTAGCGGCTCCTGAAACACGAAGGCGGCGACGCGACCGCGCAGGGTATTGAGCTTGCGTTCTGATGCGCCGATGACCTGTGTGTCGCCCAGAATGACCGAACCCTTGGCGGTGATGCCGGGCGCGAGAAGTCCGGTGGCGGCCATGGCGGTCAGTGACTTGCCAGAGCCGGATTCCCCGATCAGCCCGACGCGCTCGCCGGGGGCGATGGTAAGGTTGACGCCGGACACCAGAGTGGTCTGGGGCGTGGCGATGGACAGGTTTTCGATGGTGAGCAGGCTCATCGTGCGCGCCTCGTCGGGTCGATGCTGTCGCGCAATCCGTCAGCCAGAAGGTTGATGCCAATGACCAGCGACACCAGCGCAATGCCGGGCGCGATGGCGCCGATGGGGGCAGTGTAGACGGTGCCTTGCGCTTCCTGCAGCAGGCGGCCCCAAGAGGCGTTGGGCGGTGGAGCGCCAAGGCCGAGATAGGACAGCGAAGCTTCGGCAATGGCGGCGAGGCCAAATTGCAGGGCGAAGCTGACCGACAGGGTTGGCCAGATATTGGGCAGAACGTGGCTGAAGACTATGCCGAGCCATGACGTACCGGAGGTGCGGGCGGCGGTGATGTAGTCCATCAGCAGCACGCGTTTGGCGAGGATGCGCGTGAGGCGCGCGACGATGGCCGAGAGGGCAATGCCAAGGGCGAGAATGGCCGAGCCAAGGGTTGCAGTCTCGCTGGCGGCGACCACCAGCATGGCGATCAGCAGCGTCGGGAAGGCGATGAGGATATCGAGTGCTGCGGCCAGCGCGTCATCGAGGAACTTGCTGGCGAAGGCGGCCAGAAGGCCCAGCGTGACGCCGATTGCTGCGCCGATGGCGACGGCGCCAATGCCCACGGTGAGGGCGATGCGCGAGCCGATCATGATCTGGGTAAGGAAGTCGCGACCCAGGCGGTCCGTGCCCACCCAATGCAGCCAGGACGGCGCTTCGAGGCGTCCGCCAGCCATGGCGCTGGGGTCATAGGGCGTCCAGACGAGCGTCAGCAGGCCGACGATAACGTGCAGCGATACAAGGATAATTCCGGCCCAGAGGGTGACGGATTTCCAGCTGCGGCGTCGCGATGGGGTGATCTGGTCGATGGCGGTCATGGTGTGCCGGCTCCACGATCGCGCAGGCGCGGATCAACAATGCGCTGGGTGAGATCAGCGGCAAAGCCGATGAGCAGGACGAGCAAGGTCGAGATGAACAGCACGCCCTGCACGTTTGGGTAGTCGCGCTGCTGGATGGCCAGCAGGAGCATGGAGCCGAGGCCGGGGAGGCTGAACACGCGCTCGATGACCACGGCGCCGAGGAAGGTGCTGGCGAGCTCGATGCCCAGAATGGAGATGACCGGAACCGCGCCATTGCGCAGGCCGTGGCGGATCAAGGCTTCGGGGAAAGAAGAGCCAAGGGCACGGGCGGTGCGCAGGTAGTCGCTGCCCAGAACCTCAAGCGTTGCGGCGCGGACATAGCGCAGCATGGAGGCGGACATGACCAGCGCGATAGTGAGGACCGGCAGGATCATCGCCGTACTGGCTTCGCCGAAATTGGCCCAGCCCTTGAGCGGGAAACCGCCGGACGGCAGCAGGCGCAGATTGATGGCGAAGAACGAGACCAGAAGGATGCCAACCCAGAAAACCGGGATGGCGATGCCGAGCTGGGAGATCACGGAGATGGCCGCGCCATACCACTTGGTGGAGCGGACGGCGGCGATGATGCCGAGTGGGATGGCGATAATGAGGGCGGTGACGAAGCCGAGAATGGTCAGGGGCAGGGTGACTGAGAGACGGTTGCCGATCTCTTCGACCACCGATGCGCGGCTGACGAAGGAGGTGCCGAGATCGAAACGGGCGAGATTGCCGATGAAGGAAATGAACTGCGCGTAAAGTGGTTGATCGGAGCCAACCTGGGCGCGCGCGGCGGCAATCTGGGCTTCGGTGGCGCCGACGCCGAGCAGCGCATTGGCCGGATCGCCGGGCAATAGGCGGAGAAGGATAAACAGCACCACGGCTGCTACCAAAAGCGAGAATAACAGGATGACCAAACGGCGCAGGGTGTAGGCGAGAATGGGTCTGGTCTTTCGATTTATGTGGGCCGGAAAATGATCCTAGCCCATTGGTAAGGGCCGGACAAATGGCTGTCGCCATTGTATCCGACCCTTTGAATTCGTTAGCACACTGCTAACATTTCGACGTTGATCGCGTGAGTGCTTTTCAGGCCATCCTGCTATGCTTGTGGCGCAGAAGGATGAACGTTTTAAGCCGCTTACTTGGCCTTCTGGATGTCGTAGGCGAAGAACTGCGAGTTCAGGCCGTTGACCGGGTATCCCGTGACGTTCGAGGCAGAGACCACGATCTGGGGATAGAGGTAGAGCCAGTTGCTGGCCGCGTCCTCGGCGATGATCTTGTTGGCTTCGGTGAGCTTGGCAGTCTGCTCATCGACCGAGACAGCCGATTCCGCATCAGCGATCAACTTGACGACCTCCGGGTTGTTGTAGCCCCAGTAGAAGTCTGGATTGCCGTAAAACACGATATCGCGGTGGTTGACGTGTTCCTGCAGCGTCGCCTGGAAGTTCTTCTCCTGGTAGACCTTGGTGTACCATTCGTTGGCGGTGATGATGTTGATGTTCGCCTTGACGCCGATCTTGGCAAACTCGCTCTGCAGGAACTGGGCGACCAGTGGATGCGGATCGTAGTCAGGGGTGTCGATGGTGAACTCGAAGCCATCTGGATAGCCAGCTTCGGTCAGCAGTTCCTTGGCGCTGTCTGGGTTGTAGGCATCAACGCCGGTCAGATCGACATACCATGGGTCGGTTGGCGGAACGAACGAGCCGATCAGCGTGCCGTAGTCACCCCAGATGGAGTTCAGCAGCTTTGCCTTGTCGACGGCGCGGGCGAGAGCCTTGCGAACCTTGACGTTGTCGAACGGTGCGACGCGGTCGTTATAGGCCAGGATTTCCTTGGTGGTCGAAGCGCCTTCGGTGACGGTGTAGGCGGCGTTGCCGCTGAACTGCGCCAGTGAATCGGGGCTCTGAACCGAGGTGATGACATCAACGGCGTTGGTCAGCAGCGCGTTGTTGAGCGCGGTTGCGTCGGTGAAATACTGGTAGACGACTTCGCCATTGGTTGGCTTGTCGCCCCAATAGCCGTCAAAGCGGGCGAGGGACAGGGCCGAACCGCGACGCCATTCTTCGAGCTTGTAGGGGCCGGTGCCGTCTTCGGTTGCGGTGATGTCGGCAGCCTTGTCGTTGACGATCCAGACGTAGCTGAGATTGTAAGGCAGCGAGATGGAGCGAGCAGAAAGGGTGATGACGACGGTATTGTCGTCTGGTGTCTCGATGCCAGTGATGGTCGAGAGGCTCTTCTTGCGCGAGCTCTTGGAGGTTTCGGCAGTAACGCGCTCGATGGAGTATTTCACATCGGCAGCGGTCAGAGGCTCACCGGAGTGAAATGTGACGCCGTCCTTGAGGGTGAATGTATAGGTCAGGCCATCTTCGCTGACCTTGTAGTCGGCGGAGAGCTTTGGCTCGACGGTGCCGGCATCGGTCAGCTGGAAGAGAGCTTCGTAAACGTTGCCGTTGAAGGCTTCGTTGATGCCCTGGCCAGCGCCAGCGGTGTTATCGAGGTTCTGTGGCTCATAGAGCGAACCGATACGGATGGTGGCGTCGGCGTCGTAATCCTGGGCGAAAACGGCCGGGGAAACGGCAACGCTTGCGAGCAGGGCGGCAACCAGCAGGTTGCGGCGGGAGATAATCGACATGGGAGGAGTCCTGTCAGTGGGTGAGTGCGGACGCTCCGCCCACAACTCTTGAGCAACAAATATCGCTTTCCCAACCAAAACCCCATCCGCAGGTTAGTTTATAAATGCATGTTCCTTGGGCGGGTAGAAATGACTTCCTGCGCCAACCATGCGGGTGAAAATCTCATTTCAGAGACAGCCATGGATGCGCCGAAGGTCTGCCGGGCGGGCTTTGGGTCGAACGGTGGGATTGTCGTCCTAGGACCGTGCGGGTGCCCAGGATGATCTGGCTGCGCTTGAGGCACGTCCAATGGCGTTAGAAGCCTCCACAGACTAACCCGGCAATAATCCTTCGATTGATTTCGGCGTCCCGGGCCGCATGCGAACGTTCCTTGTCTTTTTCTGGGGGAGCGCATGAAAACCTACAGCAATTCTGTTCTTGCCCAGTCCATCACGCTGTCCAGCAAGTTTTCGGGACGCGCGACGCGCTCCGTCGTTCAAACGCGTGAGCCGTCGGATGGCTCGAAGTCTGTCGTGCGGTATCGGCGTGACGGTGGACGGTCGTGGGGCGCTTTGGCTTCGGGCGAAGGGGGCGGTTTTCACGGGCACGACAAGCATGGCTTGCACCAAGTGTTTTCGGGCAAAGGTGATGGGGCCCCAGGGCGGAACTACGCGGTAACATCGTCCTACGCGGACCCGCTTTCGGTGGTTTCGACAGGACCGGTGCTGTCGCCAACAGCGCCGGTGACCGCATCGGAAACGTCGATTCAGCCGGCGGCGCCTGTGCTGTCGCCGGTTGCGCCTGCGGCGACGACGCCGGCGGTGGTGCCTGCGCCGACGACAGGATTTCAGATTGCGCCGGTCGACGCGCCGGCAGCCACAGCGCCCGATGCGGCGGAGGCTTCGGCGGCGGTTGTTGACTGGCGCGCGAGCTGGCTGGCCGCTGCGGCACAGACGCCATGCGGGTCTTGCACCGGGCGCGCCTGCACCATGTGCTCGGTGCGCACGGGTGGCCCGGCAGCAGGCAATGGCAAGCCGACGGGCTATGCGCCGCGCACGCTGATATTTTACGACCCATCCGAAGAGGCAGCAGGCGCCGAAAAGATTGCGCCGGCTCTGACTGTGCCGTCGGCACGCACCGACAACGCTGGCACTTCGTCACTCACAGCGGCTGCGGCGCCCAATGCCATCGTGCTTGAAAACCAGAAGCAGGGCACGCCGGAAAGCGTCTGGATGATCGGCAAGGCCGATGCGTCCATCGAAGGCTATGCGGCGGAGTTCACGCTCAACCACGGCCAGAGGGTCGACTTCAAGATCAACACCGATTCCAAGAACTACCGCGTCGATATCTATCGGCTGGGCTATTATGGCGGCGATGGCGCGCGGCTGGTGCACACGATCAATCGCACCCTCACCACGGCGCAGGGCCAGCCGGTGCCGCTGTTTGACCCCACCACAAAGCTGGTGGATGCCGGCAATTGGTCGGTTTCGACATCCTGGGACATTCCGGCGGATGCCGTTTCGGGCGTCTATTTCGCCAAGCTGACGCGGCTCGATGGTTCGGGCGGCGAGAACATGATCCCGTTCATCGTGCGCGACGACCAGGCACCGAGCGACATTACCTTCCAGACATCCGACACGACTTGGCAGGCCTATAACTGGTGGGGCGGCTACAATTTTTACGGCGGCATCGATGCGGGCGGGAGGGAAGGGCGCGCCAGTGCGGTGAGCTATAACCGGCCGATCATTTCGCGCGACGGTGGCTTTTCCGCAGGGCCGCAGGACTTCATCTTCGGGGCGGAATATTCGGCGATCCGGTTCATCGAGCAGAACGGCTACGACGTCAATTACATCTCAGGCATCGATAGCGCGTCCAATGCGGCGCAGCTGCTGAATAGCAAGATTTTCCTGTCGGTCGGGCATGACGAATACTGGTCGGGCGAGCAGCGGGCGAATGTCGAAGCGGCACGCGATGCGGGCGTCAACCTGTCATTCTGGAGCGGCAACGAGGTCTATTGGGAGACGCGCTGGGAATCGAGCATCGATGGCACGGGCACGCCCTACAAGACGCTGGTTTCGTATAAGGAGCGCTGGGACAACGCCAATAGCGACGTCAATGGCACAACCTCGACCTGGCGCGACCCGCTGCTGGGTTCAGGCAAGCCGGAAAACAGCCTGACAGGCACGATCTTTACGGTCGATTCCTACCGGCTCGATGCCATCGATGTACCCTATGATATGTCGAACCTGCGCTTCTGGAGCAATACGGCCGTGGCCGGGATTGAGCCCGGCGAGGTCTATACGCTGACCAAGAACCTGCTCGGCTATGAGTGGGACTCCGATCTGGACAACGGCTTCCGGCCAGCCGGGTTGGTGCCACTGTCGTCGACCACGGTCGATGTCAATTCCCTGCTGCTCGACTATGGCAATGCCGTGGGGCCGGGCACGGCGCAACACAGTCTGACGCTTTATCGTGCGCCCAGCGGCGCCTTGGTGTTCGGCGCAGGTACGGTCTACTGGTCATGGGGGCTCGATAGCCATCACGACAATGAAGCGACGCCGATCGACCGCAATGTGCAGCAGTCGATGATCAACCTTTTTGCCGATATGGGCGTGCAGCCGACGACGCTGATGCAGAGCCTCGTGGCAGCCAATCAGACCACTGATCATCTCGCGCCGACCAGCATCATCACCTCGCCGACAGCGGCGGGCGCACTGACGGCGGCGCAGACTGTGACCATCACGGGGACGGCGACCGATGCGGGTGGTGGACTGGTATCGGTGGTGGAAGTGTCGACCAATGGAGGCACCACATGGCACAGGGCGACCGGGCGCGGAAACTGGACCTATAGCTGGACGCCGATCATTGGCGGCAACTACACGATCCTGTCGCGGGCAGTCGATGACAGCGTCAACCTGGAGACGCCCAGCACCGGCATAACGGTCAATGTGAGCCAGGGTGGTTCGGGCAATCTGTTTGGGCCAAACGAAACCCCAGCAACGCCCTATGTGGTCGATCCGACGCCAGTCAATGTCGGCGTCACCTTCAGCGCCAACACGTCGGGCAGCATTGTGGGACTGCGCTACTTCAAGGGCGCGGGCAATACCGGCCAGCATATCGGCTCGCTCTGGACCTCGACCGGGACGCTGCTGTCGAAAGCCACGTTCCAGAACGAAACGGCCAGCGGCTGGCAGACGGTGATCTTTGATGCGCCGATCTCTATTACGGCTGGAACCACCTATGTCGCGAGCTATTACGGCACGCTCGGCTATGCTGCATCGTCGAACTATTTCGTGTCTCCGCATACACGCGGCGCGCTGACCTCGACCAATGGCGTCTACACCTATGCCAACCAGAACGCGTTCCCAACCATCTCGTCATCGGGCACCAATTACTGGGTCGATGTGGTGTTCAGTGGCGCGGTCACCGCCAACGATCCGCCGGTCGGCAACAATGACAATGGCTTTCTGGTGCAGCGCAACACGCCGATTACCTTTTCGGCGGCAACATTGCTGGCCAACGATACCGATCCCAACAACGACCCGCTGACCATTATCGGGGCAGGGGCAGCGTCGGGTGGCACGGTGACCTTTAACGCACAGGCGCAGACCATCACCTTCACGCCCAATGCCGGTTACACCGGGACGGCGACGTTCGGATATTCGATTTCGGACGGTCGCGGCGGCACCGGTTCGGCCATGGTCAGTATGAATGTGGTGACGGCGGTCAGCCAGAGTTCGCTGTTCCAGCCCAGCGACACGCCGAGCAGCCTTTCCAGCACCGACACGGCCCATGTCAATCTGGGCGTCAAGTTCGTGGCGTCGGCAGCGGGGATCATCACCGGGATCAAATACTACAAGAGCGCCACTGACGTCGGCACCCATACCGGCTCGCTGTGGAGCAGCACCGGAACGCTACTGGCCTCGGCGACCTTTGAAAACGAGACTGCGAGTGGCTGGCAGACGCTGAGCTTCAGCAATCCCGTCCAGATCGCGGCGGGGGCGACCTATACGGCCAGCTTCCACAGCAATGGCCACTATGCCACGACGCCCAACTACTTCACGACGGCCCATACCAACGGGCTGCTGACCGCACCGGCGGCCGGCAATGGCGTGTTCACCTATGGCATCGGCAATGTCATGCCGACCAGCACCTATGGCAACACCAATTACTGGGTCGATGTGGTGATGAACTCGACCGCCAGCACCAACCAGGCGCCCGTTGCAACGAATGATAGCGGCTTCACGACGCCGCTCAATACGGCCCTGACGCTGGCAGCCAGCGCCTTGCTGGCCAATGACACGGACCCCGACAGCGATCCGCTTTCGGTGACCGGCGTCAGCAATGCGGTCAATGGCACGGTGACGTTCAACGTCCAGACCAACAGTGTGCTATTCACCCCGACGGCGGGCTATTCGGGGGCGGCGTCCTTTGTCTATGCCATTGCCGATGGGCGTGGTGGCACGTCCAACGCGACGGTCAATCTCACCATTGCTGCCGCACCCAATCGGCCGCCGGTTGCCGGCAATGACAGCGGCTACACCACGGCGCAGGGGCAGGCGCTGCAGATCGCCGCCGCTGCGCTGCTGGGCAATGACACCGACCCCGACGGCGATCCGCTGACCATTACCGGCGTCAGCGGCGCGGCCAATGGCACGGTCGCGTTCAACGCCCAGACCAATATCGTGACCTTCACGCCAAACGCCGGTTACACGGGCGCGGCGAGCTTTAACTATGCCGTGGCCGATGGCCGGGGCGGGACCGCATCGGCGGCGGTGGCGCTGAACGTTACAACGCCGATCACCGGCAGTACGGTGTTTGCCGCCAATGCCACGCCTGCGACAGCCAACATCAATGACAGTGCATCGGTTGAACTCGGGATGCGGTTCACGGTCGCCTCGGCAGGCTTCATCACCGGCGTGCGCTTCTACAAGGGTGCACAGAATGTCGGCACCCATACCGGCACGCTGTGGAGTGCCACCGGCACCCAGCTGGGCACGGTGACTTTCGGCAATGAGACGGCGTCGGGCTGGCAATCGGCCAGCTTCAGCAACCCGATCGCGGTCTCGGCGGGCACCAGCTACATCGTATCCTACCATGCGCCAAACGGCCACTATTCGGCCACCGGCGCCTATTTCGGCACGGCTACAACCAATGGCCAGCTGACCGCACCGCAGAGCGTTACGGGCAGCACCAATGGCCTCTTCACCTACGGCTCCAACACAGTCCTGCCGACCAGCAGTTACAATGCCACCAATTACTGGGTCGACGTCTATTACCAGCAAGGCGCCAATACAGCGCCGGTTGCCAACAATGACAGCGGCCTGACCACCCAGCGCAACGCGCCGCTGCAGATCGCGGTGGCTACACTGCTGGCCAACGACACCGACGCCAATGGCGATCCGCTGGTGGTGACGGGCGTCAGCGGGGCAACGAACGGCACGGTGAGCTTTAACCCCCAGACCAATATCGTGACCTTCACGCCCAATACCGACTATTCCGGCGCTGCGAGCTTTAGCTACGCGATCTCGGATGGGCGAGGGGGCACGGCATCGGCAAATGTGGGGCTGACAGTCGCGCCACCGGTCGCCGGAACGTCGCTGTTTCCCAATACGGCAGTGCCGACCACAACGACGGTCAACGATCCGAACGGGGTCGAGCTGGGCATGAAGTTCACCAGCTCGCAGGCCGGCACGATCACCGGCGTGCGCTTCTACAAAGGCGCGCAGAACACCGGCACCCATACCGGGACGCTGTGGAGTTCGGCGGGCGTCAAACTCGGCACCCTGACGTTCCAGAACGAAACGGCAAGCGGCTGGCAGACCGCGTCCTTCGCGACGCCAATCGCCATCACGGCCGGCACGACCTACATCGTGTCCTATCACAGCAATGGCAATTACTCGGCGAGCGCCAACGGCTTCGCATCGCCCGTCACCTCGGGGCCGCTCACGGCGCCTTCGAGCGCGTCGAGCGGCGGTAACGGCCTTTATGCCTATGGCGGCGCCAGCGCCTTCCCGACCAACAGCTACAACGCCTCCAACTACTATGTCGACGTGGTCTTTAACGGACAGCTGGCGTCCTGAGCCGGCATCAGAACAGGGAACAACTATCATGCAAGGCGAACTCTACGCCGACGCTATCGGAGAAATCACCGTGACGGGAACGGTGGTGCGCATCGACCTGGTGAGCCTGTCGGCCACCATGCGCGATGACACCGGCCAACCTGTGCCGGAGCTGCGCCAACGCATCGTCATGTCGCTCGAAGGCTTCGCCAACAGTTTTGATGTGCTGCAAAAGGCCATGAACGGGCTGATCGAGGCGGGCGCCATTCGCCGCAACGAGCCCGATGATGTGGTCGTGCCGGTCAAGGGCAAGACCAATGGCAATGGCCACCACAATTCGTCACCCAACTTTGCCTGAGAGGCGGCGCACGCGCCATCATGCAGCCCCCAGTTCAGACCGGCCCGGAATGTCTTGCGGCCACCTTGCGACACCATGGTTTTGATGGCGACGCCGAACGGTTGATCGCCGAATATGCCATTCGCGACGAGGGGGTCGGGTTCGACCTCATGCTGCGCATGGCCCGCGACGCAGGGCTCAAGGCGCGCCGGACCAGGTTGAAACCTGCGGCTATTCTGCGCCTGGGGCAGGCCTATCCGGCGCTGGCCCGGCTACAGAACGGCAACTGGATCACGGTGCTGGGAGCAGGCAAGGACGAGGCCGGCGCGGTTGTCCTGCGCCTGTTCGATCCGCTGGCCGAGGTGCCCGGTGGACTGATCACGGTCCAGCTCGAGCAGTTTGCCAAGCACTGGAACGGCGACCTGCTGCTGGCCAAGCGCAGCTATGCCATTGCCGATCCGGAACAGCCGTTCGGCTTCCGCTGGTTCGTGCCCGAAATCATGCATCAGGGTCGCCTGTTTGGTGATGTCGCGGTGGCGGCGCTGTTTCTCTATGCGCTCGGGCTGGCGACGCCGATGTTTTTCCAGCTGGTGATCGACAAGGTGCTGGTACACCAGAGCTATGCCACGCTGTCGGTGCTGGCCATCGGCGTTTGCGTGTCGCTGTTGTTTGAGGCGGTGTTCGTTTTTCTACGGCGCTATCTGCTGATCTATGCCACCAACCGGATCGATATCCGTGTTGCGACCAAGACATTCCGGCATCTGCTGGATCTGCCGATCACCTTTTTCGAGCAGGCCTCGGCGGGTGTGCTGGTCAAGCACATGCAGCAATCGAGCCGCATCCGCGAGTTTCTGACCGGCAGGCTGTTTCTGACCCTGCTCGACGCGATGTCGCTGTTCGTTTTTGTGCCGGTGCTGTTTCTCTATAGCCCGACGCTGTCGATGATCGTGCTGGGCTTTAGTGCGCTGATCGGGGTGGTCGTCGCCTCGTTGATCGCGCCCTTCCGCAAGCGGCTGGCGGCGCTCTATGCAGCCGAGGGCGCGCGTCAGGGCCTGCTGGTCGAGACCGTCCACGGCATCCGCACGCTCAAGTCGCTGGCGATGGAACCGCAGCAGCGCCGCGTCTGGGACGATCGCTCCGCCCAGACCATCAACACGCGCTTCAAGGTGGAAACCATCTCGATCACCGCACAGGCGGTTACGGGGCTGCTCGAAAAACTGATGGGCGTGGCCATTATCGGTGTCGGCGCGCTGCATGTGTTTGACGGCAGCATGACGGTCGGTGCGCTGATCGCGTTCAACATGCTGGCCGGGCGCGTCTCGGGGCCGCTGGTGCAGATCGTCACCATGGTGCACGAATATCAGGAAGTGGCGCTGTCGGTGCGCATGCTGGGCGAGGTGATGAACCAGAAGGTCGAGCGCTCTGACCGTACCGAAGGCCTGCGCCCCGAACTGGTGGGCAATATCGACTTCGAGAACGTGGCGTTCCGCTATCGCTCGGACGGGCCATTCGCGCTCAACGAAATCAGTTTCACCGTGCCCGATGGCTCCATCATGGGCGTGGTGGGCCGCAGCGGCTCGGGCAAAAGCACGGTGACCCGGCTGATCCAGGGGCTGTACCCGATCCAGCAGGGTCTGATCCGCATCGGCGGGCATGACCTGCGCGAACTCGATCTCAACCACCTGCGCCGCAGCGTCGGCGTCGTGCTGCAGGACAATTTCCTGTTTCGCGGCACGGTGCGCGAGAACATCTCCGCGGCCAAGCCGGACGCCACGTTTGAAGAAGTGGTCGAGGCGGCCAAACTGGCGGGCGCCGTGGAGTTCATCGAGCAGATGCAGCGCGGCTATGACACGCTGATAGAGGAGGGGGCCGAGAACCTCTCCGGCGGCCAGCGCCAGCGCCTGTCGATTGCGCGGGCCCTCGTCACCAATCCGAAAATCCTGATCCTCGACGAAGCCACCAGTGCGCTCGATCCAGAAAGCGAAGCCATCGTCAAACGCAGCATCAAGGGCATCGCGGCCGGACGAACGGTAATCATCGTCTCGCATCGCCTCTCCATGCTGACCGATGCCGACGCCATTCTGGTGATCGATCGCGGCCGTCTGGTCGATGTCGGGCCGCATAGCCAATTGGTATCGCGTTGCACGACTTACCGACATCTGTGGAACCAGCAGATGAAGCTCGCAGGATGAGTGTCGCTCAGAGGCGTCCAAGGCTGGTCAAGCCGCCGAACAAGCCTGATCTGAAGCTCGTCTCCTCGGTCAAGCAACCCGCCGTCATGGATTTCCAGACCGACGCCATCGCGCTGGAGGAGCGCAAACCGCCCGTTACCGCCCGCATGACGCTCTACCTCGTGGCCCTCGCGATCGGATGCGGCATCTACTGGGCAAGTGTTTCGCAGATCGACGAAATTGTCGTGGCGCCGGGCAAGCTAACCACCAGCCAGCCAACGCTGGTCATGCAGCCCTTTGAAACGTCAATTATCCGCACCATCGAGGTTAAATCCGGCGACATCGTCCATAAGGGACAATTGCTGGCAACACTCGACCCGACTTTTGCGTCTTCCGACACGGGGCAATTGCAGGCCAAATTGACGGGATTCGAGGCGCAGATCGATCGGATCAAAGCCGAGCTCGCCGGCACGGCCTATACGCCGCCGCCAAATGCGTCAGCCGAAGCCTTGATGCAGGGGCAGTTGGCAGCGCAGCGCCTCGCCGCCTACCAAGCCAAGCTCGACGACTATGACGCCCAGATCGGGCACGGCAATGCCACGATGGCAGCTGCCAAGGCGCAGGAGGCCAAGCTGGAACAGCGGCTGGAGGGCCTGCAGGAAATCCAGACCATGCACGCCACACTCGCCGATACCGGCAATGTGTCCAAGCTGACCTTCATGCAAAGCCGCGACCTCAGCCTTGATCTGCAGGTGACGCTGGCGCAGGTCAACGGCCAATATGCCGAGGCCGTCCAGCAACTGGAACAGGTGCAGGCCGAGCGGCAGAACTATATCGAGGACTATCGGCGTCTCGCCATGGAGGCGCTGGTCGACCTCGAAGACAAGCAGGCCGGCGCCAGCGAAGAGCTGCGCAAGGTGGACTTGCGGACCTCGATGTCACAACTGATCGCGCCCGCTGACGCCGCCGTGCTCGAAGTCGCCGAGCGTTCGGTGTCCTCGGTCGTGCAGCCCGCCGAGCCGCTGATCACGCTGGTGCCGCTCAACGTGCCGCTGGAAGTCGAAGTAACGGTCGCCAGCAACGATATCGGCCATCTGGCCGCTGGCGATGCTGCCCGGGTCAAGTTCGACGCATTTCCGTTTCAGGAACACGGCACGATTGACGGCAAAGTCGTTTCCATCAGCGAAAACTCCTTCGCCAAACCGGCCGGCGCCGATCCCGCCGGCGGCGCCGCCTTCTACAAAATCCGCATTGCCCTGGGCCAAGACCAGCTCAAAAGCGTCCCCACAACCTTCCGCCTCCTGCCAGGCATGACCGTCTCCGCCGAAATCCACGCCGGCGAAAGAAGCATCATCTCCTACTTCCTCTACCCCCTGATCCGGGGGCTAGACGAAAGCCTGCGCGAGCCTTGAGGGTTCAACTGGAAACATCATGGAACAATCAAGGTGCCCATGTGCACCTGCTACCTCTGATCTAGGGAGCGCGATGGGCTTGTTTCAAGCCCGGCTTCTGAGTCTATGATCGCCTGTCTTCGTTCGAAGGGAGAGACGCATGGCGGCCACAGCTGAGGGTATTAGCGGGCCTTTCTATCACGGCACGCGCGCCGCGTTCGGTATCGGCGATCTGATCTCGCCCGGTTTTAGGTCCAACTATGGCAAGGGGAACAGGGCGTCGTGGGTCTATTTCGCGGCGACGCTGGAAGCGGCTGTCTGGGGTGCCGAGCTGGCGCTC
This sequence comes from Devosia sp. 2618, assembly GCF_040546815.1. Lineage (NCBI taxonomy): Bacteria > Pseudomonadati > Pseudomonadota > Alphaproteobacteria > Hyphomicrobiales > Devosiaceae > Devosia > Devosia sp. 2618. Next base: position 1,356,189 of record NZ_JBEPOO010000001.1, read on the forward strand.
GGCGATGGGGCGCAGCGGATTTATATCGTTGAACCCACCGGGCCGCATGTCGACGATCCGAACCTGACGGATAAGAAGTTTCCCGGTAATCCGACAAAATCCTATCGCTCGCAGCAGCCGGTACGAGTGATTGGCGAGGTGGAGAGCTGGGTGGGTCATCCGGCCGAACAGCTGCAGGCGATGAAGGACATGGTGGAACGGCGGCGGCAGGAAGGCGTCGAGGCGATCGACTAGCGTCGCCGCCCTTCGTCAGGGCGCGGGGTCGGTTACGATGGGCATGATGTCCACCCCATCGCCGGGGAAGGTGGTGATGTGGGGATGGGTCTCGAAAATCCGGGCGGCATCTTCGATGGTCGCGGCTTCGACGACGAGATAGCCACACAGCGCGTTGCTGGCGCTGGCAATGCCATCCCGCTTCACCCGCATTGTTTTGCCGACCATGCCGCCCTTGTCGAGGATCGACCCGGCATGGCGCTCTTCCCATGCCGCCCATTGCTGGACGCCCAAAGCATCCACAGCGTCCTGCTCAGCCTTGGGCATGGCGCGGAAACGATCAAAGTCTTCGTGACGCATAGTGTAAACGGCGAGGAAGCGCGGCATGGCAAAAGCTCCTGGCAGTCGTTAGCCGGGAGAGACTAATCCAGAGCGACGGCTTCGTCACGCGGGATACCAGACAATGATCGCTTGTTCGACGACTGGCTGTCAAAGACCGACGAACTCAACGTCCTCCCAACCCGCCGCGTCCTGCGCTGCCAAGACGAATTCCAGCGTTACAATGCCAGCTGGAACTACATCATCGACACCTTCCTGACGCCCCAGCAAAACTAGGCTTGCAGGTCATCCAAAATGAAAAACACCGCTCCTTTGGGGCGGTGTTTTTAATGGGTGTCCGTCGAACGAGAACGCAGAAAATCTGCAATGCATGTGTGATGTTCGATTTCCTAGACCCAGCGATTTAGACACGGTACGTCGCGCGTTCCAGTATCTGGGGCTACTGTCTGAGTGTGCGTCCGTACTCGTCAAATATTGCAGCGCATTTGAGGTCGGAACGAAGTGATACCCTCTCGCTAGAATAGAAAGTAGGGTTTGACGCTACGCTGGAAAAGCTGGCGACGACGGAACTCTTAATTGTGTCAATGTCTGATTCTGAGAAACCATAGGCGGTTCCTATGACTTGCCTCAGGTTCGTTTTTCCCGTCGTTGCCAAGGTTTGCATGTTGATGTCGTGATAGCCGAAGCCGAGAAAAACCATCCGCACCGCAGATTTCACTTCTATGTCTATAGCTAGTGAAAGTGCTTCGTCGCTTATCTGCTCGGTGAATGTGCGAATGCCTTTCGCCAAGTCGACATAGTCATCGCGCCCCGAAATCCCAAACCGCACTGCATTATTTTGGCGAGCAACAGCTGGCAAGCTTCCTATCGTTCCATATGGGTGTATTACTTGAAGGCGAGACATAACTTCTTTTGTCCGACTATCATCAAGCGAGAAAAAATTCTGAATCGCGTGTTGAAGGTACCATTCAAGAGAGCGATCGTAATTGAAGGATATGAATGAGACATTCTCAAATATATCTTCGACATTGCTCTTGCGTAGTCCCTCAGTAAGTAGCTGAAATAGGCCGTGATAGTGAGTTGAGGTCACTCTTCCAAGCATGGCTGGAACGTCGCTTACTTCCTTGAAGTATATGGCGCTATTTTTCTCGCATTCGGCAATTTCTCGGACGACCGCTAGCTTTCCTAGGAAAGCAATATCGTCATCCTCCTGCGCGTCGATGTAATTGTCTATGGAAAGCGCCAACGGTAACGCCGCTACCATCCGCCGCGTTTTATCGAGGTAGCGGTTTATATCGCCCCCACGGCCTTTAGGGCCTTCGACAACTGACCGCAAAGCATCAGTTATAGCTGGGTCTCCTGACGACTGGGTCCAGCCGTCAGGAAATCGAATGTTAAGGCGGGCCGCTAGCTTGTGCTTCAGCTCGGCACCGGTTGGGAAGCCGATCTCCTTACTGGCACCGGCTCCCAGAACGAACAACGTCTTCGAGTTGACCGCCATTGCTAAATTTTGCAGCCTGACTCAGCTGCAACCTGTCGTCGTGCCGCAGGTGTCGCACTTCAGGCAGGTGCCGTTACGGACCATGGTGAAGTTGTGGCACTCGGTGCACTGGTCGCCGGTGTAGCCCTTCATCTGGGCTTCGGCGCGGAGCAGGGTTGGGTCCTTCTGGGTGGGCGGGCTCGGGATTGGGTTGAGCTCGGCCGGAGCGAAGGCCGCCGGAGCGATCTGGGTTTCCTGCTTGAGGGCCGTGGCGGTGCGCAGCGCGGTCACGGTTGAGGTCTGCATTGCCTGGACAGGATTGTACTGGTGGTCGCCCGAGACGATCATCAGCGACTTGTTGGCAACGCGGCCGCGGGTCATGCCGCGGGAGACAAAGCGCTCGGCGGGCACCGGGGCAGGGCTGTTCGCAGCGTGCGACGGCGCCTGCTCTTCGGCAACGCCCTTGCCGAGCGAAGTCGGGCTGTCGGGATTGACGTGTGCAAGGTCATCCCGGTCGAGATAGGAAACGGCCAGTTCGCGGAACACGTAGTCGAGGATAGACGTCGCGTTCTTGATGCGATCATTGCCCATGACCATGCCGGCAGGCTCGAAGCGCGTGAAGGTGAAGGCCTCCACGAACTCGTCCAGCGGCACGCCATATTGCAGACCAATCGAGATGGCGATGGCAAAGTTGTTCATCATCGCGCGGAAGGCGGCGCCTTCCTTGTGCATGTCGATGAAGATTTCGCCCAGGCGACCGTCGGCATATTCGCCGGTGTGGACATAGACCTTGTGGCCACCAACGACGGCCTTCTGGGTATAGCCCTTGCGGCGGTCTGGCATCTTTTCGCGGTTGCGCACTTCGATTTCGCGCTCAACGATCCGCTCGACGATCTTTTCGGCGATGAGCGGGATACGGGCATCGGCGTTCATCGCAACGAGGTTTTCGATGTGGTCTTCGTCGTCATCCTCGTCAGCCGCAGCCAGAACCGAAGAGTTCAGCGGCTGGCTGAGCTTGGAGCCGTCGCGATAGAGCGCGTTGGCCTTGAGCGCCAGGCGCCAGGACAGCATGTAGGCTTCCTTGGCTTCTTCGACGGTGGCGTCGTTTGGCATGTTGATGGTCTTGGAGATCGCGCCCGAGATGAAGGGCTGGGCCGCAGCCATCATCAGGATATGCGATTCAACCGAGAGGTAACGCTTGCCGATCTTGCCGCATGGTGTGGCGCAATCGAACACGGGCAGGTGCTCATCCTTGAGGTGCGGCGCGCCTTCGAGCGTCATCGCACCGACGACGTGCAGGTTGGCCGCGTCGATGTCCTTGCGCGAAAAGCCCAGGAACGGCAGCAGCTCAAAGGTGAAGTCATTGAGCTGCTCGTCGGTGACGCCCAGGCTCTTGAGGAAGTCGGCACCAAGCGTCCACTGGTTGAAGATGAACTTGATGTCGAAGGCCGAAGCGGTCGCGGCGTTGAGGGCTGCGATCTTTTCGTCAGTGAAGCCCTTGGCCTTGAGCGTTGTCGGATTGACGCCGGGTGCCTGGTTCAGGTTGCCATGGCCGACGGCATAGGCTTCCATTTCGGCAATGTCGGATTCCGAGTAGCCGAGGGTGCGCAGGGCTGGAGGAGCCGCACGGTTGATGATCTTGAAGTAACCGCCACCGGCGAGCTTCTTGAACTTGACCAGCGCGAAATCGGGCTCGATGCCGGTGGTGTCACAATCCATCACCAGACCGATCGTGCCGGTCGGCGCGATAACGGAAACCTGCGCGTTACGGTAGCCGTGCTTTTCGCCGAGCGCGAGGGCATTGTCCCAGGCGATCTTGGCGCGTTCGCTGAGGTTCGCGTCGATCAGCGAAGCATGGTCCAGCGGAACAGGCGTGATCGAGAGGTTTTCGTAGCCGGTCGCATTGCCGTGGGCGGCGTTGCGATGGTTGCGGATGACGCGCAGCATGTGCTTGGCGTTGCGCTTGTAGTCCTTGAAGGGGCCGAGTTCCTTGGCCATTTCAGCGGACGTGGCATAGCTGACGCCGGTCATGATGGCGGTGACGGCACCGGCAATGGCGCGGCCAGCCTCTGAGTCATAAGGAATGCCCGAAGTCATCAGGAAGCCGCCGATATTGGCGTAGCCGATGCCCAGGGTGCGATATTCGAACGAGCGCTCGGCAATCGCCTTGGACGGGAACTGCGCCATCATCACCGAGATTTCGAGCACAATGGTCCACAGGCGGACAGTGTGCTCATAGGCGGCCGTGTTGAACGAGCCGTCCTCGTTGCGATAGGGCAGCAGGTTCACCGATGCCAGATTGCAGGCGGTATCGTCGAGGAACATGTATTCCGAGCAGGGGTTCGATGCATTGATCGGGCCCGCTTCAGGCGAGGTGTGCCACTCGTTGATGGTGGTGTGATACTGGATGCCGGGATCAGCCGATGCCCATGCTGCGTAACCAACCTGTTCCCACAAATCGCGGGCCTTGAGGGTCTTGGTGACCTTGCCGGTGGCGCGAGCCTTGAGATCCCAGTCGCTGTCGCCTTCAACGGCGCGCAGGAAGTCGTCGGTCACGCGGACCGAGTTGTTGGAATTCTGCCCGGAAACGGTCAGGTAAGCTTCGCTATCCCAATCGGTGTCGTAGACCGGGAATTCGATATCGGTGTAGCCCTGCCTGGCGAACTGGATGACGCGGTAGATGTAGTTCTCGGGAACCAGCGCCTTCTTGGCAGCACGCACTTCGCGCTTGAGAGCGGGGTTCTTGGCTACGTCAAAGCAATCGTCGCCCGAACCTTCGCAGTTCACGGCAGCCTTCATGATCAGCTTGAGGTGCTTGGAGACAACCTTGGAGCCGGTCACGAGAGCGGCGACCTTCTGCTCCTCCTTGACCTTCCAGTTGATGTATTCTTCCACATCTGGGTGATCGATATCGAGCACGACCATCTTGGCGGCGCGACGCGTGGTGCCGCCCGACTTGATGGCGCCAGCAGCGCGATCGCCGATCTTGAGGAAGCTCATCAGGCCAGAAGACTTGCCGCCGCCCGAAAGCTTTTCGCCCGAACCGCGCAGAGCCGAGAAATTGGTGCCGGTGCCCGAACCATATTTGAACAGGCGCGCTTCGCGGACCCAGAGGTCCATGATTCCGTTTTCATTGACCAGGTCGTCATTGACCGACTGGATGAAGCAGGCGTGTGGCTGTGGGTGCTCATAGGAGCTCTTGGACGAGACCAGCTTGTGGGTGAAGGGGTCCACATAGAAGTGCCCCTGGCCGGGGCCATCGATGCCATAGGCCCAGAACAGACCGGTGTTGAACCACTGTGGGCTGTTTGGCGCGACGCGCTGGGTGGCCAGCATATAGGCGAGTTCGTCAAAGAACGTGCGTGCGTCCTCTTCGCTATCGAAATAGCCGCCCTTCCAGCCCCAATAGGTCCAGGTGCCGGCCAGGCGATCGAACACCTGGCGCGAGTCCATTTCCGAACCATAGCGTTCGGCTTCGGGCAGCTTGGCGAGCGCAGCTTCGTCGGGGACGGAGCGCCACAGCCAGGACGGCACGGAGTTTTCTTCGACTTTCTTCAAGGCCTTGGCGACGCCAGCCTTGCGGAAATACTTTTGTGCAATGATGTCAGCCGCGACCTGGCTCCAGGTCGAGGGGATTGCGATGTCTTCGAGCTTGAACACCACCGAGCCATCGGGGTTGCGAATCTCGCTCGTGGCAGAGCGGAATTCGAGGGAGCCGTAACGGTCCTGATTGGCGGTGGTAAACCGGCGTTCGATGCGCATTGTCGTCGTAATCCCCAATGTAACGAGCACACACATGCTCGCGAGCCGAAATCCGGCCTCTCATCCAAATCTGTGTTGACGCTTCACCAACCGGGCCCGTTTGGCGGACCCGCGAAATTGCCTGTGCCAAGACTGTGGTGCTGGTCTGATTGCCTGCACTCTTGCCGAGGACTTGTCCGTAACAGCATGTGTACCGGACCGTCGAAAACATTCTGCCGATTCAAAGCCAGCGTCAACGACAGAAATCACAAGGTCTAGTGGTTCGTGACGATGATGCGACAACAGCTAGTAGGGGTAATATGTGGATTACGGGGACAAAGTGCAAGGAAAACACAGGGCTTGAGCAAGTGATTTGACGCTTTTTCCAAGCCCTACCGGCAAGCTAAATCCGCACTGAGGAAGCGCCGCTAACACCACGGAAATCCTTGATGATCGCCTCTTTGCGATGGGTGTTAATCGCGCGTTTACGATGAATGTTGCGCGTAGAATCGCCGGCCCGGAATGGTGTCAAGCGCAGAAATTTTGCCATAAAACCGTCGCCTACAAATGGACACCACCACTTGTGGGTTGGTTGTGTGCGAACACACCACGGCTTCGCGCCAGCCTGACCACGGCAGATCAAGGGTTATTGCGCGTTTGAGCCCATCGGCGGGGCAGGTGCTCCATATTTGGGTGATGGCTGTCTCGAAGATGACGGCAGCACACAACCCCTAGATGTTGTGTCTGAGATGAGCGGGCCACTATGAGTCGTGCTGCTGTGCATATGTCGCCGAACAGCCTCGGTGGCAGTGCGCTCATGGCTGGGTTGAAGGCGCGGTAAATTCACCGCCAAACACTAGGCTGCGTGGACCACCCATGGTACACCGGCGCAACTCGAATATCTCGACGGCGGAATCGACAATTGGCCAAATCCGGTATCAAGCAGTTCCTCAGTGAAATCTTCTCCTGGTGGGGCGGGCAGACGTGGGGAACGCGGCTGTGGATCAAGCGCTTCGGCAAATATGTCGGCAGCGACGAATTCGGCAATCGCTACTATCAGGACACCAAGGCCGACCGCCGCTACGTGACCTATGTCGGCTATGCCGATGCGTCCAAGATCCCGCCCGGCTGGCATGGCTGGATGCATCACCGCACCGACATCGTGCCGTCGCAGGACAAATACGTTCCGCACGCCTGGGAAAAGCCGCACGAGCCCAATCTGACCGGCACCGCCGCCGCCTACCGTCCAGACGGCAGCCTGCTCAACAAGGGCGAGCGTCCTCGCGTGACCGGCGACTACGACGCCTGGTCGCCTGAATAGGGACTGCGGCGCCTTGCGCCTTAGCGATTCAACAGGTTTGCGTGTGCTGACAATGCTGGTGCCCATGGTGGCGCTCGCAGGTCTGCCTCTGCCCGCCGCTGCCCAGCCCATTGCCAATCCCGTCGCGACCTTTGCCGGCCTCGACAAGATCACGGGCCGCATCACGCGCTTTGACGTCTATATCGACGAGACAGTGCTGTTCGGCGCGCTCGAGATCACGCCACGCGCCTGCTACGACCGCCCGGACACCGAAGCGCAGCGCGTTTCGGCCTTCCTTGAAGTTGACCAGCGCAGCCTGACCGGCGTTTCCAAGCGCATTTTCACCGGCTGGATGTTTGCCGATAGTCCGGCGCTGAACGCTGTCGACCACGCCATCTATGACGTATGGCTGGTCGAGTGCAAAACCAGCACCGACGTTCCGCCACCCGAGGCGCGCTAAACTGCGGGCAGGGCAGATTGGCCCTATCGTTTTCCGGGAATGATCGCTCTTTGGAGCAGCAACGGGCTCAGAGATTAGCGCGGTCCCAGGCCCACCAGTCGCCCTTGTGCTGCAGGGCCTCGGCGAGGCGCTCCTCATAGTCCTCGCGCGGAATTTCCGTGCCGCCCAGTGACGCCAGGTGGTCGGTCACAAACTGGGTGTCGAGCAGCACATAGCCGCCGGCATTAAGGCGGTCGACCAGATGCGCCATCGCCATCTTGCTGGCATTGGTGCGGCGATGAAACATCGACTCGCCAAAGAAGGCGCCGCCGATGGCGAGGCCATAGAGGCCACCGACCAGATCCCGGCCGTCCCATACTTCCACCGTGTGTGCGACGCCCCGACGGAACAGTTCGCCATAGACGGAGCGAATGGTGCGGTTGATCCAGGTGTTGTCGCGGTCCTGCCCGACGGTGGCGCAGCCCTCGATGGTCGCTGCGAAATCGCTGTCAACCTTGACGGTAAAACCCGTCTTGCGGATCGCCTTGCGCAGGCTGGTCGAGAGGTGAAAGCCATCGAGCGGGATGATGCCGCGCATTTCCGGGCTAACCCAGAATATGTCCTCGTCCGTCGCGTCTTCGGCCATCGGGAAAATGCCGGCGCGATAGGCGCGAACGATCAGCTCGGGGGTGATGTCGACATCGAAGGGGTCTTGTCGGCGGGCCATCAGTAGACCTCATCCTGAGCTTGTCGAAGGGCGAGGTCGTGGCACCATGCGGGCACGACCTCGTGGTTCGACGGGCTCACCATGAGGTCTGCTGCGACACCCATGATGAGCCTTCAATCAGACCTTGTTCTCGGCCAGGTATTTTTCGAGCCAGTGAATGTCGTAATTTCCGGCCAGAACGTCTGGCTCGCGGATCAGACGCTGGAACAGCGGCAGGGTGGTCTTGATACCGTCGATGACGAATTCGTCGATCGCGCGGCGCAGACGCTGCAGGCATTCCTCACGGGTACGACCGTAAACGATCAGCTTGCCGATCAGCGAGTCGTAATAGGGCGGGATCTTGTAGCCCTGATAGACAGCAGAATCGACGCGCACACCAACGCCACCAGCGGGGTGGTAGAAGGTGATCGTGCCCGGCGATGGTGCGAAGGTCTGTGGGTCTTCAGCATTGATACGCACTTCGATGGCATGGCCATAAAAGCTCACATCGGACTGACGCATCGACAGCTTCTCGCCCGAAGCGACACGAATCTGTTCGTAGACGATGTCGATGCCGGTGATGCGTTCCGTAACCGGATGCTCCACCTGCAGACGGGTGTTCATTTCGATGAAATAAAACTCGCCATTCTCGTACAGGAACTCGATCGTGCCAGCTCCCGAATACTTCAGCTTGCGCATCGCGGCGGCGCAGATCTCGCCGATCTTGTCGCGCTCTTCCGGCTTGATGGTGGGGCCACCGGCCTCTTCCCAAACCTTCTGGTGACGACGCTGCAGCGAGCAGTCACGCACACCAAGATGCACGGCATTGCCCTGGCCATCGCCAAGCACCTGCACTTCGATATGGCGCGGCTTGCCGAGGTACTTTTCCATATAGACGGAATCGTTGCCAAAGGCGGCCTTGGCTTCGGTGCGCGCGGTCGACCAGGCTTCGAGAACGTCGGCTTCGGTCTTGGCGACCTTCATGCCGCGACCACCACCACCGGCGGTTGCCTTGATCAGAACCGGATAGCCGATTTCGCGGGCGGTCTTGATCGCGTCTTCGTCGCTTTCAACGGCGCCGACAGAGCCGGGAACGACCGGAATACCAAGCTCGACGGCGGTCTTCTTTGCCGTGATCTTGTCGCCCATAATTTCGATATGGTGCGACGAGGGACCGATAAAGGTCACCTTGTGCTCGGTCAAAATCTTGGCGAAACGGGCGTTTTCCGACAGGAACCCGTAACCGGGATGTACCGCATCGGCGCCAGTGATCTCGCAGGCCGCCATGATCGACGGAATGTTGAGATAGCTGTCCTTGGCGGCTGGCGGACCAATGCAGACGCTTTCGTCGGCGAGGCGCACATGCATGGCATTGGCGTCGGCCGTCGAATGCACCGCAACGGTCTGGATACCCAGTTCCTTGCAGGCGCGCAGGATGCGCAGAGCGATTTCGCCGCGATTGGCGATGAGGACCTTTTGGAACATGAAGTCCCCCTTACTCGATGACGACGAGCGGCTCGCCGTATTCCACCGGCTGTGCATCCTGAACGAGAATGCGCGTGACGGTGCCGGAGCGATGCGCCGGGATCTGGTTCATGGTCTTCATGGCTTCAATGATCAGCAGCGTCTGGCCCTCGGTGACCTTGGTGCCAACTTCGGCAAAGGTTGGCTTGCCTGGCTCTGGCGAACGGTAGGCAGTGCCAACCATTGGCGAGGTCAGCGTGCCTGGGTTCGACGCGAGGTCTTCGGCTGCGGCAGGGGCAGCTACAGGAACCGAGCCAGCAGGCGCGATCGAAGCTGGCGCGGCAGCGGCTGGGCCTGGCGCATAATACTGCGGCGGAGGCGCCGCATAGGTCACGCCTTCATTGGCGTATGAGCGGGTGACGCGGACCCGGAAGTCCTCCTGCTCGATCTCGATTTCAGCGAGATTTTCCTTGTTGAGCAGCTCGGCAATGGTCCGGATCAGGTCCTGATCCACTTGCGATGACTTGGTCATTCTTGTCGGTCTCCCGCGCTAAACGCGTTGATCGTTATTTCAGTTTATCGGCGAGCGCTATGAGCGCCAGTCTATACCCGGTGACGCCAAAGCCGCAAATGACGCCAAAGGCGACGGCCGACACATAGGAATGGTGCCGGAAGGCTTCGCGCTGATGGATGTTGGAAATGTGCACTTCGGCAACCGGCAGGCCCACGCCCTTGAGGGCATCGGGGATCGCCACCGAAGTGTGCGAGTAACCGGCCGGATTGATGATGATGGCATCGGCGGTTTCACGCGCTTCATGGATCCAGGTGATCAGCTCACCCTCATGATTGGACTGCCGGAAATCGACGCTCAGCCCCAATTCGTCGCCGACCTGCTTGCACAGATTTTCGACGTCTTTGAGTGTCTCCGAACCATAGATTCCCGGCTCGCGAGTTCCGAGCAGGTTGAGGTTCGGGCCATTGAGGACAAGAACGCGCTTAGCCATTATTTTTGCCTTTTGCACCGGCGCTTTGGGACAGCGCAAGAGCGGTTATACGAAATGCACCGAAAAGGCAAAAAACACGGCAGAATTTGGGCCTTAGCCCTTGCATTGGGTCTCTCCACAAGCCCGCATATTGGCAATGCGGCTGCGCAGCTCGTCGGCGCCAATGGCACCGGGAATGATCTCGTTACCGATGATATAGGTCGGGGTGCCGGTGATGTTGAGCGCGCGGGCGATCTCGTAGGAGGTCTGGATCGACTTCGAGACGGCTTCGCTGCCCATATCGAGTTCGATCGACACCGGGCTCAGGCCCAGATCGGCAGCGGCGGCGAGGGCCACCTGCTTGTCGACCTGGCCACGGCTGGTGAACAGGGCTTCGTGGAAGGTCCAGTAGTCCACATCTGCGTCGCCAACCAGCACGGCCACGCGGGCCGCATCGATTGATTCGTTGGAGAGGATCGGGAATTCCTTGAGGATGACGCGCAGGTTCGGGTCTTCGGCCAAGAGGGCCGCCATGTCTGGCACAGCAGCGCGGCAATAACCGCAATTGTAGTCAAAGAACTCGACCAGCGTGACGTCGCCATCCGGGTTGCCAATGACGATCTGGCCGGGTGCGTTGAAGATCTTGTCCTGCATGGCGGCGATTGCCGTCTTGGAGCTGGCGCGGGATTCGGCCTGCAGGGTCGAATCGAGCGCAACGGACATGCGCTGCAGGATTTTTGGATCGCTCATCAGGTAGGATTCGATCAGCGGGTTGATCGTGTCGGCATCGATCGCGGCAACCGCTGGCGTCGATTCGGTTGGCTTGCGGGTCGCGTCATAGGAAGCGATGGCCTGGTCGATCATCACCTGAACGGCAGCGGTATCGGTCTGCGGCGCGGGCTTGTTGACCACCGAATAGCCCAAGGCCCCGGCCAAAACGCCCACCAGGGCAACAAGGGCAAAAGTGACGCGCGACATGGACCGGAGGCTCCCGCAATATTTCGTTGTGCTGCTTCTAGCAGAGCAGCAACCACATTGGCACCCAGGAGTGTCGGGCGTCTTACCCAAGCCATCAATTGTTGTTGAGGCACGCCGCAGAACGGGCTAGGCCCCATGGGTAGCAAGGAACCGCCCATGACCGACCAGCCTGCCGACGGCTTGATGCCATTTCATGCCATGGAAATCCTCAAGCGCGCCAAGGCCATTGAGGCAACCGGGCGGACGGTGTGCCACCTCGAGGTGGGTGAGCCCGGCTCTCCACCCGCGCCACGCGTGATCGAGGCGGTCGCCAGGGCTTTGCCGCAGGCGCAGGGCTATACCAATGCCAAGGGACTGCACGAACTGCGCGACGGACTGGCGAAATACTATGCCGAGCAGCACGCGGTCAGCGTCGATCCCGACTCGATCCTGTGCACCATGGGTTCGTCGGCCGGCTTCATCATTGCATTCCACACCGCATTCCGCCCCGGCGCGCGCATAGCCATCACGCGACCCGGTTATCCGGCCTATGTGAACACGCTGCTGGGCCTTGGCTTCGGCATCGCCGAAATTCCGCTGACCGCCGCCAATGGCTGGCGTCTGACCGGCGCCGATATTGCCGCCGCCCATGCCGACCAGCCATTCGATGGATTGCTGTTTGCCAGCCCGGCAAACCCGACGGGCGCCGCGGTCGACCGGGCAGGGCTGCAGGACATCGTCGATACCTGCAAGCGCCTCGGCGTGCGGCTGATCTCGGATGAAATCTACCATGGGCTCGACTATCGAGGCCCATCGGTCAGCGCGCTGGAGCTGACCCGCGACGCCATCATCATCAACAGCTTTTCCAAATACTATTGCATGACCGGCTGGCGCATCGGCTGGATGGTGTTGCCGGACGATTTGATCCGGCGCGCCGAAATCCTGCAGCAAAACCTTTTCATCTCGGCGCCAACGTTGAGCCAGATCGCGGCCACGGTGGCGCTCGGTGAGCGCGATTATGCGGAGGAACAAAAGGCGGGCTACGCCGCCAATCGCGTGCTGCTCAATGATGGCCTCCACGCGCTTGGCTTTGACATCGGCACCCCGTCGGACGGCGCGTTCTATGCCTATGCGGGCATCAGTTCATTCTCCAACGACTCGCTGAGCTTTTGCGAAACGCTGCTGGACGAAGCGGGTGTTGCGGTGACGCCGGGGATCGATTTCGACCGGGCCGGCGGCAACCGCTATGTCCGCTTCTCCTATGCCGGCAAGCGCGAGCAGATTGAACTCGCCCTCGAACGGATGCGTGGCTTTCTCAAGTAGTCCAGATCAGCGCGGATTGGCGGCGACGGCAAAAACGCGCAGGCGATGCCCGTCAGGGTCTTCGGCGGTAAAGGTGAAGCCAAAGTCCATTCGCGTGGGCGACTGCAGGATGGTTGCGCCCTTGGCGCTCCAGTCCTCGTAGGTTGCCGTAACCGCGGCGTCATTGTCTTCGCTGAAGCCAATTTCGAGGCCGCCGGCATCGCGCGGTGCCGGCTCGATTTCGCCCCTGATCCACAGCCCCAGTCGGATGCCATTGGGCAGCACATAGAGCACGAAGGATGGGCTGTTTTCGACCGGCTTGATGCCCAAGAGGTTAGAGTAGAATGCCTCGCTACGAGCGGGGTCGGCGACGGACAGCAGAAGGTAATTGAGAATACGCATGGTGGTCTCCTTTGATGGAGAGACCATGCGCCAATGGGGTGTCAGTTTCCGGCAGTGGCTGTCAGGTCGGGGGCGAAATGTTGTTCTGCGCTCGCCAGGCCTTGAGCATTTCCGCACGGCGACGCGGATAGCGAATCTCGGTCGTCTCAAGCCTCGTGATGCGATCGATGCGGAAATGGCGAAAATCCTGCCGTAACTCGCACCAGCCGCCAACAATCCGCGCCTGCTCGAAAAAGCCGATCAGGAACGGCCAGATCGTCCTTTCCGTTTCGCGGCCATCAAGGTCGGCATAGGTGATGATCAGCTTGCGCTCATCGCGGACGGCGAGGCGGATCAATCCGGCGTCGACGCTGGCTGGTGGCGGTCCCATCCGCGCGACCAGCAGATTGGTCGCCTCGGCCCGCTCGCGCAAATCCTTGGGCAGCACGGCGGTGATCTTGCTCAGCGCCTGCTTGGCCGATTGGCTCAACCGGCTGTCATCGGCACGCGCCGCGACCCAGCGCGAGCCTAGCACGATGGCTTCGATTTCGTCAGCCGAGAACATCAGGGGCGGCAGGGTAAAGCCGGGGCGCAGCACATAACCAAGGCCCGGCTCGCCAACGACGTCCGCGCCTTGCGCCTGTAGCGTGGCGATATCGCGATAGAGCGTGCGGATGGAAATGCCGAGTTCGGCTGCAAGGTCAGGCCCGGTCACCGGTGTCGTCCGGTTGCGCAGCAATTGCAGCAGATCGAGCAGTCGGTTGGTGCGAGACATGGGCGCTCAAAAAGAGAAAAGGCGGCCCGAAGGCCGCCTTTGTTATTTCTAGCCAAGACCGAGGCGGCGCTGCCACCAACCGGCTTTTTTCTTGGGCTGCTCTTCGGCATCGCCTTCGACTTCAGCCTTTGGCGCGCTGGAGGACACCACGACGCCTTCGGCGGGCAGTTCCTTTTTGACGCGACGCGACTTTGGAGCCTCTTCGGCAACCTCAGCTGCAGCTGGTGCTGCAACGGGTGCCTCTGGCGCTGGAGCAGGGGCCGCTTCAGCGACAGGCGCCGCTTCGGCAACCGACACAGCTGGCGCGGCTTCCTCCGTCTCAGCCTTTGGCTTGCGGGCCCGTGGCTTGCGCTTTGGCTTTTCGGCGGCAGCAGGAGCTTCCGCCTCAGCTTCCACCGGGGCCGCTACTTCGGCCGGTGCTGCAGCTTCAGCTGGCGCGGCTTCCGCCGTTTCAGCCTTTGGCTTGCGAGCCCGTGGCTTGCGCTTTGGCTTTTCGGCGGCTGCGGCAGCAGCTTCAGCTGCCGCTTCCACTGGAGCCGTTTCGGCAGCGACGATGTCGTCCTGAGCCAGCAGTTCGCCGGCAACAGCTTCGGTTTCCGAAGCTGTCAGGCCCTCTTCGCCAGCTGGCGATGGAGCGCGTTCTGCACCTTCTTCGCCTTCACGACGATTGCGGCGACCACCACGGCGGCCACGACGGCGGCGCTTGCGTGGCTCGTCATCGGAACGGGCCTCGCCGTTGGCGCCGACGGTTGCTTCCTCGTGGTCGCCTTCGGCGTCTTCGTCGTCAGCCACGGCTTCCGCTTCAACGCTTGGTGCCTGTGCGGCGCGCTGCTGCTGTGGACGCTGACCATTCTCTTCGCGATCGGCACCGCCACGACGGCGGCGACGACGACGACGACGGCCTTCGCCTTCACCAGCTTCGGCGGCGGCAGCAGCCGGACGGGCTTCTGCCTCGGCTTCTTCGTCCTCGACTTCGTCGATGATATCGTCGTCTGCGTCGTCTTCGATCACGGCGCTATCGACACGAACATGTTCGGTCGCGCGCTGTTCGGCATAAGCGATGACGCGGGCTTCGCCCTTTTCGATCGCGAACTGGTTACCGGTCAGCTTGCCGTCAGCCGTGATGGTGATCGACAGCTGATTGCGGATTTCGAGAGCAGTCAGAGTCTCGCGCTTGAAGTTGAGGATATAGAGCGCAACATCGACCGGCACGCGGACGTTGATCGACTGGCCCTGACGGCGCAGCACGTGATCTTCGATGTGACGCATGATCATCAGCGCCAGCGACTCGACCGAACGCACGAGACCCGTGCCATCGCAGATCGGGCACTTGTGGGTCGAGCTTTCGACAACGCCGAAGCGGATACGCTGACGGCTCATTTCCATCAGGCCGAAATGGCTGATGCGGCCAACCTGGATGCGGGCACGGTCGTCCTTGAGGCAATCCTTGAGCTTGCGCTCGACGGCCCGGTTGGAACGGTTCTCCATCATGTCGATGAAGTCGATGACGATCAGGCCGGCCAGATCGCGCAGGCGGAGCTGACGCGACACTTCTTCGGCCGCTTCCAGATTGGTCTGGAGCGCGGTGTCCTCGATATTGTGCTCCTTGGTGGAGCGGCCCGAGTTCACGTCGATCGAAACCAGGGCTTCGGTCGGGTTGATGACGATATAGCCGCCAGAGGGCAGGGTGACCGTCGGCGAGAACATCGAATCAAGCTGGGCTTCGATGCCATACTTGGAGAACAGCGGCTGATCTTCCTTGTAGAGCTGCACGTTCTTGGCGTGGCTCGGCATGATCATGCGCATGAAGTCTTTGGCTTCGCGGTAGGCGTCGTCGCCCGCGACCTGAACCTCGTCGATGTCCTTGTTATAGAGATCGCGAATGGTGCGCTTGATGAGCGAGCCTTCTTCATAGACGAGGCATGGTGCCTGCGACTTGAGGGTCAGCTCACGCACGCTCTCCCAGAGGCGCATCAGATATTCAAAGTCGCGCTTGACCTCGGCCTTGGTGCGCGAAGCACCCGCCGTGCGCAAAATGACGCCCATGCCCTGCGGCACTTCCAGATCGGACGTGATTTCCTTGAGGCGCTTGCGGTCTGCAGCGTTGGTGATCTTGCGCGAAATGCCGCCACCGCGAGCGGTGTTGGGCATCAGCACCGAATAACGGCCAGCCAGCGACAGATAGGTCGTCAGAGCCGCGCCCTTATTGCCGCGCTCTTCCTTGACCACCTGCACCAGCATGACCTGGCGGCGCTTGATGACTTCCTGGATCTTGTAGTGGCGACGGCTCTGGCTCGAGCGGCGACGCTCGGGCACTTCTTCAAGCGCATCGGCACCACCGATCGACTCGACAGGCTCGGTATTGGCCGGTGCCTGCTCGATATGGCTGGCGCCTTCCATGTCCTGCGTGTCGGTCTCGGCGTCAGGCTCGGTTACGCCTTCGGGGAGCGAGATGTTCTCGTCCACGTCGTCGTGATGGTCTTCGGCCTCTTCGTCGCGCAGCAGCGCTTCGCGGTCGGCAACAGGGATCTGGTAGTAGTCAGGATGGATTTCGCTGAAAGCGAGGAAGCCGTGGCGATTGCCGCCATACTCCACAAACGCAGCCTGCAAGGACGGCTCAACGCGCGTTACCTTGGCGAGGTAGATGTTACCCCGCAACTGGCGGCGGGTCGCCGATTCAAAATCGAACTCGTCGAGCCTGTTACCCGATGTGACGACAATCCGTGTTTCTTCCGGGTGGATGGCATCCACCAGCATTCTCTTGGTAGCCATTATGAACTCCGCGCGCTCGCGCGCCGACAAGAGGCCGCCGGATAGCCGGCATCCTTCTGGTGGCGCAGTGCGAGGCGAATGGTTTGGGGGTAGTGGCGCGCAGAAGCTCTGCCTTGAACGCACCGATATAGTTGGTCATGGCCGGAAGATGCAGCGTAGCAAAACGGCAATCGGACATATCGATCGCGTCACGTTCTGTTCGCCTGCGGGCCATCTGACCTCTTCCTATTGGGCTGCAAGCATCCGGAGATGGTCGCAACCGTCCGGTCCAGTGGGACCGAAATTCTTCAACGAAGCGCAGGATCTGCCGCTTCTGAACCAGCCTTTGGGATATCTCTTCGTTCCCTGAGCTGGCCACTTCGTGCGTCGCTGTCACTGCCCGATGGGCCGCGTAAACTGGTACCGCAAGAAGCATGCGCTTCACCTCTAAGCGTGTAGGGATGTTGCGACGGATTGGCAACAGGAAAGTCAAAACCTGACTGCGCACACCAATTCACAGTCCCTTTATTGGCCCGCCCCGCAAATCATCGCATAAGAGCTTTCGCGCCGCAGAATCGCCCGATCAGGGTGTCACGCGGTGTCTGCAGGAATATGGGGCCGCTCCGCTTGTTGAATTCCCTAAGACTGTTCATCGTCCCGTTCGTTGCGGCGCTTTGCCTTGCTGGCTCTTCACAGGCCCAGGATGCACCGGCGCCGGCGCCAGCAGCACCCGTGGCGCAGGTTGGCCTGCCCAACGTTATCGACGTGCGCGTCTCGGCGACGCCCGAACGGGCGCGGCTGGTCATCGACCTTGCCTCCAAGACCGAATTTGCCCTGGTGACGATGACCGACCCGGATCGGCTGGCCATCGACGTGCGTGCCGCGACCTTCTCCGTGCCCGAACCAACCGGTGTTCCGTCGGGCGAGGGCGTGGTTTCGGACTATGAGGTCGAGCAGGCGGCCGCCGACCGCGTGCGCACGATCCTGAACCTCTCCGGTCCGGCGCAGGTGCAGCAGGCCTATATGCTTGACCCATTCGAGGGACAGCCCGCCCGCCTCGTGGTCGATGTCATTCCCGCCACCGCCGAAGAATTTGCCGCCAACGTTGCGCGTGATCTGGCGGCATCAGGCACCGCCGCGCCAGCCATTGCGACTTCGACCCCGGCAGGCGGCTCCGAACTACCGATCGTCACGCGGCCACTGGTGGTGATCGATCCGGGCCATGGTGGCATCGATAGCGGCGCCGGCACCCCCAGCGGCGTCAAGGAAAAGGACATTGTCCTGGCCTTTTCGTTGAAACTGCAGGAACTGCTCGTCGCCTCGGATCGCTTCGACGTCGCCCTGACGCGCGAGGACGACACCTATCTGCGTCTTGAAGAGCGGGTCGCACTGGCGCGCACCAACAAGGCCGACCTCTTTATCTCCATTCACGCCGACAGCTTTCAGCAGCCTGAAATTCGCGGCGCCAGCGTCTATACGCGCGACGAGAACGCCACTGACGTCCTCGACAAGGTGCTCGCCGAGGCTGAGAACAAGACCGACGTGATCGCGGGCTTTGCCATGCCGCAAATGGCGCCTCAGGTGGTCGATATCCTGCTCGACCTGATGCGCCGCGAAATGCGCCACCAATCCTATATGGCGGCGCAAGCCATCGTGCATCAGCTGGAACCCAGCGTTGAACTGCGCCGGTTCCCGGTGCGCCAGGCCGATTTCTTCGTGCTGCAGGCGCCCGACGTTCCATCGGTACTGATCGAGTTGGGCTTCCTGTCCAATGCCGACGATATGGCCAACCTGATGCGCAGCGAATGGCAGGATCGCACCGCCGAAGCTTTGGCGCGCGGCATATCCTCCTATTTCGACAGTCTTGCCCCTGAAGAGTGATGTGACAATTCGGTCACGCCGCCTGACAAGCGATGCGAGCGGGGGAGAGTTTCGGCCTTGTGATCGAAATTTCCGCGCCCGTCTGCTATGATTCCACCTGAATTTCCGATGCGCTGTTGCGGCGGCTTCGGTGCATATGTGCGGTCGACCGGCTTTGGCGGGGCACGACCCTGGAGAGAATAACTATATGCTGCGCTTGCTCGGCTGGCTTTTTGGCTTCGGTATGTTTGCGGCTCTGGGGGCCATTGGCGTGGCCGCCATTTACCTCACGCATGTATCGGCTGAACTGCCCGACTATACGGTTCTCAAGGACTACCAGCCGCCGGTGACGACCCGCGTTCACGCGGCCGATGGCACGCTGCTGGCCGAATTCGCCCGCGAGCGCCGTCTGTTCCAGCCCATTGAAACCGTGCCGCCACTGCTGGTTGAAGCGTTCCTGTCTGCCGAAGACAAGGATTTCTACAACCACGGCGGCATTGCGCTCGACGGTATTGTCCGCGCGCTGCGCGACAACGTTTTGGCCCGCATGGATGGCAACAGCTCCATTCAGGGCGGCGGTTCATCGATCACCCAGCAGGTCGCCAAGAACTTCCTGTTGAGCTCCGAACAGACTTGGGACCGCAAGATCCAGGAAGCACTACTCGCTGTTCGTATCGAGTCGACCTTTTCCAAGGACCGTATTCTAGAGCTTTATCTCAACGAAATTTTCCTCGGCCTCAATTCCTATGGCGTGGCCGCTGCGGCGCTGAACTACTTCGACAAGGCGCTCTACCAGCTGACGCTGAGCGAAGCCGCCTATATCGCTGCACTCCCCAAGGGCCCGAACAATTACCATCCGTTCCGTCGCCCACAGGCCGCTGTCGAGCGCCGCAACTGGGTGATCGATCGCATGGTCGAAAACGGCTATGTCACCACCGAGCAGGCCAATGTGGCCAAGGCCGAGCCGCTCAACGTGTTCCCACGCGCCGGTGGCAGCCAGCTCTATTCGGCCGAGTATTTCACCGAGGAAGTGCGCCGCGAACTGGCCAAGCTCTATGGCGAAGACCAGCTCTATGGCGGCGGTCTGTCGGTGCGCACCACGCTTGAACCCAAGCTGCAGGAATATGCCCGCAAGTCGCTGATGGATGGCCTGATCTCTTACGATCACAGCCGCGGCTTCCGCGAGCCGGTCGCCAGCATCGAAATTGGCGACGATTGGGGCGTCGACGTTTCCAAGATCATCCCGCTCAGCGATGTGCCGGAATGGCAGTTGGCGGTCGTGCTGGAAGTCGGCAACAACCAGGCCAGCATTGGCCTGCGCCCGGATACCGTTGCCGGCGGCGCCGTGGCCGACGACCGGGTTGTCGGCACTTTGGCTGGCTCCGACATCAAGTGGGTCTCCAAATCCGTCCAGAGCTTCCTCAAGGTCGGCGACGTGATCTACGTATCGCCAGTGGCCGGCAAGGTCGGCAATTACACGCTCGAACAGGTGCCTGAAATCGAAGGCGCACTGGTTGCGATGGACCCGCGCACCGGTCGCGTGCTGGCCATGGTCGGCGGCTTCTCCTACGCCATGAGCGAGTTCAATCGCGCCACGCAGGCCCTGCGCCAGCCGGGCTCGTCGTTCAAGCCGATCGTTTATGCGGCGGCGCTGGACAATGGCTATACGCCGGCGTCTGTCGTGCTCGACGCGCCCGTCGAAATCCGCAATGGCGACGGCTCGATCTGGCGTCCGGAAAACTACGCGCAGCAGTTCTATGGCCCGCAGACCCTGCGGCGCGGCATTGAACGCAGCCGTAACGTCATGACCGTGCGCCTGGCCAAGGATATAGGCATGCCGCTGGTGGCCGAATATGCCAAGCTGTTCGGCATCTATGACAGCATGCAGCCGGTGCTCGCCATGTCGCTCGGCGCCGGTGAAACCACCGACATGCGCATGACCGCCGCCTATGCCACCATCGCCAATGGCGGCCGCAAGATCGTACCGACGCTGATCGACCGTGTGCAGGATCGCTATGGCGTCACTGTTTATCGCCACGATCAGCGCCTGTGCCAGGGCTGCGAAGCCACCAGCTGGACCGGGCAGGGCGAGCCCGTCATCGTCGACAATCGCGAGCAGGTGCTCGACCCGATGACCGCCTACCAGATCACTTCGATGATGGAAGGCGTTGTGCTGCGCGGCACCGGTACTGCAGCCCGCGTGCTGAACCGTCCTGTCGCCGGCAAGACCGGCACCACCAATGACTATAAGGACGCCTGGTTCGTCGGCTTCACGCCCGAACTCGCCGTTGGCGTCTATGTCGGTTACGATCGTCCGCGCTCGATGGGTAGCTCTGTGACGGGCGGCACCTTCGCCGTGCCGATCTTCACCGAGTTCATGGCCAAGGCGCTTGAAGGCAAGCCGCCAACCCCGTTCAACGAACCACCCGGCATGACCGACGCCTGGATCAACCCCAATACCGGCACCACGGCCTCGGCCGGCGAAGGCTCGATCAAGGAAGCCTTCAAGCCCGGAACAGGTCCAAATTCGATGACCTCGGTTATCGGCATCGGCGACATCAACGCCTATGACGCCGCCCAGCGCCAGCAGAGCATGCAGCAGGAATACGGCCAGAGCATCACGACCCAGCCCGCCCTGCAGCAACCAGCGGCAGCCGGCCAGCGTATCTATGATCCAACGACCGGCCAGTGGGTAGCACGCGGCGGTGGCGGACTGTTCTAATGCCGGACTTCGCAATCTGGCCGAACCCCGCGCTGACGTCAGCTGCCACACCGCGTCCGCTTGACATAGCGCTTCTCGATGCCGGTGAGCGGCTGCTGGCCGCCGCAACCGAGGTCAACGCCTATGGCCTTGCCGCAGCCCATCTTGGTCTGGTCGAGCCCGTCGTCGTGGTGAGCGTCGCTACCGATGTGCAACAGCGCGACTATCGCGTCATGTTCAACCCGGTTATCGGCGATGTCTCGACCGAAACTGCGATCGGGGCAGAGGGCTCGGTATCCCTGCCGGGCATCGAAGTCCCTGTAGGGCGCCCGGTCTGGGCCGACGTGTCCTACGAGACTGGTGACGGCCAGGCCCACAGCGAACGCCTCGAAGGCTTTGCCGCCCGCGTCGCTTTGCATGAAATCGAGCAGATGCAGGGCGTGTTTTTCCTGCAGCGGATCTCACGCATCAAGCGCGACACAGCGCTGCGCAAATTCGAGAAATCGAGGCGCTAGAAATCAGGCCCGCGCTGTTGCAAGGCGGGCCGGTGTTGTTCAGCCAGCCGGCATCACCGGAACGAAGACGATATAGGGCGTCGTCGGCTTTACGCCGGGTGGCACATAGGTCGGGGCAGGGTCGCCCGGCGCGCCAAGTGACAGAATATACTGATGCAGCGACCGGATTTCGGACTCGTCGAGTTCGTGCACGTTGAACCAGGGCATCGGCGGCATGGTCTCAAAATGCTTGAGATAGTCGATGAACTGGGTCTCCGAATATTTCGCCGCCTCGATACGCAGATTGACGGCGTAAGTCGTGCCCCACGGCCCCTGATAGCCCACCGGGCTACCGATTAGCGCCACGGCCGGATCGAGCACCCCATTGGCCTCGCTATATCCGGGCGTGTGGCAATCGTGGCACCCACCGATCTTGGCAATACGGGCGCCTTTTTCAACTGAGACATCCTGCGCGCTGGCAAGCGTCGCCATCGTCAGGAATGACATCCCGACGGCAAACAGCTTCGTATACACGGTAGCTACCTCCTCAACAGGTGAGGGGATGCTAGGCTTCTATTGCCCCAACTACAATGAGCGCCCATCTAGGCGGTTGATCCTATTCGGTGGGTCCGCTAAACGGGGCGCCGTTACTAAAGGAATTGTCCAATGCGTATGGAAATCGAAAGAGCCATCGCCGAAATCGAGCAGGTTTTGACCCTGCTGAGGAGGCATCTTTGACTGGGATACTGCTGAACTGCGCCGCGACGCGCTGACCGCCGAAACTGAATCTCCCGATTTCTGGAACGACGCCCAAAAGGCCCGCGCCAAGATGCGCGAACGCGACGAGCTTGACGTTGCCGTCAAGGCGGTGCGCGAGCTTGAAGCCGGCATCCGCGACAATGTCGAACTGATCGAGATGGGCGAAGCCGAAGGCGACGCCGAGATCGTCAAGGACGCGGAAAACGCTCTGCTTGAGCTCAAGTCCGTCGCTAAACGTCGCCAGATCGAGACACTGCTCTCGGGCGAAGTCGATGCCAACGATTGCTATGTCGAAATCCACTCCGGCGCTGGTGGCACCGAGAGCCAGGATTGGGCCAACATGCTGCTGCGCATGTATACCCGCTGGGCCGAACGCCGGAAGATGAAGGTCGAAGTGCTCGAAATGCACGACGGCGAAGAAGCCGGCATCAAGTCCGCGACCATTCTGGTCAAAGGACACAATGCCTATGGCTGGCTCAAGACCGAAAGCGGCGTGCATCGTCTGGTGCGCATCAGCCCCTACGATTCGGCGGCGCGCCGTCACACGAGCTTTTCGAGCTGCTGGGTTTACCCGGTGGTCGATGACTCCATCGACATCGAAATCCGCGAAAGCGATCTCAAGGTTGACACCTATCGTGCGTCGGGCGCCGGTGGTCAGCACGTCAACACGACGGACTCCGCCATCCGCATCACCCACGTGCCCTCGGGCATTATCGTGGCCTGCCAGCAGGAGCGCAGCCAGCACAAGAACCGTGCAACGGCCATGGCCATGCTGAAATCGCGCCTCTACGAGGCCGAATTGCAGAAACGCGAAGAAGCGGCAAACGCCCAGGCGGCCAGCAAGACCGATATCGGTTGGGGCCACCAGATCCGTTCCTACGTGCTGCAGCCCTACCAGATGGTCAAGGACCTGCGCACCGGCGTCGAAAGCGGCCAACCCTCAGTCGTGCTCGACGGCGACGTCGACGAGTTCATGGAAGCAGCATTGGCGCAGCGCGTCGGTGTGGCCACGGACGTCGCGGCCGACTAAGGCAAGAATACCCCCACCTAACCTCCCCCTGAAAAGGGGGAGGGACTGATCTAGTCTGACGCGCGATCCCGCCAGATCCAGCAGCCCAACTCCTCCCCCTATCAGGGGGAGGCGGGGTGGGGGGTATCCTCTAGGAAATGGCGCTCCGCCTAAGCGCAACTAGCCCAATATGGCCAGCAAGCGCTTCCCGGCCTCGAGAAATGTCTTGGGATTGATTGCGTTGTCGGCCTTGCGCACTTCAAAGTGCAGATGCGGTCCGGTCGAGCGTCCGGTCGACCCAACCTTGGCGATTGGCGTGCCGGTATTAACCGACTGGCCTTTTTCGCTCAAAAAACCCGAAAGATGCGCGTAGCGTGTGATCAGCCCATTATCGTGGGTCACTTCCACCACATTGCCATAGCCTGAGCGTGTGCCGACAAAGCTCACCACGCCCTTGCCTGCGCTGAGCACGGTCGTGCCCGATGGCGCCGCAAAGTCCAGTCCAGCGTGAAACGCGCGGCCACCCGAAAACGGGTCAGTCCGGTTGCCGAAGCCCGAACTCTGGCGGAAATTGCCCGAGATCGGCATATGGATCGGCGCGCCATCGATGCTTTCGCGCGCCACCTTGTAGCGTAGCAGGGCGGCCATTACGGCGTTGGCGTCGTCCACCACCGGCGAAGCGGCGTCACCACCTTCGATAGCGGGCAAGAGTGGTCCGCCCATTCCGTTAAGGCCCGATGGCAGGTTGACCCGGATGCCGAGGCCAGACAGTTCCGACACGATGCTATCGGTGCGCACCGTCGCCGTTTCGGCAATCGAGGTCATGGCATATTGGGTTTCGTTCATCATCCGCGTGACCGCATTGGCCGTCGCGCTGATGTCTGGATTGCCCGAGCTGGTCATGGCAGGCGCATAGGCCGTGTCAGCGCTGAAATCATGTGGCGGCGCAGAAGCCTCGATCCCGAGCGCGCCCGCCTTGTCGACCAGCACGCGCACCAACTGGTGCTGCTCGGTGAGCACTTCCTGCTGCTGTGCCAGTTCCTGCAGTTGCAGATTGATGTCGCCGGTCTGCGCATAGCTGCGCGAATGCAGCCGGTCGACCTCGACCCGCAGCTGCGCGATGCGATCTTCGTAGGCTTCCACGATCTGCGTGGACTGGCCATTCATCAGACGGGCGATGTCGGGCGAGAGCAGCAGCGCCGTGCCGAGCAGGGCGTTGCCGGAGAGCAGCACGGCAAACATGCCGTAAAACAGGCCAGGGTGGACGCCCATGGCGCGGCGTTTCTGCGGAGGTTCGGCCCGTGCAAAATTTCCCTGATTACGCACCCAACACACCCCGCGACGCCACAAATATGGTGACCGCAGTATGACGATGCATGGTTAACAAAGCTTATTTGGCTGGGTTTTCAGCCACATGCGCAGCAAGCGCTTCGAGCAGTTTTTCGGCATGACCGGCAATGCGCGTCGCCTTGATGATCCGCGCCACCCGGCCATCCGCGCCGATAATGAACGAGGTGCGGATCAGCCCCATGAACTCGCGGCTATAGAGTTTTTTGGGCTTCCACAGCCCGAATGGCTCGATGGCGAGGTGTTCCGGGTCTGCCGCCAGCGGCACGGTCAGGCCATGCTTAGCGCGAAACTTGGTGTGCTTTTCCAGCGTGTCCGGCGAAATGCCGATCAGAGTTGCCCCGAGGCGGGAAAATTCGGGCGCAAGTTCGGAGAATTGTTTGTTCTCGGTCGTGCAGCCACCGGTATCGTCCTGGGGGTAAAAGAATAATACAACCGGATGTCCGCGCTCAGCCGCAAGATTAAAAGTCCTTCCATCATCGAGTGGTAAGGTAAAATCCGGAGCAAGGTCGCCTTCGGTCAAATCTGGCATCAGGGACCTTTCAGTCAACAGTTGCGGCCAAGAGAGAATGTGGGTGTCAGTGCCATATTCCAGCCGGTATCATTGGGCAAGAGACCGCCTTCTGCGGTTGATTCTTGAGGTGCCAGCAGATATCGGCCCGGTCTCGTCGTGGAAGCAAGTGAGCGCGTCAACCTTACCCGCAGACACCCCGGTTTTGCCGTCTGCCTCGGGCACGCGGCACCCTGCGCGGCACGCGGCCAAGCTTGCCGTCTGGATATTGGGCATCCCCTGCGTTCTGACGCTGATCCTCTATCTCGTCTTGCTGTTCACCCCCGTGCGCCTGCCATTTGGCGGCGAAGCGGTGCGCTCGCTGGCCCAATCCGCCATTCCCGCAACCGCAACGCTCGAACTCGGCGAAATGGCGCTGACGCTGGAAAACGGCATCTGGCCGGTCGTCCAGTTCTCGCCGGTCCTATTCACCGACACCAAAAGCGGCGCGCGCATCACCACTGACGCGCTCGAGATCGGCTTTTCGCCAGTCCGTGCCATCTTCGGCCAACCGGGCGCGACCATTACTATCGTTCGCCCGCATATCCAGATGGTGCAGGATCTCTATGGGCCACGCCCCACCAGCTTTGCCATCGAGGAAAACGCTGACGGCGGGCCGCCCACCATCCGTATCAGCGAGGGTGACGATGCCTTTCCGGCCGTCGAGATTTCGCCAACCGGCGTTGATATCGAAGGCACCGACCAGCCGATCACCATGCGGTCTGACAATGACTGGCTGATCTACAATCTGGAATCGGGCGAGCACAGCATTGCCGATATCGTCGATCAGGCCGCCCAGGGGCGGTTTTCGCGCCTCGTTGTGCGCGACGGCACCGTCGATATGAACGACGTCGTGTATGGCCTCTATCGGCGCTTTGAAAAGATCAACGTCGCCATCGAGCCAACGGCCAACCGCCGCAAGACCGATGCCACATTCTCCGCCACGCTGGGCGGTCGCGTCATGACCGGTGGCCTCAGTCGCACCGTCGATGATGATGGCGGCTCGCGGCTTGAGGCCGATGTCACCAATATCGACTTCGCGGCATTCCTGCCCTTCATCGACGATCCCACCAGCATGGCTGCGATGCGCGGGGCCGGGGCGTTGTCGGTCGATGCGAACTTTACCAAGGACGGCGGCAAGCTCATCGACGGCAATTTCAAGGTCGACCTGACCGGGCTCGATCTGCGCCTCAAGGATGCCTATTTCCCCATCGCCAGCTCGATCATGGAAATCAGCTGGTCGCCCGAAGCGGGGGAGTTCACCCTCAATGAGGCGGCGATCCAGCTCGGCGACAGCAGCGCCTACATATCGGGCACTTTTGCCATGGGGCTGGACCCGACCTATGGCCCGACCATGGCCATGCTGATCAAAGCTCGCGACGTGGTGATCGATCCAACCGACATGGACGCCCCCGCCGCGCCCTTTGACAGCATGGAGTTTACCGGCTGGTCGGCACCGCTCTACGGGACACTGGGCATTGACCGTTTTCTCGCCAGCAAGGGTGACGGGACCGTGGAAGGCGCCGGACGGATCGATATGCTGCAGGCTGGCCTTGGCGTTAATCTGTCGATCGTCGGGAAGGGCGTTACGGCCGACGATCTCAAGCGCCTCTGGCCATATACGATGGGCACCGAGAGTCGCGACTGGTTCGTCGCCAATGTGACCGAAGGCAAGGTCGAGCGCTCGCGGATGGATTTCAAATTCCCGGTTGGCTCGATTGGCCGCGAAGGGGAAGACAAGCCGATCCCCGAAAATGCCATTCAGATCGACATGGTTGGAACTGGCGTGGCCGTCAAACCAACTGCCGAAATGGCGGCTATCGCCATCGAGGGCGAAACGCGGCTGCAGCTTGATGACGCCAATCTCACGGTCTCGGCCGGTGGCGGCAGGCTGACGACAGCCTCGGGCGATATTCGCGTCACCAACCCGGCCGTGATCATGGACAATTCCAATCCGGCCGAGAGCATCATCGAGGTCTCCGGCGACATCAACGCGCCGATCCCGGCGCTGCTCGCTCTGGCCAAGGAGCAGCAGCCCGACGCCGTCGCCAATGCAACGCTGCCCATCGACCTCAATGCCGTCACGGGTTCGGTCGATATGGGGCTCGTTGCAACGATCAACCTCGCCGACGAGGCCAGCGGGCGGCCGATGGACATTGGCTATGTAGTCAATGGCACTGTCAGCAATTTCGCCAGCAGCAAACCCATTCAGGATCGCAAGATCGGCAATGGCCAACTGGCTTTCAGCGCCTCCCAGGACGGCTATCAGCTCGGCGGCACCGCTGAGATCGACGGGCTGCCGGCTGAACTCGAAATCGCCGGTACGCCCACCACCGACCCATCGATCAAGCTGGGTTCGACCATCGACGTGGCCGATCTGGCCAAGATGGGCTTTGACGCCTCGGAATTCATGAGCGGCACGGTGCGCTTCATCGCGCAACCGACGACCGACGGCGCGCTCAAGGTGGTGGTCGACCTCAAGGACGCGGCGGTCAACATCAAGGATATCGGCATCCGCAAGGCGGCAGGTGCGGCGGGTTCGCTTAGCGCGACCGTCAAGCCCTCGGGCGATGTGACAGAACTCAGCGACATCAACCTGGCCTTTGGCACGGTGACGGCGGTCGGCGACCTGACCTATCACGCCAAGGATGGCCAGGTGTCCGCCAATTTCAGCCAGTTTGGCCTCAGCAGCGGCGACCGCACGCAACTGGCGCTGCGGCCCATCGATGGTGGCTACGCCGTCCAGATCAATGGTAGCCAGCTCGATCTCAAGCCAATGTTGCGGCAGTTTTTCGGGCTCGGTGAAGGTTCGGGTGGCGTGCAATCGACCCAGTTCACCCAGACCATCTCGCTCGACGTCAAGCTCGACCGCGCGCTCGGCTACTACGCCACCACGGCGTTCAACGTCGATCTGAACCTGTTGCTGCGTGGCAGCGATATGCGCCGGGCGAACCTGACGGCACAGTTCAGCGACGGCAACGGTATCTCGGTCACCACCAATCCGGCCCCCAATGGCCGCACGCTGTCGGTGGCGTTCAACGATGCCGGCACCATCCTGCGCCTGCTCGGCGTTTATTCGCAGCTCGCAGGTGGTTCGGGCAATCTGGTGCTGACGACCGACCGCAAGGTCAATGCCGAGGCCGGGCAACTGATCATGCGCGGCTTTTCGATTGTCGATGAGGCCAATGTCATTCAGGTGCTGGGCAATCACTCGGATTCCCGCAATGCCATCGCGCGACAAAACCGCCTCGATTTTGACGGTGCGCAGGTCGATTTCCAGCGCATGCCGGACCGCATCGAGGTGACCAAAGCGATGTTGACCGGCGACATGGTCGGCGGCACGGCGCGCGGCTTCATCTACACCAATAGCCGCCAGTACGATCTGACCGGCACCTATGTGCCGCTGTTCGGGCTCAACAACGCGTTCCAGCAAATTCCGCTGCTGGGACCATTGCTCGGCGGTCGCGAAGGCGAGGGGCTGCTCGGGGTCACCTTTGCCGTCAGCGGACCGCTCGACAAGCCAGAGTTCAAGATCAATCCGCTCTCGGCCCTGGTCCCCGGCGCCTTCCGCGAACTGTTCGAATTCCGCGCGCAGGAACGCCCACAGATTAGATAGACCACCCCGATCTGCGTTTCAGGGTCTCAAAACACAACAGAGGGGTTCCCGCTTTGGCGGGAACCCCTCTGTTAGCAGAACACCGATGGACAGTGGTCTTAGACCGGCTTGATCAGCGCATGGCGCTTCTTGCCGACCGATAGCTTGATGACGCCCTCAGGCAGCAGCGCATTGTCGCCGATGTTGAGCTTGTCGTCCTCGATCACCGCATCATTGACCCGCACCGCACCCGACTGGATATGGCGACGTGCCTCGCCGTTCGACCCGGCAAGACCAGCCGTCACCAGTGCGGCGAGAATGCCGAGGCCGTTGGCCAGTTCGGCATGGGTCACGGTCGACGTTGGCAGGGACAGGTCGATCGAGCCTGTTTCAAACGTCTGGCGTGCTGTGTGCGCCGCTTCTTCAGCCGCAGCACGGCCATGCACGATGGCGGTGATCTCGGTCGCCAGAATCTTCTTGGCTTCGTTGATCTCGGTTCCACCCAGCGCTTCCAGCTTGGCGATTTCGCTCAGCGGCAGGCGCGTGAAGATCTTGAGGAACTTGCCGACGTCGGCGTCTTCGGTGTTGCGGAAATACTGCCAGAAATCATAGGGGCTGAAGAGGTCGCCATTGAGCCAGACAGCGCCCGATGCGGACTTGCCCATCTTTTCGCCGCTCGACTTGGTCAGCAAAGGCGTCGTCAGCGCATAAAGCTGTTCGCCGCCCATGCGGTGATTGAGGTCCACACCATTGATGATGTTGCCCCACTGATCAGACCCACCCATCTGCAGCACCGTGCCATAGCGCCGGTTCAGCTCGGTGAAGTCGTAGCCCTGCATGATCATGTAGTTGAATTCGAGGAAGCTCAGCGACTGCTCGCGGTCCAGCCGCAGCTTCACCGAATCAAAGCTCAGCATCCGGTTGACCGAAAAGTGGCGGCCCACATCGCGCAGGAACTCGACATAGTTCAGCTTCAGCAGCCAGTCGGCATTGTTGACCATGGTGGCTGGATTGGAGCCCTCATAGTTCAAGATGTTGCTGTAAACCTTCTTGATGCTCTCGATGTTGACGTCGATCTGCTCGGTGGTCAGCAGCTTGCGCTGATCATCGCGGAACGACGGGTCGCCAACCATCGAGGTGCCGCCGCCCATCAGGCTAATCGCCTTGTGGCCGGTTTCCTGCAACCAGTAGAGCATGGTGACCGAGATCAGATTGCCGATATGGATCGACGTTGCCGTCGCGTCATAGCCGACATAGCCGCTGATCGGGCCCTTGAGCGCCAGCGCGTCGAGCCCCTCAGGGTCGGAAATCTGGTGAATGAAGCCGCGCTCATCGAGAACGCGCAGGAAGTCGGATTTGAATTTTGTCATTTAAAGACCAACGAGGCTGTTGAGACCTCATGGTGAGCTTGTCGAACCACGAGGTCGGTGCATGCGGGACCCCGTCCTTCGACAGGCTCAGGATGAGGTCCCTTCCAACGGATCGCGAAGCTGCGCTTTAAAACTTAGCGCCCGCCGCCGGCGGCGATCTCGAGCCGGCGACGGTCGAGATAATCAGCCGAACGCGTGGTCAGTTCGTCGATCTTGCCTTCAAAGAAGTGGTTGGCGCCCTCGACGATCTGCTGCTCGATGACGATGCCCTTCTGGGTCTTGAGCTTGTCGACCAGCTTCTGCACCGACGTTGGCGGCGCAACGCGGTCCTTGTCACCATGGATGATCAGGCCCGAAGACGGGCAGGGGGCGAGGAACGAGAAGTCGTAGAGGTTTTCTGGTGGCGCAACCGAGATGAAGCCTTCAACTTCTGGACGACGCATCAGAAGCTGCATGCCGATCCAGGCGCCGAACGAAAAACCGGCAATCCAGCAGCCGCGCGATTCGCGGTTGATGACCTGCAGCCAGTCGAGCGCGGCGGCCGCGTCGGAGAGTTCACCGATGCCGTGATCGAACATGCCCTGCGAACGGCCGACGCCGCGCGAGTTGAAGCGCAGCACAGCGAAGCCGCGCTCGGCGAACATATAGAAGAGATTGTAGACGATCTGGTTGTTCATCGTCCCGCCAAACTGCGGATGGGGATGAAGCACGATGGCGATCGGAGCATTGGGCTCCTTGCCTGGCTGGTAACGGCCTTCCAGACGGCCCTCGGGACCATTGAAAATCACTTCTGGCATGGGTCAACTTTTCCGGCCACTTTTGGCTCTATTGCGTGGTCTTCTCGGCTCCGCGTCGGCGGCGTTGCGGCTTGACTAAGCGCGCCTCGCTGCCTAAAACATGGGTCGAAAACACCAGTTTAGAATTGTTCAAAACGGGTTTTAGGCCGCATAGCGGCCTGTAAGTGCGCCCCTTGTAATGAAGTTGGGCGTCAAATTTCAAGAAGTGTTTGGATTCGATGGCGCTACGACGCCTTGAACTGGACATGGATGGTATGACCGGCGCGCATGCGCCACCTGGGAAACCAATGACGCGAGCGGCGATATATCTCGATCACAACGCCGCGTCCCCGCTTCTGCCTGAAGCGCGGGCGGCGCTGATTGCTGCTCTGGACCTCGTTGGCAACCCATCCTCCGTACACGGCCACGGCCGCGCGCTGCGCAATATGATCGACACCGCTCGCTCCCAGGTCGCGACCCTCGCGGGCGCCGAGCGCAAGCAGGTGGTGTTCACCGGGTCTGCCACCGAAGCGATCACGCAGGCCATTGTCGGCGGCGCCAAAACCTTCGCATCGACCGCCATTGTCATCAGCGCCGGCGAACATGCCGCAGTCGCCAAGGCCGCCGAGGCAACTGGCTTGCCCGTCATCACCATCGCGCTTCTGGCCGATGGCAGCATTGATCTCGATCAACTGGCCAAGACTGTCGCTGATGCCGAGGGCAACCTGCTGGTCGCGCTGCATTGGGTGAACAACGAAACCGGCGTGGTGCAGCCAATTGGCCGCATCAACGCGATCGTTGGTCCGACCCGTCACACACTATTCATCGACGCGGTACAGGCCTTTGGCAAGCTGCCCCTCGAATTTGCCGCTTCCGCACCCGATATGATGGCGGTCAGCGGCCACAAGATTGGCGCTCCGGCCGGTATCGGCGCACTGCTGGTCAAGGCGCATGCCGATGTCGTCCGGCTTATTCCCGGTGGCGGGCAGGAGCAGGGCAGGCGCGGCGGCACCGAGGCTGCGGCCCTGATTGCGGCGTTTGGCGCGGCTGCTGCGGCCATCGAAACGCGCTATGCGACCGCCAACGTTCAGTCGTTGATCGCTCAGCTGGAAGCCGCACTTTCCGGCGACGCAGTGGTGTTCGGGGGCAATCGTCTGGGCAATGTCACAAATTTTGCCGTGCCCGGCGTCAAGAATACGACGGCGATGATGGGGCTGGACCTTTTGGGTCTGTCCGTTTCGTCAGGTTCGGCCTGCTCGTCGGGCAAAGTCGGACCAAGCCATGTGCTGGCAGCCATGGGCGTATCGGCGGATCTCGCCGAATGTGCCCTGCGCGTTAGCCTGGGCTGGAATTCCACGGCGGCGGACGTCGATGCGTTTACTGCCGGTTACCAATCAATCCTTGAGCGCCAGCGGGCGCGGCAAGGGCAGGCGGCTTAGGCCGCGCAAGAGTTTTGACGGCTCGCGGCGACCTTGAATCGCCAGTCGGGTAAATAGGAGAAGCCAATCATGGCGGACTACGACGACATTCCGACGCTCAAGGAAAACATTGACCGCGCCACCGTTGACTCGGTGCGTTCGCTCGATGTGGACAAGTACAAGTACGGTTTCGAGACCGATATCGAATCCGACATGGCTCCAAAGGGCCTGAGCGAAGACACTGTCCGCTTCATCTCCGCCAAAAAGAATGAGCCCCAGTGGATGCTGGACTGGCGTCTCGAAGCCTATGCGCGCTGGCTGACCATGACAGAGCCGAACTGGGCCAAGGTTCATTATCCGAAGATCGATCTTCAGGACATGTACTTCTACGCCGCGCCCAAATCGACGCCGGCGCCGACCAGCCTCGACGAAGTCGATCCTGAACTGCTCAAGATGTACGACAAGCTCGGCATTCCGCTCAAGGAGCGCGAAATTCTGGCTGGCGTCGAGCGTCCCAAGGTTGCCGTCGACGCGGTGATGGATTCGGTGTCGGTCGTCACCACGTTCCGCGAAGAACTGGCCAAGGTTGGCATCATATTCTGCTCGATCTCTGAAGCCATCCGCGAGCATTCCGAGCTGGTGCAGAAGTACCTCGCTTCGGTCGTGCCGGTTTCGGACAACTATTATGCCACGCTGAATTCGGCAGTCTTCACCGACGGATCGTTCGTCTACATCCCCAAGGGCGTTCGCTGCCCGATGGAGCTGTCGACCTATTTCCGCATCAACGAGAAAAAGACCGGCCAGTTCGAGCGCACGCTCATCATCGCCGAAGCTGACTCCTATGTGAGCTATCTCGAGGGCTGCACCGCTCCGATGCGCGACGAAAACCAGCTGCACGCCGCAGTGGTTGAACTCGTTGCGCTCGAAAACGCCGAGATCAAGTATTCCACCGTCCAGAACTGGTATCCGGGCGACAAGGACGGCAAGGGCGGCATCTACAACTTCGTCACCAAGCGTGGCGATTGCCGTGGCGACAATTCCAAGATTTCCTGGACCCAGGTGGAAACCGGTTCGGCGATCACCTGGAAGTATCCAAGCTGCATCCTGCGTGGCGACGGTTCGCGCGGCGAGTTCTATTCCATCGCCATTTCGAACGGCTACCAGCAGGTCGATAGCGGCACCAAGATGATCCATCTGGGCAAGAACACGTCTTCCCGGATTATCGCCAAGGGTATCGCCGCCGGCTTCTCGGACAACACCTATCGCGGTCAGGTTTCTGCCCACGCCAAGGCCAAGAACGCCCGTAACTTCACCCAGTGCGACAGTTTGCTCATCGGCGACAAATGCGGTGCCCACACCGTGCCTTACATCGAAAGCCGCAATGGCACGGCGGTGTTCGAGCACGAAGCCACCACGTCCAAGATCTCCGACGACCAGATGTTCTACTGCGCCCAGCGCGGCCTCAACGAGGAAGAAGCTGTGGCCCTGATCGTCAATGGCTTCGTCCGCGACGTGCTGCAGCATCTGCCCATGGAGTTCATGGTCGAAACCCAGAAGCTGATCTCGATCAGCCTCGAAGGCAGCGTGGGATAAGTTTTGGGGTAGGGCGCCGGAAAGGCCCCCTCACCCGGCGCGTTGCGCCGACCTCTCCCCCAAAGGGAGAGGTGAAGAGCAGAATGATGGCTCGCACCCACCTCTCCCTTTGGGGGAGAGGTCGCCCGAAGGGCGGGTGAGGGGCCTTAACGAAACTGGCGACTAACTGGCGCCCTGGAGACCGACTGATGACCACCCCAATCCTTGAAATCCGCAACCTGCATGCGCGCATTGAAGATCGTGAAATCCTCAAGGGCGTGAACCTGATCATTCCGCCCGGCGAAGTGCATGCCGTGATGGGCCGTAACGGTTCAGGCAAGTCGACGCTGAGCTATGTGCTTGCCGGCAAGGAAGACTACGAAATCACCGACGGCGAAGTCCTGCTCGATGGCGAAAACCTGCTCGACATGGATCCCCATGAGCGCGCGGCTGCCGGCCTGTTCCTAGCCTTCCAGTACCCGATCGAGATCCCCGGCGTCGCCACCATGACCTTCCTCAAGGCGGCCATGAATGCCCAGCGCAAGGCGCGCGGCGAAGGCGAACTGTCGACCCCGGACTTCATGCGTGCGGTCAAGACCGCAGGTACCGATCTCAACATCGACACCGATATGCTCAAGCGCCCATTGAATGTCGGTTTCTCCGGTGGCGAAAAGAAGCGCGCCGAAGTGCTGCAGATGGCACTGCTCCAGCCCAAGATGTGCATCCTCGACGAGACCGATTCCGGCCTCGATATCGATGCGCTGCAGGTTGTGTCCAAGGGCGTCAACGCGCTGCGCAATGGCGGCCGTTCGATGCTGGTCATCACCCACTATCAGCGCCTGCTGAACCACATCGTGCCCGACGTGGTGCATGTGTTCTCCGACGGCAAGATCGTCGAGAGCGGCGACAAGGACCTGGCGCTTCAGCTCGAAGCCAAGGGCTATGCCGACTTCGACGGCGCGGCGGCCTGATCCATGACCCTGTCCATTCCCGTCCGGCTCGGAGCAGCCGAGAACACACTGATCGAGCAGCTCAACTCTGTTGGCGCGACGGCTGAAGCCGAACGCATCACCATTGCTGGCCTGCCGACCCGTCGCGTCGAGGCCTATCACTATACCGACCTCAAGACGCTGCTGCGGACCATTCCGCCGCTGGCCCAGGCTGCCAACGAAGCCAGCGCTCCTGCGCTGCGCGTTCCCGGCGCCTATCAGCTGATGATCGCCAATGGCGTGGTCCAGACGGCCTCTACGGCACCAGCAGGCGTTATCGTGGGCAAGACCGCCGGTGGCGTCCTGTCGACCCGCGATGATGTGCTGGTGCACCTCAATGGCGCGCTCGCCAAGGAAAGCCTGACCCTGACGCTCGAAAACAGCGTCGATCCGGTGATCCAGATCGAGCGTCGCATCGAAGGCGCAGCCGCCCATGTCGCCGACTCGGTCAAGATCTTCGTGGCTGACAACGCGTCGGCCGTGATCCTCGAAACCTTCTCGGGTTCCGACGCAGCTCACGTCGGCAACCACGGCACCTATCTTGCCCTGGGCAAGAACGCCGTCGTCACCCACGTCACGATTGACCTGTCGCCGCGCGCTGCAGCCCATTTCGCCAGCAACGAGTACCATCTCGCCGATGGCGCCAAGCTGCGCACGCTGGTCATCCATGCCGGCGCCGGCCTCAGCCGTACCCAAGTTTTCCCGCGCTATGAAGGCGAAGGCGCTCACGGCGACATCACGGGCCTGAATCTGGTGTCCGACGGCCAGCACGCCGACATCACCATGGATGCTCTGCACGCCGTGCCAGGCACTACGTCCCAGCCGCTGTTCAAGTCGATTGCCCGCGGTCGCGGCAAGTCGGTGGTGCAGGGCAAGCTGGTCGTGGCGCGCGACGCCCAGAAGACCGATGCCAAGTTCATGCATCAGGGCCTGATGCTGTCGGACGAAGCTGAGATTCTCAGCAAGCCTGAGCTCGAGATCTATGCCGACGACGTCGTTTGCGGCCATGGCTCGACCTGCGGCAAGCTCGACGAAGACAGCATGTTCTATCTGATGAGCCGCGGCATCCCCAAGGAAGAAGCCGAAACCATGCTGGTGCGCGGTTTCCTCGAGGAACTCGTCGACCCCATCGAAGACGAAGCCCTCGCCGAAGCCCTGCACGGCATCATCGACGGCTGGCTGCTGGGTAAGTAGTGCCGATCTCCTCTTCACCTCTCCCCTCGGGGGGATAGGTCGGCGCGCAGCGCCGGGTGAGGGGGCCTTTACGGGGCTAGGGCACCAACGTGCCATGCCCACAGCCCGGCACCTCCCCCTCGACGGGGGAGGACGGGAGGGGTGTTGAGAGCCCCGATATTGGGGCCAATCCAGCCCCACCCTTGATCCCTCCCCGCAAGGGGGAGGGTGTCGACTGAGACATTGGGAATTTGCATGACCTTCGACCTCGAAAAAGTCCGCGCCGATTTTCCGATCCTGTCCGAGGTCATCCACGGCCATCGGCTGGTCTATCTCGATAGCGGCGCATCGGCGCAAAAGCCGGTGCAGGTGCTCGACCGGATGGATTATGCCTTCCGCCACGAATACGCCAACGTGCATCGGGGCCTTCACACGCTCGCCAATCGTGCCACCGAGGCCTATGAAGGCGGGCGTGAAGCCGCGCGCAAATTCCTCAATGCTGGCCGCGTTGAAGAGATCATCTTCACCCGCTCGGCCACCGAGGCGATCAACCTTGTCGCGCAGTCCTTTGCCGGTCCGCGCATCAGCGAAGGCGACGAGATCGTGACCACGATCATGGAGCACCACTCCAATATCGTGCCATGGCACTTCCATCGCGAGCGCAAGGGCGCGGTCATCAAATGGGTCGATGTCCGCGATGATGGCAGCTTCGATATTGACGCCTTCGCCGCCGCGCTGACCGACCGCACCCGTATGGTTGCGGTTACCCATATGTCCAACGTACTGGGCACCATCACCCCAGTTAAAGACATAGTCGAGATCGCGCATGCCCGTGGCATTCCGGTGCTGATCGACGGCAGCCAGGGCGCGGTTCACACCACAGTGGACGTGCAGGACATCGGCGCCGATTTCTACGTCATGACCGGCCACAAGCTTTACGGCCCGACGGGCATCGGCGTGCTCTATGGCAAATACGACCTGCTGGCCGAAATGCAGCCCTATATGGGCGGCGGCGAAATGATCGACGTCGTGACCATGGACACCGTCACCTATAACGAGCCACCGCACCGTTTCGAGGCCGGCACGCCCCCGATCGTTCAGGCCATCGGCCTCGGCGCGGCGCTGACCTATATGGAAACGCTGGGCCGCGACGCCATTGCCGGACACGAGCATGCCGTGGCCGAATACGCCCACGAACGCCTCAGTCGGATCAATTCGCTGCGCATGATCGGCACGGCGCCGGGGAAGGGCGGTATCTTCTCGTTTGAAATCGCCGGCGCCCACGCCCATGACGTCTCCACTATTCTCGACCGCTACGGCATTGCCGTCCGCGCCGGCACGCATTGCGCGATGCCGCTGCTCAAACGTTTCGGTGTCACCTCTACCTGCCGCGCCTCCTTCGCCCTATATAACGGCAAGGACGACGTGGACGCGCTGGTGGACGGCATCGAACGCGCCCAGAAATTTTTCGCGTAACGCGAGGACCACATGACCGACGAACCCGAAATCGCTCCCGCACCGGCTATCCCGGATCAGCGCATCCAGCCCACAATTTCGAGCGAGCTGCCGGAATCGGAAGTCGAGCGCATCACGTCCGATCTGATCGGCGCGCTCAAGACCGTCTACGACCCGGAAATCCCGGTCGATATCTATGAGCTGGGCCTGATCTACAAGGTCGATCTCGACGACGACCGCAACCTTGTCATTGACATGACCCTGACAGCGCCTGGCTGCCCGGTTGCCGGCGAAATGCCCGGCTGGGTTGAGAACGCCGCGCGTGGCGTCGAAGGCATTCAGGACGTGACGGTCAACATGGTGTTTGATCCGCCATGGGACGCTACACGGATGAGTGAAGAAGCCCAGGTTGCGCTGAACTGGTGGTAATTCGGCGCGCTTCACGCTATATATCGTGAAATGCCGATAGAAAGTGACGTCCATGGCCTTCAAGATCATGTCGCTGACCGATGCCGCCGCCGAGCGCATCACCGAGATCATCGAAGATTCCGATAAGCCCGTCATCGGCCTGCGCATCGGCATCAAGAATTCCGGCTGCGCTGGCGTTGCCTATACGATGGATTACGTCGCCGAGCCGGTGAAGGGCGACGACCACGTCACCGACAAGGGCGTCAACGTCTGGATCGACCCCAAGGCGACCATGTACCTGCTCGGCACGGTGATGGATTTCGAAACCGCCAAGATGAGCT
Organism: Devosia sp. 2618; assembly: GCF_040546815.1. NCBI lineage: Bacteria > Pseudomonadati > Pseudomonadota > Alphaproteobacteria > Hyphomicrobiales > Devosiaceae > Devosia > Devosia sp. 2618. Next base: position 1,394,837 of record NZ_JBEPOO010000001.1, read on the forward strand.
CGGGCTTTACCTTCAAGAACCCCAACCAGACCGGCGAATGTGGCTGCGGCGAAAGTGTGACCCTCAAGCCTGCGGACTTGAGGGCAATTGCCGAGGCGAGAGCAACGGCCTGAAGCCCAGATGCATCACGAAACGATACGATCCCCGCGAAAGCGGGGATTTTTGTTTCTGCGCTGTCTATCCCAAGCAAGAATACCCCCACCTAACCTCCCCCTGAAAAGGGGGAGGAATCCCATCCAGTTTGCGGCACAATCTCATGACACCCAACGGCCGGATTCCTCCCCCTATCAGGGGTAGGCGAGGTGGGGGTACTCCGATCCCTCCCATCAAACGCATATCGGACAATCTTGGTAGCAACCCAGTTGCACCGCGCGTCACCATGAGGCATTGATCCGGCCATCATGCTGAACCCACTTCCGCCTGCGCTCGCCATCACTCCGCCAAACCGTCCGCTTGTCGGTCGCGTTTCGCCGCCGGGGTCGAAATCCATCACCAACCGTGCGCTCTTGCTCGCGGCGCTTGCCAACGGCACCAGCCGTTTGACCGGCGCGCTCAAGAGCAAGGACACGACCCTGATGGCAGCCGCTTTGCGGCAGATGGGCGTGACCGTGGAAGAGCCCGACGCGACCAGCTTTGTGGTGACCAGCACAGGCCGCTTGCAGCAGCCGGGTGGCCCGCTATTCCTCGGCAATGCCGGCACGGCCACTCGTTTCCTGACCGCCGCCGTTGCAACCGTCGATGGCGAAGTCATCGTCGACGGCGATGACGAAATGCGCGTTCGGCCGATTGGCCCACTGGTTACCGCCTTGCAGTCCCTCGGTATCGACGCAACCAGCCCAACCGGTTGCCCGCCCGTCACCGTTCGCGGCAAGGGTAGCTTTGGTGCCGGCCGCGTCGAGATCGATGGCGGCCTCTCCAGCCAGTATGTTTCGGCCCTGCTGATGGCCGCGCCGCTTGGCGACGCCCAGATCGAGGTTGCGCTGACGGGCACCGAAATCGGCGCGCGCGGCTATGTGGAACTGACGCTGGCCGCCATGCGCAGCTTTGGCGCGCAGGTCGAGCAGGTCGATGCCGGCACCTGGCTGGTGCAGCCGACTGGCTATGTCGCGACCGATCTATTGGTCGAGCCCGACGCCTCGGCGGCAACCTATCTCTGGGGCATCGAGGCGCTGACAGGCGGCAAGATCGACCTTGGGATGGCGGCTGACGCCTTCACGCAGCCAGACGCCGCTGCGCAGGCCATTATCGCGCAATTCCCCGATATGCCTGCCGTGATCGACGGCTCGCAGATGCAGGACGCCGTGCCGACGTTGGCGGTGCTCGCCGCGTTCAACAACCACCCGGTGCGCTTCGTCGGCATTGCCAATCTGCGCGTCAAAGAAACCGATCGCATCCGTGCCGTCGCCAACGAGCTCAATCGCATCCTGCCGGGCCTCGGCACCGAGGAGGGCGATGATCTGCTGGTGGCGTCCGATCCCGATCTGGCGGCCAAGGTGGCGGGGCGCAATTCGCGTGCCAAGATCGAGACCTATCACGATCATCGTATCGCCATGAGCTTTGCCCTGGCGGGCCTGCGTGTTCCGGGAATCGTTATTTTGGACCCAGCCTGCACCGGCAAGACCTATCCCGCCTATTGGGACATGCTGGCGGCTTTGGGCGTCGAACTGACGCCGACGACATAGGGCCGTCTAGTCCTAGCCGACCGCGCGGCGTGGCGGTGCGTTTTCGAGTTCTTTTTCGCTGAGCACGCGGTTACGCCCCGCGTGCTTGGCGGCATACAGGCACCGGTCAGCCCGCTCGATCAGCGATGACGCCGTGTCATTGGGCCGGAACGCGGCAACGCCAAAAGACGCCGTGATGCGGCCGAGCTTTTCATTGGTCGACCGCTTGAGCAATTCCTTGGCCTGAATGGCGCTGCGCACATTCTCGGCCACGATCACCGCGCCTTCGACATCGGTCGATGGCAGGATAGCCACGAATTCTTCGCCGCCATAGCGCGCGGCAAGATCCTTGCCCTTGATATTGGACTTCAGTGTCATCGCCACGAGGCGCAACACCTGGTCGCCGGTCTGGTGGCCATAGGTGTCGTTGAAATTTTTGAAGTGATCGATATCGACGATCATCAGCGATAGTGGCGTGCCGTCGGCCTTGGCCTCGGCAATCGCATTCTCCATGCCTTCGTCGAAGCTTTTGCGATTGGCGATCTTGGTCAGCGGATCGAGCATCGATTCGCGCCGCACATGGTCGAGATCGCGCTGCAGCGAGGCAATGTCGTCGCGCGAGGCCGCAAGCTGGCTCTCAAGCGCGTGGTTGTTTTCCTGCATGCGTCGCGTTTCCGCAAGCAGCGTGCTGGTCAGCGCCTTGATCGCGCTGGCCGACATTTCGCCGTCCAGCACATCACTGGCCGCATCAAGAGAGCCGGAATAGGCCTGAGCCGTGCTCATCGCAGAATCGATGGCCTTGTGCACGGCGCCAATGCGCTCGTGCATCCGCTCCGAAACATCGGAAATGCGGTCGCTCATGTCTGATTTGAGAAACTCATCATAAAGCGTTTCGGCGAGGTCTGCCGTTGGCGCGTCGCCGGAGCGGAAGATGGCATTGATCCGGGTATTTAGGTTCGGATTGACGCCGGTTGAGTAAGTGTAAAGTAGCTCATAGAATTGAGGATACGGCGGAATTCCGCTCCGCTTCAGCAAATCAAATGCTGAGTTGGCATAACCGAGAGCGCGTTTGAATTCCTGATCGGACAACTCTACCCCTCGCGCAACGTTGCGCCTCGTCCAGCCCGATTTGCACCGTGGCTGGAGTCACAGACATAGTTAACGCCGAGGTCTTAATGAACACAACTGTGCACTCGCAATAAAGCGAGTACTTGCACAGTCATTTCGTGATTCATTACCCGGCGATGCGGGTTGGGCGCAGCAGAAACGCTGGGATTGGGCCGTCATTGCCGAATGGGGACGTACTGTTGCTTACGTCCGAATCATTATCCGTCGCCTTTGGCCGCTCGCGACTGTTGCGCTGTGGGCGCTGTGCGTTGCGTGGCGGATTGGCCCGCTCGGCTGGCTCGGCCTTTTCAACCTTCTCGACAGCAACGGGTGCTGCTGGCTCGACGATCTTTTCAGGCGCAACCTGCGCTGCTGCGGCTTCCGCTTCCTTGCGGGTGCGTGGGCCACCGCGACGCGAGCGTGCGGGACGGGCAGGGCGCTCGGCTGCGTCTTCTTCGGTCGCGGGTGCGGCTGCCGTCGGCTTGCTCGATGTTTCGAGCCAGTCGATCGGCTTCTGGATCAGCTTGAGAATAGCATCGAGATGCTTGCTGTCGGCCGGGCCAACCAGCGTATAGGCAACGCCCAGACGACCGGCACGACCAGTCCGGCCGATACGGTGCACATAGTCTTCGGCATGCACTGGAACATCGAAGTTGAACACGTGGCTCACAGCTGGAATGTCGAGGCCGCGCGCTGCAACGTCGCTGGCGACCAGCAGTGTCAGACGGTTGTTCTTGAACGCATCGAGCGTTTCGGTGCGGCTCTTCTGGTCCATATCGCCATGCAGCGCGCCGGCACTAAAGCCGTGGCGTTCGAGCGAGCGGGCAAGTGTCGCCACGTCGCGCTTGCGATTGCAGAAGATGATCGCGTTGGTCAGGGCTTCGGAGCCCTTGATCAGGTCGCGCAGCGCAGCGCGCTTGTCTTCAGGCTTGGAGCCGACCTTGACCAGCTTCTGGTCGATGGTGTCGGCCGTCGATGCTGCGCGAGAAACCTGCACATGCACCGGGTCTTTGAGGAACTTCTTGGTCAGCTTCTCAATCTGCGCATCCATTGTCGCCGAGAACAGCATGGTCTGGCGGCGTGGTGGCAGGCGATTGACGATCTTTTCGATGTCGTCAATGAAGCCCATGTCGAGCATACGGTCGGCTTCGTCGATGACGAGGATTTCAACCCCGTTGAGCATGATCTTGCCGCGCTCGATCTGGTCGAGCAGGCGGCCGGGCGTGGCGATCAAAACGTCAACGCCGCGATCGAGCTTCTTGTTCTGGTCTTCAAACGACACGCCGCCGATGATCAGCGCCATGGTGAGACGGTGGTTCTTGCCGTACTTCTCGAAGTTCTCGGAAACCTGCGCTGCGAGTTCGCGCGTCGGTTCGAGAATGAGCGTACGGGGCATACGAGCGCGGGCGCGGCCGTTTTCCAGCAAATGCAGCATGGGCAGCACAAAGCTTGCCGTCTTGCCGGTGCCGGTCTGCGCGATGCCGATGACATCCTTCTTCTGCAGGACATGCGGAATGGCCTGCGCCTGGATCTCGGTTGGCTTGGTATAGCCAGCAGCCAGAACAGCATCGGTTACTTTGGTGGACAGGCCCAGCCCGGAAAAATCATCAGTCAAGTTCGGTAATTCCACTCAGAATATGTGGCCCGGGGCCAGTTCCAGTTCGAGACATTCGAACGGTACTCCGGGGTCTTCAGTAGTGGGCGGGAATTCAGCACGCGAACGCGTCCACAACTGGCGGCCACCGGACGGAATGCAGAACCTGCAATAATACAGCGGGGTGACCCTGGGGAAAATTCGGCGATGAGCGCGCATGAGTAGTAACACGGCGTCAAACCGGAAATGCTCCAGCGGCGCGGACCATAGCGCAAACCCCTTGTGAGTCAACGGGTCTGCGGGTTTTAGGGTTATCAAGGGCTGCCAGATTGCTCCGGCAGCCCTTCGCACTAGTCCAGATGCACTGCAAAGCGCTCAACAATACGCGTCAGCTGCGGCAGAAAAACCGTGTCGCCGAGTGGTCGCACACGCGCTTCCACAAGCAAAGCTCCGACCGCCGCCTCGGTCACGACCGAGCTGATATGTCGCCCGAGGCAGGCATGCGCCCCCACACCAAACGACAGATGGCGATTATTCGCCCGATTGGGATCGAACAGCAGGGGCTCCGGAAAGGCCGTTTCATCAAGGTTTCCGGCGGCCCACCACATCATCAGCGGTGAACCCGCAACAATATGGTGACCGTTCCAGTCGATGTCCTCATGCGCAATTCGGCTGGTCAGGGTCGCCGGTGTGGCCAGCCGATAGGCTTCCTGCACAGCCGCTTTCCGGGTGAATGTGCCGTCAGCCAATTCATCGCTGAACGCCTCGCGCCGCATCAGCAGTTCCAGAACGTTGAACAGCCCTGTCGATAGCATCTCCACATTGTCGAACACGAAACTGCCGACGAGTTCGCTGGCCGAAGCCGGGCTATCCGCTGGCAGCTTTGCCGCAATGTCACGGATCAAGTCGGAGGTGCCTTCTGCCTCGCACCGCTCCAGCTGGGCCAGCAGCGCGCGCGCCGACCGGTTAGCCAAATCAGCCCCCTCCGGTGCACGGCCATTGAACTGGTCGCCAATTCGGTCGATGGCCTCCACGATGCCGGGGACTTCAGCCTCATCGAGACCAACAAACCGGCAATAGACCCGCGCCGCCAACGGCTTGGTGAAATGCTCCAACAGATCGGGTGTGGTTGCGGCCGCCAATACGGCGCGCTGTTCCCGGGCCATGGCTAACGCGAACTCCTGCAGGTTGCCGATCCGCACCGCGGACAGCCCTGCAATCACCGCCTGCCGCAAGGGTCGGTGCAGTGGCGCACTCATGGCGAAGAGGCCCCATTGGAGCAGCCGGAAGATATTGTCGCTGTCCGCCCCAAGGCCTTCGGCCGGAAACGGAAAGCCTTCGACGCGCGGGTCGCGGCCGAGTTCAAACAGGGCGTCATAGCCCAGCACGGCATAGCCGCCGCTACTCATGGCGAGGAGGCCATCGCTTTGCGACAGGGCGGCTTGATAAAATGGGAATGGGTCCTGCCAGAAGGCAGGGTCAGAGGGGACGTCGAAGACGTTCATCAGCTTTTCGCTTTTCTGAATTGAGCGCAGCAAATCGTCCCCAGCCAGCGGGCATGGGGCGACGGCGTTGGTTCAAGTCAGTTCAGCGCAAGCGGATCGAAGCGGTCATCGGAACCTCTGTAATGTCCTCAAATTAACGGCGGCTGCCAAAACTGACAACCGCCGATGGCGGCTCGGCCTAAACGTCCAGATCGGTGACGAAGGCCGCGTTTTCCTGGATGAAGTCGAAACGCGCTTCGGGCTTGGTGCCCATCAAGCGATCGACGCTGATCCGCGTGGCGTCGAGATCGTCGCGCACCTTGACCTGCAACAGCGTGCGGGATTTTGGCGACATGGTCGTTTCGCGCAGATGCGCAAACGGCATTTCGCCAAGGCCCTTGAAGCGGCTGATTTCGACCTTGCTCTTGCCGGTAAACTCGGTCGCCATCAGTTCGGTCTTGTGCGCGTCGTCGCGCGCATAAAGCGTCTTGGCGCCCTGCGTGATGCGGTAGAGCGGCGGCAGCGCCAGATAAAGGTGCCCGCCATCGATCAGCTTGGGCATTTCCTGGAAGAAGAACGTCATCAGCAGCGCAGCAATATGGGCCCCGTCCACGTCAGCATCGGTCATCACGACAATCTTGTCGTAGCGCAGATCTTCTTCGCGATAGCGATCCCGCGTGCCGCAGCCGAGCGCCTGGATCAGGTCCGCGATCAATTGGCTCGCCTGCATCTTTTCGCGGCTGGCGCCCGCCACGTTCAATATCTTGCCGCGCAGCGGCAACACGGCCTGGCTGGTGCGGTTACGCGCCTGCTTGGCCGAACCACCTGCCGAGTCACCCTCGACGATGAACAGTTCTGCGCCCTGTGCAGCCGTCTGTGTGCAGTCGGCCAGCTTGCCGGGCAGCCGCAACTTACGCGTCGCGCTGGCGCGGTCGATCTCTTTTTCCTTGCGGCGACGGAGACGTTCCTCGGCCCGCTCGATGGCCCAGTCCATCAGCTTGCCGGCCTGGTTCGGCGAGGCCGCAAGCCAATGGTCGAACGCATCGCGCAGCGCCGTATCAACGATACGCGTCGCTTCACCCGAGGCCAGCTTGTCCTTGGTCTGGCCCACAAATTCTGGCTCGCGCACGAAGACCGACAGCATGGCGCTGCAATGGGCGAAGACGTCGTCGGCCGTCAGCACGGCGGCAGCTTTGTTTTTGGTCAGCTCGGCATAGTTCTTGAGGCCGCGGAGCAGGGCGCTGCGCAGGCCCGCCTCGTGCGTGCCACCATCGGGCGTCGGCACGGTATTGCAATAAGAAGAGACCCCGCCATCGCCCAGCGTCCAGGCAACCGCCCATTCCACCGCGCCATGCTTGCCCGCCGTGCCATGGGTGCCGGTGAACAGCTCATCGACAATGCGCGTTTCGCCCTCAATGCGGGCGGTCATGAAATCCTTGAGGCCGTCGGGATAATGGAACACGGCCTTGGCCGGCGCGTCCTCGGTCACGAGGCTCTCGTCACAGCTCCAGCGCAGCTCGACGCCGGCAAACAGATACGCCTTCGCCCGCGTCATGCGGAACAGCCGCGCCGCCGAGAAATGCGCCAGATCGCCAAAAATCTGCGGATCGGGATGGAAGCGCGTGGTCGTGCCGCGACGGTTGTTCACCCGGCCGAGATGCTCGATCGCGCCCTGCGGAATACCGCGCGAAAAGCGCAGGCGATGTAGCTGCTGCTCGCGCGCCACTTCCACGACCATGTCGTCAGACAGCGCATTGACCACCGAAACGCCAACGCCGTGCAGGCCGCCGGAGGTCTCATAGGCCTTGGAATCGAACTTGCCGCCGGCGTGCAGCACGGTGTGCACGATTTCGAGCGTCGACCGGCCGGGATATTTCGGATGGTTCTCTACGGGAATGCCGCGACCGTTATCGCTGACGGTGATGTAGCCGTCTTCGCCCAGATGGACTTCGATGCGCGTCGCATGGCCGCCAATGGCTTCGTCCATCGAGTTGTCGATGACTTCGGCAAACAGGTGGTGCAGGGCATTGGCGTCGGTGCCGCCGATATACATGCCCGGACGGCGTCTGACAGGCTCAAGCCCTTCCAAAACCTCAATATCGTCAGCCGAATACGATCCCGGGGTCGCGACGGGCGCGGCCTTGGGAGTTGGCTTTACGGGTTCGGGTTGCGGGGTTGCTGCGACTGGCCCGCCGAAAAGGTCTTCTGCTTGCGACATGCACATTCCGTATCTGCGCCCGAATCAGGCGTTCCGCCTTTTAGCATATCCCAGCGATTACCCTTCGATGCCGGAACCAGAACTCTGTCCACGCTTTGTCCACAAAGCTGAACCCCGAATGAACGAGCGGTTTCGCAGTCGTTCAAGCAAGGGGATATAAGGTGCCCAATTGGACAGATTTTGGAGGCTGAGATGAACAAGTTTGTCGCATTAGCGCTGACAGCGGCTCTGTTGGGCAGCGCGTTGGCCCAACCAGCCATGGCGCAGCAGCAGCGGTTCGGTGTTTTTTTCGGTGATGAGCCACGAGACTTTTTTCCTGAACGCATCATGTGTCTGACCGATCTGCAGATCCGCACCACAGTGGCGAGCCTGGGCTACACCAACATTTTCCTTAATGTGCCAAACAAGAAGCATATTCAGGTGCGTGCGACCCGGGATGGCTGGGTTTATCTGCTCGATTTCAACTTCTGCACCGGCCAAATCGACGGCTCCCAGGAGCTACGCCGCGCCAACTAAGCGCCAGTTAGAGACAAAGTCGTCCCAAGATCGGGCGCCGTCTTTACGTTCTGTTCGTCTCTTGAAAGCACTTTCTTAAACGCGTGCTGCTAAACCAACGTCATACGGTCTTTTGTTTGGAGTTACCGTATGCGAGCCGACAGGGATCATAGTTCTGCGTACCCGGTTCCCGCCGGTTCAGTTGTCTTCGGTGTTTGGCCGCATGCCGGGTTTTCAGGTATTGCGTACCGGCTGGCCAAGTTCACCGCCCCGCGTTCCGGGGTTATCGCGCTAATGGCGGCGATGTTCTATCTCATCTAACTGCCGTGATTGATTTCCGCGCCCTGCGCGGTTATTCGTCATTGCAAGCGACACACCAACCAGGAGGGCGCGATGACATTTTCGTTCGAGCACCGCTCTCGTGGCCCCGTCCAGGCCCTGTGGCTCAAGCTGCAGGGCTGACCGGTACTGGTACGGACTTCCTTTTCTGTCTCTCCCAATCTGGTTTGCCCTTCGTGGCGGTCGTTGACCGCCTTCTGACGGCACGCGCGCCTTTTAACGCGCTTCTACTCCAGTGAGACGAAAATGGGCTCCATCAGCCTCCGCAATGCCGGCCTCGTGGCCACCGAAACTCTCTTTTCCAATCTCAACTTCGTCATCAGTGACGGCGACCGCGTCGGCCTGGTCGCAGGCAATGGCCGCGGCAAGACCACCTTGCTGCGCGCCTTGGCCGGGCAGGGTGAGCTGACATCGGGCGAGATTGTGCGCTCGCGCGGTCTCACCGTTGGCTATGTCGAGCAGGACATGCCCGAAAAAAGCATGGCCCTGACGCTCTATGATGCGGTGCTGGAAGCGTTGCCGCCGGCCGATCGGGACACCGACAGCTGGCGCGTCGATGTGGTGCTCGACGAGTTCGAGACGCCCGACACCATGCGTAACCGCAAGCTGACTGAACTCAGCGGCGGCTGGCAGCGCATTGCCCTCATCGCGCGCTGCTGGGTGCTGCAACCCGATGCACTACTGCTCGATGAACCCACCAACCATCTTGACCTCGGCAAGCTGTTCCAACTCGAAAACTGGATCAATCAGGCGGCCCGCAACATCCCGGTCATCATCGCCAGCCACGACCGGCAGTTCCTTGATGCCACGACGAACCGGACATTGTTCCTAAGGCCCGACGCGTCACACTACTACGCTTTGCCCTATAGCAAGGCCCGCATCGCTCTGGCCGAGGCCGATGAGGCCGCCGAGGCCAAGCGCGAGCGCGACCTCAAGGAAGTCAGCCGCCTGCGCAAGCAGGCCGCGAAACTCACCAATATCGGCATCAACTCCGGCAGCGACCTGCTGGTGGTCAAATCCAAATACCTGCGCGAACGCGCCGCCAAGATCGAAAACGCCGTTCTATCCCTACACAAAGAGCGCAGCGGCGATATCAAGCTCGGCAATAGCGGCGCTCAGGCCAAGGTGCTGCTCGCCATCGAAAACGTCGATGTCACCACTCCAGTGGGCGATAAGCTGTTCCGGGTGGAAAAGCTGCACGTCTTCCAGGGTGACCGGCTGGTCATTCTCGGCCGCAACGGCACGGGCAAGTCCCAGTTCATCGGTCTGGTGCATCGCGCCATGAAGGGCACCGAAACGCCCGGCATTCGCGTCAGCCCGCAGGTGGTGCCCGGCTATGTCGATCAGGCCATGAGCTTTTTGCCAGCCAGGGAATCGCCGCTCGGCTTTATCGCCGGGCGCTTCAATCAGGGCGACCAGCGCAGCATTAGCCTCTTGGCCGCGGCCGGCTTTGCCATCGAGAAGCAGGACCGCCCGATCTCCGAACTGTCCTTCGGTCAGCGGGCGCGGCTTGGTCTGTTGGCCATCCGGCTGCTCGAACCGAACTTCTACCTGCTGGACGAGCCGACCAACCACGTCGACATTCCGGGCCAGGAACGTCTTGAGGATGAAATTCTCACCCATGGTGCCACCTGCATTCTGGTGTCGCATGACCGCAGCTTTGTGCGGGGGCTCGGCAGCCGATTCTTCCTGATCGAAGGCAAAAAACTCAAGGAAGTCGACAGCCCTGAACCACACTTTGCCGCCCTCGCTATGGAGCAAAACTGACCAGCGACTGCGTCGACTTTGTCAAATAAGTAGATGCCACAGTGGGTAAAGTATTTATGTTTGCCGTCTAGCCTTCCAGCTCGGTCAAGCTGGGGGGCTGACTTTGTCGCAACAAGAACAACAACCCGTCCGCAAAACACTTCGTCCCGCTGTTCGCTTCATGGGGCAGGTGACGGGATGCTATGCGCTGTCGCAGCGCCGCGATGGTGCTGACGAGCCCGTGCCGGTCTATGCCTGCCGCCTGCTGTCGATTTCGACCAATCAGGCCAGCATCGTCACTGCCGTCGCGGTGCCAGAGGGCCAGACGGTCGTCATGCACTTCCCCGATTTTGGCATGTTGCGCGCCCAAGTGGCGCGTGAACTCCCCACCGGCTTTGCCGCCGAACTCATTCTCGACGAAGACGCCAAGGACAAGCTGGCGGCCAAGATCCGCTGGAAGCGCGACAATTCCCGCAATGCAGTGCCGGACCTGCGCGATCACCCACGTATTCTGCCGCGCAATCCGCGCTCGGTGCTGACACTTGGCGACGGCTCGCACTATCCGTGTTTCGTCATCGACATTTCCCAGTCCGGTGCTGCCGTATCGGCCGCCGTGCTGCCGGCACGCGGCGCCCATGTTGCCGTTGGTGCCATGGTGGGGCAGGTGGTGCGCCGCCTCGATATCGGCTTTGCCGTCGAGTTCAGTAAAACCCAGCCCACCGAAGAGCTGGAAAAGCGCATGGCGATGCCTCCCGGCGCCGACCTGCCAAAAACCGAGCGCCCGCCACTGCTCAAGATCGGCTGACAATGGAGCGTTGCGATGGTGAAGGACGGCTTACCAAAGCGGGGAAACCTCTACCGACCCCATGCACCGGGTTTTCACTTGGCATCTGTATAATTACGTAATGTCACTGGGCCCGGGGGGGGACGCCATTTCCGTGAACGCGCAGCATAATAAAGCCAGAAGCATCAGCAGCGTCGCCGGACGCTACGTTTTGGGCAACCAGCCCAAGCGCCCCGGTGTCAACCTCTTCGCTTGCCGCCTGCGCTCGATCTCGCCCAGTAGCTTCGCCGTCGCCGCGCCCGTCATCGGTGCCGTGGGCGAAATGGTCTCGGCCAGCTTTGAGCCCTTTGGCAGCGTGCGCGGCCGTATTTCCCGGCTGATGTCGGATGGCTTCGTGGTCGATATCGAGTGTGATCACCTGCAGCAGGCAGCCCTTGCGCAGCGCGTCGACAGCTATTGGCACAAACCCTGGCTTGGCCTCGCCGAACGCCGCGCCGAACAGCGCTACATGCCCGCCGAACCGCGCTCGGTCATCATTCTCGATGACGGCACTCCGCTTCCATGCCTCGTCGTTGATTTCTCCGCCATCGGCGCGTCCGTCTCGGCCGCTGTCCAGCCCAAGGTCGGTGATCACGTAACGGTCGGCCACGTCTCCGCCAGTGTCGTCCGCATCTTCGATGTCGGCTTTGCCGTCGCCTTCAATACGCCGCAGCCCGAAGACGAGATCGAGGGCCTGCTCGAAGCCCCGCAGGAATGGCGCAAGGCCGTCGCGGTCTTGCCCACCGGCCGGATCGACACCAGAGAAGCCGGCGACAGCGACGAAGGCTATGGCTACGACTGATCGACAAACCATCTCAGAATAACAAAAGGGCCCCTTTCGGGGCCCTTCGTTCGTCTGCCACTGGCGCTTAGGCCGAGTAGTACATTTCGTATTCGACTGGGTGTGGCGTCTGGTCGACGCGGATCACTTCAGCCATCTTCAGCTCGATATAGGCATTGATGAAATCGTCATCCATCACGCCGCCGACCTTGAGGAACTCGCGGTCCTTGTCGAGGTTTTCCAGCGCTTCGCGCAGCGAACCCGAAACGGTCGGGATTTCCTTGAGCTCTTCCTTTGGCAGCTCGTAGAGATCCTTGTCCATTGGATCGCCGGGATGGATCTTGTTCTTGATGCCGTCGAGGCCAGCCATCAGTAGGGCCGTGTAGGCCAGGTACGGGTTTGCCAGTGGATCTGGGAAACGGACTTCAACGCGCTTGGCCTTCGGCGACTGGCCGAATGGAATACGGCACGACGCCGAGCGGTTGCGAGCCGAATAGGCCAGCAGCACTGGAGCTTCAAAGCCGGGCACCAGGCGCTTGTAGCTGTTGGTGGTCGGGTTGGTGAAGGCGTTGATGGCCTTGGCATGCTTGATCACGCCGCCGATGTAGTAGAGGCAATCCATCGACAGACCGGCATACTGGTCACCGGCGAACAGCGGCTTGCCGTCTTTCCAGATCGACATATGGCAGTGCATGCCCGAACCGTTATCGCCATAAACTGGCTTTGGCAGGAAGGTCGCGGTCTTGCCATAGGCATTGGCAACCTGCTGCACGGCATACTTGTAGATCAGCACGTCGTCAGCCGACGCGATCATCTGCTTGTACTTCAGGCCCAGCTCGTGCTGAGCGGACGCCACTTCGTGGTGGTGCTTTTCGATGATGACGCCCATCTGGCCCATCGCTTCGAGCATTTCGCCACGCATGTCCTGCGCGCTGTCGAGCGGCGGAACCGGGAAGTAGCCCTTCTTGAGGCCGATATGGTGGCCGTTGTTGCCGCCTTCATAGTCGGCATCGTTGTTGGTCGGCAGTTCCGACGCGTCGATCTGGAAGCCAACCTTGTAGGTGGTGGTGGAATACTTCACGTCGTCGAAAATGAAGAATTCTGGCTCTGGGCCGAACACCACGGTGTCGCCGATACCCAGCGTCTTGACCAGGGCTTCAGCCTTCTTGGCGATCGAGCGTGGATCGCGGTTGTAGGGCTGGTAGGTCGATGGCTCGAGAATGTCGCAGTTGATGGCGAGGGTCGAAGCCGAGAAGAACGGGTCGATATAGGCTGATTCCGGATCGGGCATCAGCACCATGTCGGACTCGTTGATGGCCTTCCACCCGACAATCGAGGAGCCGTCAAACATCACGCCGTCTTCGAACATGTCGGCATCGACGACGGAAGCATCCATCGTGACGTGCTGCAGCTTGCCGCGCAGGTCGGTAAAGCGCACGTCGAGATACTTGATGTTCTCGTCTTTCATGCGCTGGATAATGTCTGCTCCGGTGGTCATTTGACGTCCTCTGTCTAAATCGGAATGCTTGTTGGGTAGGTTCACGGCTGGCGTCGCGTTGGGGCAGGGCCCCTAGAGCGCGTCGTCGCCGAATTCTCCGGTGCGGATACGAATGGCCTGCTCGACGGTGTAGACGAAAATCTTGCCATCACCGATCCGACCGGTTTGCGCGGCGTTACGGATCGCTTCGATGGCTTTTTCGGCTAGCTCGTCGGGGCACACGACCTCGACCTTAACTTTGGGTAGAAAATCGACGACGTATTCGGCGCCGCGATAAAGTTCGGTATGACCCTTCTGGCGGCCAAAGCCCTTGGCTTCGGTCACGGTAATGCCCTGCAGACCAACTTCCTGCAGTGCCTCCTTGACCTCGTCGAGCTTGAACGGCTTTACGATAGCCTCGATCTTTTTCATTTGCGCCTCCATGTGCCGCATGCGGCGGATACCGCCAACCCGTATGCATGCTCTGTGCCACGCTGATGCGAAGCAAAAAAATCTTTTCGTATGAATGACTTAACTTAGTCAGGCGGGAGTGTCGTGAACAGCGATCATGCACTGCATGGCTAAATTAGCGCCAAACTGCACAAAATATATGCAATAGCCTCACTTTCTTTCCGAAGGACACTAACGCGATGTCTAATATGACGCCACTGCAATGCGTCGAACTGCAGTTCGATGCCTATAATGCGCGCGATTTGTCGCGCTTTCTGGAGGCCTTCGCCGAAGACGTGCAAAGCTTCCGCCTGCCGGAAATGACGCCGACTTTGACCGGAAAGGCCAGTTATGCGGCGTTTTACGCCGAGCAACGCTTCAATCGGCCAGGCCTGCGCGCCGAGCTGATCAACCGCATTGTGGTGGGCAATACCGTCATCGACCACGAGCTGATCCATGGCCTGGGCGGTGCGCCAATCGAGACCGCGATCATGTTCGTTATAGAGAATGGACTGATCAACAAGGTCTTTGCCATTCCCGGCAAATCGTAAAGCTAGGCTTTGACGGGCTTTGCTTCTTCATATAGATGCATCGCCAACCCGGCCAACGGGTCCTTTTGCGGGTGTGGCGGAACTGGTAGACGCACTGGATTTAGGTTCCAGCGCCGCAAGGCGTGGAGGTTCGATTCCTCTCACCCGCACCAATCTTGGACTTGGCCTGACATCAATGAATACGGGATACACCGAATGCAGGTTACCGAAACCCTCAATGAAGGCCTGAAGCGCAAGCTGAGCGTGACCATTCCGGCCGCCGACCTCAACACGCGCCTTGGTGCCAAGCTCGCAGAGCTCAAGGGCCAGGCCAACATCAAGGGCTTCCGTCCCGGCAAGGTTCCGCTGGCGCACATCAAGAAGGTCTATGGCCGTTCTGCCATGTCCGAAGTGATGACCGACGCGATCAACTCGACCGTTTCGGACACGCTGGACGAGCGCAAGGAACGCGCTGCTGCACAGCCAAAGGTTGACCTGCCAGAAGATCAGGCCGTGATCAACGACGTGCTGGACGGCAAGGCCGACCTGGCATTCGTGGTGGAATACGAAGTTCTCCCACCGGTTGAGCTGATGAAGCTGGACGGCGTCAAGCTGACCAAGCCAGTTGTCGCGATAACCGACGAAGAACTCGATGCCGAAGTCAACCGCGTGTTCGCTCAGAACCGTGGATACACCGACAAGGGTGACGGCGGCGTTGTCGAAACCGGCGACCGTCTCGGTCTGTCGTTTGTTGGCAAGATCGACGGCAAGGCATTTGATGGCGGCACGTCCGACCATGCTCACCTGACTGTTGGCGCTGGCGAATTCATTCCCGGCTTCGAAGAGCAGCTGGTTGGCATGACCAAGGGCGAGACTCGCGAAATCGAAGTCACCTTCCCAGCCGACTACCAGAGCGAAGAACTGGCCGGTAAGAAGGCCACGTTCGAAGTCAACATCCTGCACGTAGATGGCCCGAACACCGGCGAACTCGACGACGAATTCGCCAAGCGTCTCGGCGTCGAAAACGTCCAGGCCATGCGCGATGCCGTCAAGACCCAGATGGAAGCAGCTCTTGCCTCCATGAGCCGCCAGCACGTCAAGCGCCAGATTCTGGATGCTCTCGACGACGGTCACAAGTTCGACGTCCCAGCCCAGCTGGTCGACGCTGAATTCGACACCATCTGGCAGCGCGTCGAGCACGAAGTGCAGAGCCACGGCCGTTCGTTCGAAGACGAAGGCACGACCGAGGAAGCTGCTCGCGAGCAGTACCGCAAGATCGCCGAGCGCCGCGTGCGCCTGGGCCTCGTGGTCGCCGAAATCGGCAACCAGAACGAAGTGAACGTGACCGAAGAAGAGCACCAGCAGGCGCTCATCGCTGAAGTCCGTCGCTTCCCCGGCCAGGAACAGCAGGTTTATGACTACTACCGCAAGAACCCACAGGCTCTTGCCGGTCTTCGCGCTCCAGTGTTCGAGAACAAGGTCGTCGACTTTGTTGCCGACAAGGGCGCTATCACCGAAAAGACCATGACCCGCGAAGAACTCGCCAAGCTGATCCAGGCTGACGAGGACGACGTTCCGGAAGAGCACCACCACTAAGATCGGTGATCTGACCTAAAGTTTTGAAAGCCGCCCAGAAATGGGCGGCTTTTTTATTATTCTGGCACCACCTAGGGCTCACCCACGACGTCATTCCCGCGAATGCGGGAATCCCCCTTTTTGTGGCTCTGGAAGGGAGGTTCCCGCTTTCGCGGGAATGACGCAGTGCATAAGCATAAACAACGTAACTCCGGAAACTATTCATGACCCAGTCCAACGCCGACATTCTGCTCACACCCCGCCAGATGGGCGAGGCCGACAGGTTGGCGGTGGAGGGCGGCACCAAGTCGCTCAAGCTGATGGAGGCCGCTGGCAAGGCGGTCGTGGAGGCCATTGTCGAGCGCTACTACCAGCGCTCCGTGCTGGTCCTGTGCGGCACCGGCAATAATGGCGGCGACGGCTTTGTGGTGGCCCGCCTGCTCAAGCAGAAGGGCTGGCCCGTCCAGCTCCGACTCATCGGCGACGCAACCGCCCTCAAGGGCGATGCCGCCGCCGTGGCCCAGCAATGGACCGGCCGCCTTGTCGCGCCGACTGCCAATGACATCGAATCGGCTGACCTGATCGTCGACGCTCTGCTCGGCGCGGGGCTCGATCGCGACATTGAAGGCGACTTCGCTGCCATCATCGACGCCACCAATGCCAGTTCGCGCCCGGTCGTCAGCATAGACGTCCCCAGCGGCATAGATGGCTCCACGGGCGCCGTACGCGGCGTGGCGATGGTTGCCGATATGACGGTCACCTTCTTCCGCCTCAAGCCCGGCCACCTGTTGCAGCCGGGCCGCGAACACAGCGGCGAAACCGTGCTCGCCGATATCGGCATTGCCGAAACCGTCCTCGACACCATCGCCGCCGATTGCTGGCAGAACACGCCAAGCCTGTGGTCCATCCCGGTCGCTAGGCAGGAAAACAACAAGTTCGACCGCGGCCATTGCGTCGTCGTCTCCGGTGGCCCGCTGCAGACCGGCGCCGCGCGCCTCGCCGCCATGGGCGCATTCCGGGTCGGGGCAGGGCTGGTGTCGCTCACAGGCTCCAGGGGGGCACTGGCGGTCCACGCCGTCCATGTCACCGCCGTCATGCTCAAGCCCGCCGAAAACAAGGCCGAACTAGCGGACCTCCTCGCCGACAAGCGGATCAAGTCCGCCGTGCTCGGCCCAGCGCTGGGCGTTGGCGAAAGTACGCGGGATTATGTTCTGGCTGCTCTCAATTCCGGCGCGGCAACCGTTCTCGACGCCGATGCCATCACCAGCTTTGCCGGTTCTGCCGAAGCCCTCTTCGCCGCCATCAAGTCAAACCCGGACCGCCCGGTCGTCCTCACCCCACACGAGGGCGAGTTTCAGCGTCTGTTCGGCGACGTTCCCGGCGGAAAACTCGACCGCGCCCGTGCCGCTGCCAACCATTCCGGCGCCATCATCGTCCTCAAGGGCAGCGACACCGTCATCGCCAGCCCCGACGGGCGCGCCGCCATTAACGCCAATGCCCCCGCATGGCTTGGCACAGCCGGATCAGGCGACGTGCTGGCGGGCGTTATCGCCGGTTTGATGGGGCAGGGCATGCACGGCTGGGAAGCCGCCTGCGCCGGCGTCTGGCTCCACGCCGAAGCCGCCAACCGCTTCGGCGGCCCCGGCCTCATCAGCGAGGATTTGCCACTGCTGATCCCAGGGGTATTGGCTAGTTTGTAACCGCCCGCCCCGGAGCCGTTATCCTGAGCCCGTCGAAGGACGAGGTCGAGCGAGTGGCGGTCCCTGTGCCACGCCCTCGTGGTTCGAGGGTCGCTACGCTCCCACCTCACCATGAGGACTACTAGAACACCGCATTTTCGGTAGCCCTCATGGTGAGGTGCGAGGCCCTTGCCGACCCTCGAACCACGAGGGCGTGCCCTCTAACGCCAGCTCACCATCAGCTTCTCCAGCCCGTGGAAATGATAAACGTCATTATACCGCGGCTCCTCGGCCAATTTTAGCTTCGGCAAGCGCCGGAATAGCTCGCTGAACGCCACCTGCAGCTCGATCCGCGCCAAAGGTGCGCCGATACAAAAATGTATCCCCGCGCCAAAGCTCACATTGGCGCCATCGGTGCGGAATGGATCAAAACTGTTGGCATTGGCAAAGCGCGCCGGGTCGCGGTTGGCGGCGCCCAGCATCAGGCCCACCACGTCGCCCTTGCGCAACTGGATGCCCTCATAGTCGAGGTCGCTCAGCGCGTAGCGGGTGAACATATGCAGCGGCGCATCGAAGCGCAGGCATTCTTCCACCGTCGCCGCCGTCTGCTCTTCGCTTGAGAAAAGCGTAACCGGATCGATACCGCTCTGCAGGATAGATTTGACGCCATTGCCGGTGGTGTGGACCGTCGCCTCATGCCCGGCATTGAGCAGCAGGATGGCGGTCGACATCACCTCTTCGTCGCTCAGCTTGTCGCCGCCACGATCCGAAGTCAGCATGTGGCTCAGCAAATCCTCGCGCGGGCTTTTGCGCCGGTCGACGATTGAATCGGCGATGAAATCCATGAAATCCTGCGACGCCTCGTTGGCATCCAGCTCGGTTTCGTGGCTGACGCCAAACATATACATGGCCACCATCCGGTTCGACCACGCCAGCAATTGCGGCGCGCTTTCGGCCGGCAGCCCAATCATTTCGGCAATGATGATGGCCGGGATCGGCGCGGCGAATGCCTTGATCAGATCGACCGAATCCTCGCCCTCGAACGCGTCGATCATTTCATTGGCCAGCTTGACGATGCGCGGCCGCAGCTGCTCGACATGCCGTGACACAAACGCCCGGTTCACCAGCGTGCGCAGCCGCGTATGCGCCGGCGGCTCGAGATTGAGCAGCGAATGCTTCTCGGTCAGATCAAACGAGGCCACATGCGGCTTGGGCTCGGGCATGCCCAGCTCTTCGCGCGTCGCCACATGCAAAATCTCGCGACCAAAGCGTTTGTCGCGGAGCAGGGCGCTGACCTCCTTGAACCCGGCAAAGCACCAATGGCCATACTGATCCCAAAAGAATGTCGGGTTGCTCGCATGCTGCCGGTCGTAGAACGCATAGGGGTTTTGAAAGAAGGCCGGGTCGCGCGGATCGGCGCTGGCGCGGCGGTTTTCAGGAACGTTTTCGATCGGCTTGAGCTGTAAAATGGCGGCCATGAGCGAGGGGTAACCGATATAGTAATTGGACACCCGACATTACGAGGTCGCAATCGCAATGCAATCGGCGGCTTGCCCTTGTGGGAAAAATCGCTAGTTGAGTGGGAACGAGCCAAGGAGTGCCGAGACGTGAGCGACCTGACCCTGAGCCAAGCCATCGACAACATCTATGCGTCGATCAAGAACAACAACGAGGATCTGGACACCCATATCGCTGCGCTTAAGGCCGCGATGACCGCCGAAGGCGCCAAGGAAGCGGTGTTCGAGCCGTCCAAGCTGGCGCAGGGCAATCGCCAGGGCCGCAAGATCATGCAGGCCTATTTCAAGAAAAAAGGCGTCGCAGTCAGCTTTTCGGCTTAAAGGGATCGGCTACTTTTCCCCCGTCTCCGTCATTGCCCGGCTTGTCCGGGCAATCCATGCTGCAGTGTGTGGAGAGATATGGATTACCCGGACGAGCCGGGTAATGACGGTGGCTTTAGGGTCGGCTGTCCATTTGTCGAAAGTGATGCGCATTCACCTTCCGAAGACTAGTCCGGCTTCCGCTATTGAAGCTCGCCCCAATGCAGCCTATCTGTGCCTTTACCGCACGTTAAGGCGGCGCAGTCTGCAATCGGCCAGTCGCGCTGATTCGAAATTTCGACACGACCCCGCACTATGGATGTCCGAGTGCATGGGTTATGTTTCAACTGAAGACGGCTAGCCCGGTCCGCGACCCGGCACAGCAAAGGGGCATCACATGCGGGATCCGCACGATACTTACATGAATACGCTCGTTCCCATGGTGGTCGAGCAGTCCAATCGGGGCGAACGCGCCTTCGATATCTATTCGCGCCTGCTGCGCGAACGCATCATTTTCGTGACCAGCGTTGTCGAAGACAACATGGCGTCGCTGATCGTGGCACAGCTCCTGTTCCTCGAATCAGAGAACCCGAAGAAGGAAATCTCGCTCTACATCAATTCGCCTGGCGGCGTTGTGACAGCTGGTTTGTCGATTTATGACACCATGCAGTTCATCCGCGCACCAGTCGCAACGATGGTGATGGGACAGGCCGCCTCCATGGGTTCGCTCCTGCTCGCAGCCGGTGAAGCCGGCATGCGTACGGCTCTGCCAAACGCGCGCGTCATGGTCCACCAGCCTTCCGGCGGCTTCCAGGGTCAGGTCACTGACATCCTGATTCATGCCAAGGAAGTCGAGGGCTTAAAGCGTCGTCTTAATCAGATTTATGAGAAGCATACCGGCCGTACCTACGAGGAAATCGAGAACGCTCTTGAGCGCGATCGCTTCCTGTCGCCGGAAGAAGCCAAGACCTTTGGCCTCATCGATACCGTGTGGGACAAGCGCCCCGTACCGGAGACTCAGGGCTGATTGACCTGCGTTAAGCACATTGCCGATGCGCCGTGGACTGTGATCCGCGCGCAATTGCACCAAGCCGGATCGATCTTTAGGATCGGTTCGGCTTAGACTTTGTTTATGCCTTCAGCGTTACCGTTTTAGATGACGCTGAATTTTGGAGGCCCTTGCCTCCGGGAGTGACAGGATGTCCAAAGAGACAACGAACGGCGAAACCTCAAAGAACACGCTTTATTGCTCGTTCTGCGGGAAATCCCAGCATGAGGTTCGCAAGCTGATCGCCGGTCCGACCGTGTTCATCTGTGATGAATGCGTCGAGCTGTGCATGGACATCATCCGCGAAGAGAACAAGACCTCGATGGTCAAGTCCTCCGATGGCGTGCCGACCCCTGCAGAAATCTGCAAGGTGCTCGACGATTACGTTATCGGCCAGTTCCGCGCCAAGCGCGTGCTCTCCGTGGCCGTCCACAACCACTACAAGCGCCTGCACCATTCGTCCAAGAACCAGGATATCGAACTTTCCAAGTCGAACATCCTGCTGATCGGGCCAACCGGTTCGGGCAAGACGCTGCTGGCTCAGACGCTGGCTCGCATTCTGGATGTGCCATTCACCATGGCCGATGCCACCACGCTGACCGAAGCCGGCTATGTCGGCGAGGACGTGGAAAACATCATCCTCAAGCTCCTGCAGTCTGCCGACTACAACGTCGAAAAGGCCCAGCGCGGCATCGTCTACATCGACGAAGTCGACAAGATCTCCCGCAAGTCCGACAATCCGTCGATCACCCGCGACGTTTCGGGCGAAGGCGTGCAGCAGGCTCTGCTCAAGATCATGGAAGGCACCGTGGCTTCCGTTCCGCCCCAGGGCGGTCGCAAGCACCCACAGCAGGAATTCCTGCAGGTGGACACGACCAATATCCTGTTCATCTGCGGCGGCGCCTTTGCTGGTCTCGAAAAGATCATCTCGGCACGCGGCGAAGGCTCGGGCATTGGCTTTGCGGCTACCGTCAAGGACCCCAACGACCGTCGCGTCGGTCAGGTTCTGGCTGACGTTGCCCCCGAAGATCTCGTTCGTTTCGGCCTGATCCCGGAATTCATCGGTCGTCTGCCAGTTCTGGCAACGCTCGAAGACCTGGACATCGCCGCCCTGATCGAAATTCTGACCGCCCCGAAGAACGCTCTGGTGCGCCAGTACCAGCGCCTGTTCCAGATGGAAGAAGTCGAACTGACCTTCCACGAGGACGCTCTCAAGGCGATCGCCGAGAAGGCCATCGAACGCAAGACCGGCGCCCGTGGCCTCCGCTCGATCATGGAAGCGATCCTGCTCGACACCATGTACGATCTGCCATCGCTTGAAGGCGTCGAAGAAGTGGTGATCTCGGAAGAAGTGGTAAAGGGCAAGGACGTCCGCCCGCTCTACATCTACTCCGAGCGCAAGAAAGACGAAGAGCCGGCATCGGCTTAAGTTTTTCGCAGCTGAAATTGAAAACGCCGGGCCTTGAGCCCGGCGTTTTTGTTTTTGGGGTCTGGGTCAGGAAGAAAGAATACCCCCACCTAACCTCCCCTGAAAAAGGGGAGGAACTCTCCCTGTGTTCGTATGAGATCCCCCCCCAACCACCGCCCGAATTCCTCCCCCTATCAGGGGGAGGCGAGGTGGGGGTACTCCAATCCCTCAATGATGCCCAAACCTAAGCCGCCACTCTCCCCACCGGCCCCACATAAACCGACTGCGGCCGGATCAACCGCCCCCCAATGGCCTGCTCCCGCGCATGCGCAATCCACCCGCCAACCCGCCCCATGGCAAAAACACACGTAAACGCCTCCCTCGGAAACCCTAGCGCCTCCAGCAGCAGCGCGGTATAAAACTCCACATTGGTATCGAGCGCCCGATCCGGCTTCTTGCGCTTCAGCAAGTCGAGGGCCGCCGCTTCGATGCCTTCCGCCAGCGCCAGCCGGGCAGGGTCAATCGCCCCCGATACTGCGAGCAGTCGTACCGCGCCCTTGAGCGCATCGGCCCGAGGATCGCGCACGCGATAGACCCGATGCCCAAATCCCATCAGCCGCTCACCCCGCGCCAGCGCATCATCGAGCCACGCCGTTGCATTGTCGGGCGTTCCAACCCCATCGAGCATATCAAGCACCGGGCCGGGCGCCCCGCCATGCAGCGGCCCCTTGAGGGCCCCCAAAGCCGCCACCACCGACGAGGTCAGCCCCGACTGCGTCGACGCCACCACCCGCGCCACAAAGGTCGAGGCGTTGAGGCCATGGTCCGCCACGGTCACCAGATAACGATCCAGCGCCGCCACCTGCTGCGCCACCGGCGCCGTGCCATGCAGCATGGTCAGAATATCTTCGGCATGGGACAGCGCCGCGTTCGGTGGCACCAGCGCCTCGCCGGCCCGCAGGCGCAACAGTCCCGCCGTGAACACACCGGGGCCGGCGACCAGCTTCAGCGCTGCATCGGTGTCATCGCCATCCGGTAGGCGCGCCAGCAGGGCCCGCAGCCCATCCACCGGCGATAGCGCCAGCAGGTCCGCATCGACCGCCTGCAGATGGTGGAATACCTCCACCCGCGCCGCGCCAAGAGCCGCCCGCATATTCGCCGGCATGTCCAGAAACCCGTCAAACAACAGCTCCAGCACGTCCTCGTAGCGGCTGGACTTGACCAGTTCGTCCAGCGACACGCCCCGGACGATCAACCGCCCGTTCTTTCCGTCAACATCGGACAACACCGTTTCGGCGGCAACTACGTCTTCAAGACCACTGCTCATCACGCTCTCCTTTGGCTTGTTGCCATAGAAGGTAGGCGTGCTAACATTGACGTCAATCTTGACCAATTGGATCAATATCAACATGGACTGGATGACCGCGAACGAGGCGCTGACCTTGCTGGGCACGCAGCCGCAAACGCTCTACGCCAATGTCAGTCGCGGTCGTATCAAGGCCAAACCCGATCCCGCCGACAGCCGCCGCAGCCTCTATCGCGGTGACGATGTGCGCCGTCTGGCGCAACGCGGGGCAGGTCGCCGCAAGCAGGAAACCATCGCCGCCGAGGCCATCCGCTGGGGAGAACCGGTTCTGACCTCCAGCATTTCCACCATTGTCGACGCCCATCTTCTCTATCGCGGCCACGACGCCGCCGAACTGGCCGAGACCTATACGCTGGAACACCTCGCCGGCCTGCTGTGGGAAACCTCGGCGGTCGAACTCCGCGATGGCCCTATCGAAGGCCCGGGATCGATCCGCGCCGGCCTCGTCGCCTTGGCTGAGCGAGCCGCAACCGACTGGACCACCCTCGGCCGCTCGGAAAGCGTCCTGAAAACCGAGGCAAACTCGGTGCTTTCAACCGTTTCCATGGCCCTGATCGGCGCCCATTCGGAAACCGGACCGTTACACATCCGTCTTGCCAGTGCCTGGGACTGCCCGGACGCCACCGACCTGCTGCGCCGCACGCTGGTCCTGCTCGCCGATCACGAACTCAACGCTTCGACCTTCGCCGCGCGCGTCACCGCATCCACCGGCGCCTCGCTGGCTGCGGCAACGCTGTCCGGCCTCGCAGCGTTGACAGGTCCGCTGCATGGCCGGGCCTCCATCGCGGCGCTACAACTGAGCGAAGAGGCCAAAACACTCGGGGCCGAAGCTGCCGTACTGGCGCGGCTGGGGCAGGGCCGTCACATCACCGCTTTCGGCCATCAGCTCTATGACGATGGCGATGCCCGGGCCAATGCGCTGTTCGATCATTTCGAGATGCCGCAGCACTTTGCCGAACTGCGTGCCGCCGCCGAACGCATCACCGGCGCGCGGGCCAATATCGACTTTGCTTTGGCCGCCATCACACGCGCCCACAATCTGCCCGAGGACGCGCCGATGATCCTCTTTGCCCTCGGCCGCAGCGT
This sequence comes from Devosia sp. 2618, assembly GCF_040546815.1. Classification (NCBI taxonomy): domain Bacteria; kingdom Pseudomonadati; phylum Pseudomonadota; class Alphaproteobacteria; order Hyphomicrobiales; family Devosiaceae; genus Devosia; species Devosia sp. 2618. The sequence continues at coordinate 1,419,521 of NZ_JBEPOO010000001.1, forward strand.
CGGCTGGCTGGCGCACGCCCTCGAGCAGGTCACCAGCGGCGAACTGATCCGCCCACGCGCCCGCTATGTCGGCGACTAGCCCGCTTCGTCGGCGGTAATGAACTCCACCGGTCCCGCTTCCTCGCCCATGATCGCCCGACCAAACAGGCTTGCCACCAGATCGACCAGCAGCGTTGCGCTCTTGCCGCCGTGATCGAGGAACGGATTGAGTTCCACCACGTCGAGCGAGCCCACAACGCCGCTATCGTGCAACATCTCCATGATCAGGTGCGCCTCGCGATAGCTCAGCCCGCCCGGCACCAGCGTGCCGCCGCCAGGGGCGATGGCCGGGTCCATCGCGTCGACATCAAGGCTTACGTGCAAATGCCCGCCAGCGGCCTTCACGCGCGATATGACGCCACGCATCAGCGCCACAACGCCCATCTCGTCGATCTTGCGCATGTCGATCACCTCGACGCCGCGCGCATTGAGCAGCTTGCGCTCGTCCCGATCGATCGACCGCGCGCCGATCACCGTCACATTGTCCGGCGCGATCTGCCCCAGCCATGGCCCTTTGTAGATATCCTCAAACCCCGGCTCGCCGCACAGCAGCGCCAACGGCATGCCATGCAGGTTCCCGCTCGGCGACGTCGCCGGCGTATTGAAATCGGCATGCGCATCGATCCACAGCACAAACACCGGCTTGTCCTTGGCCGCACAATGCCGTGCCACGGCCGATACGGTGCCCATGGCGATGGAATGATCACCGCCGATGAACACCGGAAAATGCCCGGCGCTCAAAATATCGAGCCCCAGATCGCTGGCTCGCGCCGCCAGATCGAGAACGTCATTGCGCCGCTCGTCCGGCAGCCGCCAGCTGGCCGGATTGGCATCCAGCACCGGATGCGGACGACGCAGGTCGCCATGGTCCACCACATCGTGTTCCAGCTCCAGCAGCGCCTCGGCCAGCCCCGCCACCCGCAGTGCCTCCGGCCCCATGCCGCAGCCCCTCACGGACGCGCCGGCGGCGGTCGCGATCCCCAGCAAATCGATGCGGCTTGGTCGTGTGCTCATAGAGCGCGTTCCTTGTGTTTGGATGCCATGATGCCCATGTGGACAACATGAGCAAGGCCTATCGGCTGCTCCCCTCAAACCAAAGCCACATCCACCCTGCAGCCAAGGCACACGGGTGTTTCCGGGCCACTTCGCATATCTCCTGTGCGTTCACGACTTAACCATGACAATTCCGCGAAGGTTGACTTGTGTGGCCGCTAGGTCGACCTATTTATTAACCGGAATCAGCCCAGCCTTCTTGCTGGAGCTGTCTGCTACGGGCGCGCACCTTCTCCCTTCCTCCGCGCGCCCCGGAAAGGATACGAGATGACGGACGTCAATCCCACGGGCGGCGATTTCAGCCGGGATCGCGTTTACCCAGTTCTCCCACTGCGCGATATCGTCGTTTTCCCCGGCATGATCGTGCCGCTGTTCGTCGGCCGCGAGAAGTCGGTCAAGGCGCTTGAAGAAGTCATGCGCGATGACAAGCACATTCTCGTCGTGACCCAGAAGAACGCGCAGGACGATGATCCGGCGCCCGACCAGATTTATGCAACGGGTACCATTGCAACCGTGTTGCAGCTGCTCAAGCTGCCCGACGGCACCGTAAAGGTGCTGGTCGAGGGCCTGAACCGCGCAACCATTGATCGCTATCTCCAGACCGTCGATTACTTCGAGGCCGAGGCATCCATCCTGCCTGAGCCCGAAGAAGACGCGACCGAGCTTGAAGCCCTGTCCCGTTCGGCCACCACCGAGTTCGAGAGCTATGTGAAGCTCAACAAGAAGATCTCGGCCGAGGTCGTTGCGGCCGTTGGGCAGATCGAAAATCACTCCAAGCTTGCTGACACCATTGCCAGCCACCTGGTCATCAAGATCAACGAGAAGGAAGACCTGCTCTCCACCGTTTCGGTTGCCGAGCGCTTCCAGAAAATCCTTGGCCTGATGGAAGGCGAAATCGGCGTCCTGCAGGTGGAAAAGCGCATCCGCAGCCGCGTCAAGCGGCAGATGGAAAAGACCCAGCGCGAGTACTACCTCAACGAGCAGATGAAGGCGATCCAGAAGGAACTGGGCGACGGCGAAGAGGGCTCCAACGAGATCGCAGAGATCGAGGAGCGCATCGCCAAGACCCGCCTGTCCAAGGAAGCCAAGCTCAAGGCCGAGGGCGAGCTCAAGAAGCTCAAGGCCATGAGCCCGATGTCTGCCGAAGCCACGGTTGTCCGCAACTATCTCGATACGCTGCTCGGCCTGCCATGGGGCAAGAAGAGCAAGGTCAAGCGTGACCTGATCCTCGCCGAAAAGGTGCTGGATGAGGATCACTATGGCCTCGAGAAGGTCAAGGAACGCATTCTGGAATATCTGGCTGTGCAGGGCCGTACCGGCACCCTCAAGGGTCCGATCCTCTGCCTCGTCGGCCCTCCAGGTGTGGGCAAGACCTCGCTCGGCAAGTCGATTGCCAAGGCAACCGGTCGTGAGTTCGTGCGTATGGCGCTCGGCGGCGTTCGGGACGAAGCTGAAATCCGCGGTCACCGTCGGACTTACATCGGCTCCATGCCCGGCAAGGTCATCCAGTCGCTCAAGAAGGTTGGCAAGTCCAATCCGCTCTTCCTGCTCGATGAAATCGACAAGATGGGCCAGGACTTCCGTGGCGATCCAAGCTCGGCACTTCTCGAAGTGCTCGATCCTGAACAGAACCACACCTTCGCCGATCACTACCTCGAGGTCGATTATGACCTGAGCGATGTGATGTTCGTGACCACGTCGAACACGCTCAACATTCCCGGCCCATTGATGGACCGTATGGAGATCATTCGTCTGTCGGGTTACACCGAGCAGGAGAAGCACGCGATCGCCAAGCAGCACCTGATCCCTGAGACCCTCAAGGAAAATGGCCTGCAGCCCGGCGAATTCGAACTCTCCGACGAGATGCTGACCGCTTTGATCCAGCGCTACACCCGCGAAGCGGGCGTGCGTAACCTCAAGCGCGAAATCTCCAAGTTGATGCGCAAGGCCGTGGCCGAGATCGTCAAGACCAAGGTCAAGACCATCACCATCGACGAAGACAAGCTGACCAAGTATCTCGGCGCCGATATCTACAAGCACGGCGAGATCGAAGCTGAATCGCAGGTTGGTCTGGTGACCGGCCTGGCCTGGACCTCCGTTGGCGGCGAACTGCTGACCATCGAAGGCGTTATGACCCCCGGTAAGGGTCGCATGACGGTTACGGGTAACATCAAGGAAGTGATGAAGGAATCGCTGACTGCGGCCACGGCTTATGTCCGTTCGCGCTCGATCGATTTCGGCATCAAGCCACCGATGTTCGACACGCGTGACATCCACGTCCACCTGCCAGAAGGCGCCACCCCCAAGGATGGCCCATCTGCTGGTATCGGCCTCGCCACGGCAATCGTCTCGGTCATGACCGGCATTGCCGTCCGCAATGATGTCGCCATGACCGGTGAGATCACGCTGCGGGGCAGGGTGCTGCCGATTGGTGGTCTCAAGGAGAAGCTGCTCGCAGCCCTCCGTGGTGGCATCAAGACGGTCCTGATCCCTGAGGAAAACGTACGCGATCTCGCCGAGATCCCGGACATCGTCAAGGAAGGCATGGAGATCATTCCAGTCAGCCGGATGGATCAGGTAATCAAGCACGCGCTGGTTCGCCAGCCCGAGCCAATCGAGTGGAACTTCGACGAAGCTCCCGCTCCAGTTGCGACGCCAGATGCGACCGACGATGCCGCAGCGGGCCTCCCGCACTAGATCGGCTCACAAGCCCAATATGAACGGCGGCCCAACGGGCCGCCGTTTTTGCATCAACTTCACGACAAAAACCATGCGACGTCACCTTTGGCGCAAGCTATGAACCTGTCATGCGGACCATTTCGTTCCGCCAAGCGTCCAACGAAAGAAAAACAATGAAAGCCAAACTGCTTGCCGTCCTTACCGCCGCTGCTCTGCTAAGCCTTGCTGCTCCGTCCTTTGCCCAGGACGAAGAAGAGGTTAGCGACGACGTGGATATCGCTATGTGGTGCGGCGCCGCCTACACGGTCACGACCCAGATCGATGGCATGAGCGCAGAAGACGTCGCCAGCGCCAACACGCTCGCCGAGCTGGCATTCGCCAAGGCCCACGCCGCGCTGGTGGCCGATCAGGTTGAAGAAGGCGAATATGATCGTCTCGTGTCGTTCTACGTCGACGCTGCTGTCGAAGATATGACCAGCGCGGAACCCGACATGCGCTACTCGGCTGATGACTGCGCCGAGCTGATCGCGCAGTAATTTCTGCAAAATTGCACCGAAACGGCGGCCCCAGTGGCCGCCGTTTTTGTTTGTGCGGGGCATCTCTTCAAGGGGCGGCAGGAAAGCACCTCACTACGAAGAGACTTCATCGAGAGCCTCCCTCAATAGACCTCATGGTGAGCCTGTCGAACCACGAGGTCGGTCGAGTGGAGTGCACCACCGCTACCTTCCCAACTCCCACTGCTGTCGAAACCTGTCAGCATGGCTCGTCATAACCGTGAGCCGCTGCTTGTAACGCGCCGGCGGAAGGCTTACCTCGCTCTGCCGCAGCCACGGCGCATTCAGGAGAACGTTTGTGAACAAGGCTCTCGTCGTTATCCTCGCCGCCGTCGTGTTGGACGCTGTTGGCATTGGCCTGATCTTTCCGATTCTCCCGGCGCTGCTGCGCGACGTTGGCCACACCTCCGAAATCGCCACGCTGCTCGGCCTGATGCTGGCGCTCTATGCCGCCTGCCAGTTCCTGTTCTCCCCGATTCTCGGCGTGCTGAGCGATCGCTTCGGCCGTCGCCCGATTCTCCTGATCTCGCTGGCCGGTGCCGCCATCGATTATCTGGTCATGGCTTTTGCGCCCGAACTCTGGATGCTGGTCATCGGCCGCGCCGTCGCCGGCATCACCAGCGCCAATATGGCTGTCGCCACCGCCTACATCACCGACATTTCGTCCGAAGATCAGCGCGCCAAGCGTTTCGGATATTTCCACGCCATGTTCGGCATCGGCTTCATCATCGGGCCGGTGCTCGGCGGTTTCCTCGGTGACTACTGGGTTCGCGCGCCGTTCATCGCTGCAGCGCTGCTCAACGCGGCCAACTTTGCGCTGGCGCTGTTTGTCCTGCCCGAATCGCGCAAAGGCGTACCGGGCGCCAGAATCACGCTCGATACCCTCAACCCGTTCAAGCCGTTGCGCTGGGCGCTGACCTTCAAGGCGCTGATTCCCATGATGGCGATTTTCGTCATCCTCAATTTCGTCGGCACCGTCTATGGCACCGCCTGGGCCGTGTTCAGCGAGGATGTGTTCCACTGGAATGGCCTGATGATCGGCCTGTCGCTCGGCGCTTTCGGCGTCTGCCACGCTTTGGCGCAGGCCTTCCTCACTGGTCCTGTCGTTTCTCGCCTCGGCGAACGCTGGTCGCTGATCGTCGGCATGGCGTTTGAAACCGGGGCCATGCTGTGCTTGACCTTTGCTACCCAGGGCTGGATCCTGTTTGCCATGGCGCCGATCTTTGCCATGGGCGGCATCGGCATGCCCGCGCTGCAATCGCTGACGACGCGTCAGGTCGATGGCGAGCGGCAGGGACAGTTGCAGGGCGTGCTGGCCAGTCTCGTCAGCCTTGCCGCCGTGTTCGGACCGCTGTTTTTCAGCTTCATCTACTATGGGCTGCGCGACAGCTGGCCGGGCCTGATCTGGCTGGTGGCGCTCTGCGTCTACCTGCTGGCGCTTCCGTTGATGCTGATGATTCGACCCACCCCGATGGGGCAGCCACAGCCAGCAAAATAGTGTGCAGAATGTCCCACAACCCCTGCAAAACCGGCAAAAATGCACAAAGCGGTCTTGCGAGGCCTCACTTTCCGGTCCATTAACAGCTTTGCACCGTCCGGCCTCGCAAAAAGCCCGGAAATCCTTGCGTTTCGCTCAGAATCGACCAAGGGTTGCCGCGTCTTATTGGCTCGCCAGCGAGGGCGGGCAATTCCACTGTAAGGAAACGCTATGAACAAGAACGATCTGGTTGGCGTCGTTGCCGACAAAGCGACGATCACCAAGGCACAGGCCGCTGAAGCGGTTGACGCAGTGTTCGAGGCTATCACCGGCTCTCTGAAGGCTGGCGAAGAAGTCCGTCTCGTCGGCTTCGGTACTTTTGCTGTGTCGCAGCGCAAGGCTTCGACCGGCCGCAATCCAGCCACTGGCGCTGAGATTCAGATTCCAGCCTCCAACCAGGCTAAGTTCAAGCCCGGCAAGGGCCTGAAAGACGCGATCAACTAAGATCGATCCACGGATCGACGACAGTGATCGGCCCCGAGCGCTTTGCGCCGGGGCCTTTTTCTTTTCCGGGTTGACGTTACCGGGAAGGGGCCCTAATCAGAGCCCACCCTGCGAGGGGCGATTAGCTCAGTTGGTAGAGCGCTTCGTTTACACCGAAGATGTCGGCGGTTCGAGCCCGTCATCGCCCACCAGTCCCTCCCGACATCTCAATGCTAGCAGTGTGTTAGCATTTGACCGCCAAATGCGGTCGCGCGCTGTTTGCAGCGCTGCTTTGATCCGTCACATCAACAAAAACGCGCTACCGATTGTTCGGATGGTACTTTTCCACAGGCCGAAGCGGTTTTTTTGAAAATCTCATGACGATCCGCTCAACCTCGCTTGACTTACCAATAGGTGCTCGGTAAACGGACCACACGTTGCGCAGATCAGTTGATCGGCAAGCGCTGCGGGAGTAGCTCAGTTGGTTAGAGCGCCGGCCTGTCACGCCGGAGGTCGCGGGTTCGAGCCCCGTCTCTCGCGCCACTCATTCAAGCATTGCTTATGAGTGGCGCAGACAGGGTAAGATAGCGTTTCATATAGATAATCACCGCCTGGTTCGCTGAACAATCGTTCGCGGGCCATTCCTCGTTTCCGCTCCATGGAACTGTCCGGCCGTGCTGTCGTTGACTGACGTCACTCAGGAAGTGGCGGCAAACAAGCGTCGGCATGCCCAGTCAAAATTACACATCTCCACCGGCGGACGAATTCGCCATTTCGACAGCGGCCACAGACCTGTGGTCCGTGCATCGCGCGTCATCACCGATCATCGGCACAGCTATCCACAATGGACACGCAGTGCGGGACGAACTCGCAAGCCTTATGGCGCTTGGTGAATCCGGGCGTCTGCGTGAAGAAGATCCCTTTACCGAGTACTTTATCCGCGACGTGCCGAACCGGGTGATCTTCCACCGCTCGCGATTCGAGATCGATCTTAACCGCGCCCGTGACGGCGCCGTGTACCTCACGCCCGAACAGGCTTGGGGCCTGCAGGTCTGGCAGCAGCAGCCGTCGGCAGAATTGGTCGAGCGCTCGCTGCACTCCCACGATTCCTACTACGCGATGCTGTCGCAGCTCCTCTCCGGCATCGAAGTCGAGTTCGGCAGCTTCGTGGTGCTCGATATCCATAGCTACAACCACCGCCGCGCCGGCCCAGACGCCGCTGCCACCACAGAAGCAGAGGCGCCGGTCATCAATATCGGTACCTTCTCCATGGACCGGGAGCGCTGGGCGGGCGTGCTCGATCCCTTCATGGACAGCATGCGCAGCTTCCAGTTTCGCGGGCAGGGCATGGACGTTCGCGAAAACATCGCCTTCGACGGAAGGGGCGAGCAGACCCGTTTCATCCATGAGCGATTCCCGCTGACGGGCTGCGCCATCGCCATCGAGTTCAAGAAGGTTTTCATGGATGAGTGGACCGGCGAACCTGACCAGGAAACGTTGATCGCCTTCCGCCGCATGATCAAGGAATCGCTGCCGGTGCTTGAGCAAAGCCTTAAGGCCCGCGCATGAGCCGGGGAGACGACGCCAAGCTGCTCGCAGAGATTGACGCGCTGCTAAAGGCCGGCGAACCAATCCGCCTGGATTTTGGCCGCGGCGAACGGCTGCATATCGACCGGCCTTTGCCGTTCCTGTTCGTTCAGGTCGGCCGCGCCAAGCACCCGGCTGCGCGCGACGTTGTGAGCTCCAACTCGTCCTATTTGTTGGTCGGCAGCGTGCCGCGCGCCAAGGCCATTGTTGAGCTAGTCGCTGCGAGCATGACCGAGCGTTTTGGAGCATTTGTCCTGCTCGACATTGGCGAGTTGGAACGCGATCGACTGGCCAGTGACGCGGACTACCTCCCGCCGTTTGAAATGACGATTTCAGCTACTACCGACACAGGCGGCCAGGCCGCTCGGTCTGTGTTCACGGCCGCCACGGAAAAGGTGCACGCAAAATTCCGCACGCCCAAGATTGCCCAACCGTCGATCACCGACGATCCGGCCGCCAAGCTGGCGCGGGCATTGCCAAAGCTGCCAGCGCTGACAGTTCGCTTTGCGCCAATCTATCGCGTGCCCGAATCCGATGCTGTCTATCCGCAACTGCTCGAACAACTGGTCGCCAATATCGTTGACGCGGGGCTGCAGGCCGCCGCTGCCTTTGCCGAGGCCACCAAGAGCCTCGCCATCTCGACACACCGCGCCCTGGGCCGGAAAGCCTTTATCGATGCAGTAAGCCGCGCCGATCGGGCGATTGACGACGTAGCCCAATCCTTTGACTTTCTATTGGCCGTGACACCGATCAATGCGCGCGATGCCTGGGAGCAGTTCAAGGTCGCCGGCTTCGAGCGCGCTCCACGGCTCTTGTATCGCCCCCTGACAGTCGAAACAGACCTCCAGAAGAAGCGGCTGTTCTCCGTTGCGCTGGACCATTTCGAAGATCCGGTTCTGACAGCACTCTATCGAGAAAAGCAGCAGGAACTTGATCTGCAGCTGTCGCTGCTGGCGGCCCGCGAAACGCCGCGCTTCGTGGAATTGGGACGAGCGCTTTACGGTCGCGTGGAGCCGTCCCTTCTAAAAGCGGCCACCGATATTCTCGATGGTACCAAGTCGGAACGCGGCAAAAGCCAACCGCCGGGCGAGGATGCCGATTTCGCCTTTGTCGAGCGCAAGGCGCAGAGCATGATCAGTGGCTATGCGAGTGACTATGATGGCTTTTCGGCCAGCATCGAGCTGCGCGACGATCTGCCGGCCGGATTGATGGTGTCTGGCGGGCGTCTCCTGATTTCCCGCAACACCACAATGGCAAAGACGCGCGTCGAAGCCTTGTTGAGCCATGAAGTCGGTGTGCACCTTCTGACTTATTTCAATGGCTCGGCACAGGGCCTGCGCCTGTTCCGTTCCGGTCTTGCAGGCTACGAGGGCGTGCAGGAGGGGCTGGCTGTGCTCGCCGAATATCTGGTCGGCGGCATGACGTTGGGTCGTCTCAGGCTGATTGCCGCGCGCGTTGTTGCCTGCGCATCGATGCTTGAGGGCGCCAGCTTTGTCGATTGCTACCGTCAGGTTCGCGCCTTTGGGCTCGCGGAGTCGTCGGCGTTCAACCTGGTCATCCGGGTCTATCGTGGCGGCGGCCTTGCCAAGGATGCAATCTACCTGCGCGGGCTGCTCGAGATTTTGAGCCATCTGCGGGCAGGGGGCGCGCTTGGCCCATTCTGGATGGGCAAGATCGCAGCATCCCATTTCAGCATCATTCAGGAGTTGAGCACGCGCGGCCTGTTGCGGGCGCCGCGCCTGATACCTGCCTTCATGTCCCACCCAGAAGCTGAAGCCCGGCTTTGCAAAGCCGCCGTCGGCATGACGCCAATCGAAATGATCACCACCTAGGAGCCTCAAAATGCGCATCGCGTTCTTCGTCAACTCGATCAGCGGCGAGACCCCAAACTACTCCACAACGCATCTGGCGCTGGCTGCACTCAATCGTGGCCACAATATCTGCTACGTGACGCCTGGGGATTTCGTGCTGCGCCCGGATGACACGCTGGTGGTGCGGGCGCTGGTTTTGCCCTCCACAAAATACAAGAAGGCCGAAACGCTGCACAAAGACCTGCAGGGCGACGCCCCGATCATCCAGACCATCGACGTCACCGACATCGACATTTTGCTGCTGCGCAACGATCCGTCTGAAGATGCCGCTGACCGCCCTTGGGCGGCAAATGTCGGCACGGTGTTTGGCCGCATGGCAGCGGCGCGCGGCGTCATTGTGCTCAACGACCCCGACGGCTTGGCCCAGGCGCAGAACAAACTCTACTTCCAGGATTTTCCAGCGTCTGTCCGGCCAGAAACTCTGATCTCCAAAAGCATTGAAGAGATACGCAGCTTTATCTACGGCCAGCCCAAGGGCGTCATCCTCAAGCCCTTGCAGGGTTCGGGCGGCAAGAACGTCTTTAAGATCGCCTCGCCAAAAGATTCCAATCTCAATCAGATTTTTGAGGCCGTAAGCGGCGAAGGCTACCTCATCGCTCAGGGCTTCATGCCTGCCGCAGCAGAGGGCGACGTGCGCTTTTTCCTGATGAACGGCGTCCCACTACAGCGCGACGGACGGCACGCCGCCTTCCGCCGCGCGCCGGCCAAGGGCGAGATTCGCTCCAATATCCACGCCGGGGGGAGCGCCGAGACCATCACCGTCACCGACACCATGCTCGCCATTGCCGAAACGGTGCGGCCGAAGCTGGTGCAGGATGGGATGTTTCTTGTCGGCCTCGATATCGTGGGAGACAAGTTGTTGGAGATCAACGTCTTCACGCCGGGCGGGCTGAGCAATCTGTCTCAAATGTATGAGACAGATTTTACCCTGTCGGTGATCGAGGCGCTTGAAAACAAGGTCGCTATTCGCGCCAATTACCGTGGCACGATCGGCAATCGACAGCTGGCAACGCTGTGATCGGCTTCATTTCGCCGTGAAGCGGCTGATCTGATCGACCTGCAGGCCCATATAAAGAACACCAAAGCACACATCGACCAACAAGGTTCGTCCCATGCGCAATGCTCAAGCTACTGTCGCCACGTCGTCCATAGTTTGGCGTGCCACTCTCGCGTCATTTTTGATCCTGCCCGCTCTGGCGTTTGGCCTGTTCGGACATCCGGCTGCAGCACAGGAGGCGGCTGTCGTCATTCCCGCACCGACGGCCGATATAGCCGACACGGGAACGACAGCAACGGCAGTGTTTGCCGGCGGATGCTTTTGGGGCGTGCAGGGCGTGTTTCAGCATGTCGTCGGCGTGACCAACGCTGTGTCAGGCTACTCGGGCGGGGCCGCCGACACCGCGACCTATGATCAGACCAGCAGCGGCACGACCGGCCATGCCGAGACGGTTCAGGTGACTTATGACCCCTCGGTGGTGAGCTATGGCGATCTGCTGCAGATCTATTTCTCGGTGGCGCACAATCCGACGCAGTTGAATTATCAGGGGCCGGACCACGGCACGCAGTATCGCTCGACCATCTTTGCTCTCAATGATGACCAGGCCAAAACGGCCAAGGCCTATATTGCCCAGCTTGACGATGCGCATCTGTTTGAAGGCCCAATCGTTACCACCATCGAACCCTTCAAGGCCTTCTACCCTGCCGAGCAGTATCATCAGGATTTCCTGACGCTGAACCCAACCTGGCCTTACATCGTGATCAATGACCTTCCCAAGGTTGCTGCGTTGAAGGCCCTGTTTCCCAAACAGTATCGCGAAGACCCTGTTTTGGTCGGCACTCTCTAAGAAGCGCGATTGGGAACTAGCACGTCGACGTAACGTTGAGATCGCGAGACTCCTTCGGCAAGGACACAACGATGCGCCAGTTCTTTACAATCGCCGTTGCTGCCCTCGCGGCCACTCTCACGTTGGGAGGAGCGTTTGCGGCAGATGCGATTACAGTGCCGACCAGTTCGGCTGACGCCATACCGGTCTCAGAGGGTGGATTTGACTGGAGCGGCTTTTATGCCGGTGTTTTCGCAGGTGCACAGCGCCCCGGCGGCGGGGACACCCAGTTGGGCCTCGGCATACAGGCTGGCATCAACGCCCAGTTCGATTTCTATCTTGTTGGCCTTGAACTCGCTGTGCAGGGCCTGTCAGGTAGCGTCGGCGAAACCAGCTATGGCCAGATCCTGGGACGCGCAGGGCTGGTCGTCACCGATGACGTCCTCGTCTATGCGGCGGGCGGCTATGGAATCGATCTGGGGCCATCGCAAGACCAGAATGTCTTGATCGGCGGCGGCGTGGAACTGGCAGTGACGGACATCGTCACAGTCGACGCCCAATATCTGCACGGTTTTCCGACAGATGGCGGTGCCGCCAACGACCAATTCACGATTGGCGCCAACTTCCACTTCTGAGGATTCTGCTTTCAGTGAGCGATTCCTGTCCCCAATGGCCCGCTGTCGGTGGGTTTCAGGCGGCGGATTTTCTTCAAGAGCTGGAATCAGTTGCTTGTCGGAGAGTCCCCTTGGGGCCCAAATTGCAACACTTGGCGGCCCCAAATGCTGGCAAATTCCTTAAACTTTGTATCAAAGTGGGCCAATACCGCGACATTGGCGCAACACCACCCTCTAAATGGTCACCCATTCTTATCCCAGATGCCAATATGGGGCACCAAAGGCTTGTCAGGCGCGTTAGGGTGATGCATCTAAACGGTCGACTACGGTTAACTCTATGGGAGTGCAAGATATGTTTGTACGTTCGCTTACTCTTGGTGTTGCTGCTGCAGCACTGCTCGCTGGTGGTGCTCAGGCCGCTGACCTGATCATCCCAACGACTCCAGTTCCAATCTACGAAGCTGCTGGCTTCAACTGGGAAGGCCTCTATGCAGGCGTTCGTCTCGGCGGCCAGTTCGTCGGTCAGAACAACGGCCAGTATGGCAACCAGCTCAATGACACGACCTATGGCGTGCTCGGCGCTGCTGTTGGCGTGAACTTCCTGCCAGCTGATCCATTCCTGATCGGTGCTGAAGTTACCGCTGACTACATCTGGAACCAGAATGCACTCAGCACTGGCGAATTCTTCGCCAACCTGCGCGCTGGTGCGGTCCTGACCGATGCGGTTCTCGTTTACGCAATCGCTGGTGTTGGCGTTCAGACTCAGAACGGCAACAACGAAGGCGTTTACCAGCTCGGTGGCGGTGTTGAACTTGCTGTGACTGACGCGATCACCGTTCGCGGTGAAGTTGTCGGCCAGGGTGACTTCCGTGATGAAGCTGGCGATGCCTTCTTCGAATCGGCTAAGGCCACCGTCGGTGTGTTCTACCACTTCTAAGATTTGCAAAATGATCGGGGCGGTTCGCCGCCCTGGTCAAAAGTCTTGCAAACCCAATTCGGCGAACCGCACCGCGGTTCGCCGTTTTGGTTTTTAGCCCGCCATGCGCGGGCTTTTTGCGTTTCTGAGCGATTTTCCGGATTTGCCGCAGTTCGAATTGTTCGCCAAAATGAGCATGGTCGGTTACAGGGCAGGGAACGGCAGAAAAGAATGTGCTGACTTTAGCTCGTACGATACATGATTATTCTGCTCATATTTTCTTTCCCTTGAAACAAGATAGCCAAAGGTCTAAGCCCAACGCATCAACTGTTGCGTCGGTTTGCTCGCCCCAATTGCTTGCATGACCCGCGTAACCCGGTTCTTGGTCCGGATAAAAAACAGGCTGCCGCATGACTGATTTGCTCAGCGACTATCTGCCGATAATCATCTTCCTCGCGCTTGCCGGGGTTATTGGTATCGCTCTATTGGTGACGCCGTTCCTTGTCGCCGTGAAAAATCCCGACCCTGAAAAGGTGTCCGCATTCGAAGCAGGCTTTGACGCCTTCGACGACGCGCGCATGAAGTTCGATGTGCGATTCTATCTCGTTTCTATTCTCTTCATTATTTTCGATCTTGAAGTCGCGTTCCTGTTCCCTTGGGCCGTTGCGTTCCATGATGTTGGTTGGTTCGGTTTCTGGTCGATGATGATCTTTCTCGGTGTGTTGACCGTGGGCTTTATCTACGAATGGCGCAAAGGGGCCCTGGAATGGGATTGAGCGAACAAAATGGTACGCTGGTCGCGCCGCGCCCCACTGGTCTTATCGATCCGCGCACCAACCAAGTTGCTGGCGCCAACGATCCGTTCTTCACTGACGTAACGGACGAGCTGGCCGACAAGGGTTTCCTCGTTTCGACCGTGGCGCAGCTCGTTACCTGGGCGCGCACGGGCTCATTGATGTGGATGCAGACTGGTCTGGCGTGCTGCGCCGTTGAGATGATGCAGATGTCGATGCCGCGCTACGACATCGAGCGATTCGGTACAGCGCCGCGCGCTTCACCACGCCAGTCTGACGTGCTGATCGTCGCTGGCACGCTGACCAACAAGATGGCACCCGCTCTGCGCAAGGTCTACGACCAGATGCCTGAGCCGCGTTATGTCATTTCTATGGGTAGCTGCGCCAATGGCGGCGGCTACTATCACTATTCTTATTCGGTTGTTCGTGGTTGTGACCGTGTGCTGCCGGTGGACGTCTATGTTCCAGGCTGCCCGCCAACCGCTGAGGCCCTTCTTTACGGTATTCTGCTGCTGCAAAAGAAAATCCGCCGCACCGGCACAATTGAACGCTAGGATCACACACGATGGATGAAGCAATCCAAGTCGATCGGTTGATGGATCTCGGCGATCATATCGCAGGCGCTCTTGGCGATGCGGTTCTGGCTCAGGATGTCGCCTATGGCGAACTGACCTTGACCGTCGAACGTGACGCGATTGTCACTGTCGCCACTTTCCTGCGCGACGATGCGCGCTGCCGGTTTATCAGCTTTACTGACGTCTGCGGTGCTGACTATCCGGCGCGCGATGAGCGGTTTGAAGTGGTCTACCACTTTATGAGCCCGCACCTGAACCAGCGTATTCGCGTCAAGGTGGCGGCCGACGACATTACCCCAGTGCCGAGCATCACCGGCGTATTTAAGGGCGCTGAATGGTTCGAGCGCGAGGCTTATGATCTATACGGCATCCTGTTCTCGGGTCATGGCGATTTGCGCCGCATCCTCACCGATTACGGTTTTGACGGGCATCCGCTTCGCAAGGACTTCCCGACCACGGGCTTCGTGGAAGTGCGTTACGACGAAGAGCGGAAGCGCGTTGTCTATGAGCCGGTAAAGCTCATGCAGGAATATCGTTCGTTCGACTATTTGTCGCCTTGGGAGGGTACAGACTATGTGCTGCCCGGTGACGAGAAGGCCAAGCAATGACCGTTGAAGCCGAAGTCCGCAATTTCACGATCAACTTTGGTCCCGTGCACCCCTCGGCGCACGGTGTGCTGCGTCTGATTCTGGAACTCGACGGCGAAATCGTCGAGCGCGTCGATCCCCATATTGGGCTGCTGCATCGCGGCACCGAGAAGCTGATTGAATCCAAGACCTATCTGCAGGCCGTGCCGTATTTTGATCGCTTAGACTACGTGGCGCCGATGAACCAGGAGCATGCGTTTGCCCTGGCCGTCGAAAAGTTGCTCGGTCTGGAAGTGCCACGTCGGGGCCAGCTGATCCGCGTGCTCTATTCGGAAATCGGGCGCCTGTTGGCGCATCTGATGAACGTCACGACGCAGGCCATGGACGTTGGTGCGCTGACGCCGCCGGTCTGGGGCTTTGAGTGGCGCGAAAAGCTGATGATTTTCTATGAGCGCGCTTCGGGCGCTCGTATGCACGCAGCCTATTTCCGTCCTGGTGGCGTGCATCAGGACCTCCCGCAGGCCCTGATCGACGATATCGAGACGTTCTGCGTCGAATTCCCCAAATTCATCGTTGATCTCGACACTCTGCTGACCGAGAACCGCATCTTCAAGCAGCGCAACGTCGATATCGGTGTCGTGAAGCTGGAAGACGCCTGGAATATGGGCTTTTCGGGCGTGATGGTGCGCGGTTCGGGCGCTGCCTGGGACCTGCGCAAGAGCCAGCCATACGAGTGCTATGACGAGATGGAATTCGACATTCCGATCGGCAAAAACGGCGACTGCTACGACCGCTATCTCATCCGTATGGAAGAGATGCGCCAGTCGACGAGTATCATGGCGCAGTGCGTTGCCAAGCTGAATGCGCCGGAAGGCAAGGGACCTGTGTCCTCGCTTGACGGCAAGGTCGTTCCGCCCAAGCGCAGCGAAATGAAGCGCTCGATGGAAGCGTTGATCCACCACTTCAAACTCTACACCGAGGGCTACAAGGTTCCCGCCGGTGAAGTTTACGCCGCCGTTGAAGCGCCCAAGGGCGAGTTCGGCGTCTATCTGGTCAGTGACGGCACCAACAAGCCGTATCGCTGCAAGATCCGTGCTCCGGGTTTTGCGCATTTGTCGGCCATGGATTTCCTGTGTCGCGGCCACATGCTGGCTGACGTCTCGGCCATCCTTGGCTCGCTCGATATCGTGTTCGGAGAGGTTGATCGCTAATGGTTGCGCGTCGCCTTGCGGATGAGTCGGTTCAACCGGCCGCGTTCGCCTTTACTGCTGACAACGCCAAATGGGCGGAGTGGAAGATCGGGCTTTACCCGACCGGCCGTCAGCAATCCGCTGTTATTCCGCTGCTTATGCGCGCTCAGGATCAGGACGGCTGGGTCAGCCGCGCTACGATCGAGACCATCGCCGATATGCTCGGCATGGCCTATATCCGCGTGCTGGAAGTGGCGACGTTCTACACCCAGTTCCAGCTGCAGCCGGTTGGCTCGCGCGCTCACGTTCAGGTTTGTGGCACGACGCCATGCCAGCTGCGCGGCGCCGAGGCTCTGATCGAGGTTTGCAAGAGCAAGATCCACCACGATCCACAGCACCTCAACGATGACGGTACGCTAAGCTGGGAAGAGGTCGAGTGTGCTGGCGCCTGCGTCAATGCACCGATGGTCGCGATTTTCCACGACACCTACGAAGACCTGACGCCAGAACGCCTGGAACAGATCATCGACGCCTTCCAGGCGGGCAAGGGTGACACGATCAAGGCTGGCTCCCAGATTGATCGTCTGAACTCTGCCGCTGAGGGCGAACGGACGACGCTGCTGGAAGCGCCAAGCGCCAATCGCGAGAAGTTCATCCCGCCAGCTGACGCCGCAGTGCCTGCTGCAGCAGCACCCGCCGCTGCGCAGGCGCCAACGACTGCTGCAAAGCCAAAGGACGTGAGCGAAGAATCCGCTCCTGCTCTCAAGGGCACGCCAGCGGCGGCCAAAGTTTCCGAAGCCAAGGCTGAGGGCGAACGCAAGGCCGCAAGCTCGTCTGCCAAGGCAGACGGCGAACCAAACAAGGCCATGCGCGAAGACGCAACGGGTTCTGAATCCGATGCGTCCAAGGTTGACGGTGGCAAGGCTCCCGGCAAAGCCACAGCGTCCGAGCCTGCTGAGGGCGGCGCGAGCACGGCTGCTCAGAAGACTCGCACCATCATTGCGCCAAGGGCCAATCAGGCCGAGGTCAATCCGGTGGCTGAAAAGGGCGGAGCTGCTAAGCCACTGTTTGAAGCGCCTGCCGGCGCGCCAGACGATCTGAAGTTGATCTCCGGCGTCGGTCCGGTGCTCGAAGCCAAGCTTGTTGGCCTCGGCATCACCAAGTGGAGCCAGGTCGCGGCCTTTACCGAGGCTGATATCGCCAAGGTCGAAGACTCGTTGAGCTTTAAGGGTCGCGTCACGCGCGACAACTGGCTGGGTCAGGCCGCTGCGCTCGCCAAGGGTGGCGAAGCTGAATACATCCGCGTCTTCGGCAAGAAGCCGCGGTAGGAGTGAACGATGCTCGCTGATAAAGACCGCATTTTCACCAATCTCTACGGCCAGGGCGACTGGACGCTCGAAGGCGCGCGTTCGCGCGGCGCCTGGGTGGGCACGAAAGAGTTCATCGACGCCGGTCGTGACTGGATCACCAACGAGGTCAAGGCCTCTGGCCTGCGTGGCCGTGGTGGTGCCGGTTTCCCGACTGCGCTCAAGTGGACCTTCATGCCCAAGGTCAACGATGGCCGTCCGCATTACCTGCTGGTCAATGCCGACGAATCCGAGCCCGGCACCTGTAAGGATCGTGACATCCTGCGCCATGATCCGCATCATCTGGTGGAAGGGTGTCTGCTGGCTGCCCGTGCCATGGATGCCCACCTGGCGTTCATCTATGTGCGCGGCGAGTTCATTCGAGAACGCCAGCGCCTCGAGGCTGCCGTCGAGCAGGCCTATGAAGCCCGCCTGATCGGCAAGGACAATATCCACGGCTGGGACCTGGACATCATCGTCCATCACGGCGCCGGCGCTTACATCTGCGGCGAAGAAACCGCGCTGATGGAATCGCTGGAAGGCAAGAAGGGCCAGCCACGCCTCAAGCCGCCATTCCCGGCTGGCATGGGCGTTTATGGCAACCCGACGACCGTCAACAATGTCGAGTCGATTGCTGTCGTGCCTGAAATCCTGCGTCGCTCCGGCGCCTGGTTTGCTTCCATCGGCCGTGCCAACAATACCGGTACCAAGCTGATGTGCGTCTCGGGCCACGTGAACAAGCCAGCGACTTTCGAAGAAGCCATGGGCGAAAGCTTCAAGGACATTATCGAAAAGCACTGCGGCGGTATTCGCGGCGGCTGGGATAACCTGTTGGCCGTTATTCCGGGCGGCGCCTCGGTGCCGTGCGTGCCGGGCGAAAAGATCCAGAACGCCATTGTCGATTTCGACGGTCTGCGCGAGGCGGGCTCTTCGCTGGGCACTGCAGCCATCATCGTGATGGACAAGCAGACAGACATCATCAAGGCCATCTGGCGCCTGTCGGCCTTCTACAAACACGAAAGCTGCGGCCAGTGCACGCCATGCCGTGAAGGCACGGGCTGGATGATGCGCGTCATGGCTCGCATGGTTGAAGGCCGCGCCCAGAAGCGTGAAATCGACATGCTGTTTGAAGTGACCAAGCAGATCGAAGGCCACACCATCTGCGCACTCGGCGACGCTGCCGCGTGGCCGATCCAGGGCCTGATCCGTAACTTCCGTCACGTCATCGAAGAGCGGATCGACCAATACACATATTCGTCCACCAGCGACGGCGCCGTGCCGTCGATTGCGGCGGAGTGATCTCATGAAGTTACATCAGCAACACGAACGGCTCGAAGTGACCGTGTGTGACGCGTCGGGTTCCGTGTTCGACGACGTGAACCTGTCGGGTAGCGTGTTTCACAACGTGAACCTGTCCGGCTGCTCGTACAGCGACATCAACCTGTCCGGTGCCACGGTCACGAATGCAAATTTGACCGGCTGGAAAGTCGATGATGTGAACTTTGCCGGCTTGTCGATGAAAAAGGCAAGCTTGCGCGGGGCCGCTTTCACCGAGTGCAATTTCGACGGCGCAACCATCGACGGCATCGCAGTGTCTGATCTGCTTGAATGCTGGCAGAAGAACAAGGCGGCGGCATAATGGCAAATATCAAGGTCGACGGCGTCCTCGTCGAAGTTCCTGACTACTACACGCTGATGCAGGCCGCCGAAGCAGCTGGCGCGGAAATTCCGCGCTTCTGCTACCACGAGCGTCTGTCGGTTGCCGGCAACTGCCGCATGTGCCTCGTTGAGGTCAAGGGTGGTCCACCAAAGCCACAGGCGTCCTGCGCCATGGCGGTCAAGGACCTGCGTCCGGGCCCCAATGGCGAACCGCCAGAAATGTTCACCAACACGCCAATGGTCAAAAAGGCCCGCGAAGGCGTGATGGAATTCTTGCTGATCAACCATCCGCTCGATTGCCCGATCTGCGATCAGGGCGGCGAGTGCGATCTGCAGGACCAGGCCATGGCTTATGGCGTGGACAAGAACCGTTTTGCCGAAAACAAGCGTGCCGTCGAAGACAAGTATATTGGCCCACTGGTCAAGACCTCGATGAACCGCTGCATTCACTGCACGCGTTGTGTGCGCTTCACTACCGAAGTTGCTGGCATTGCCGAGATGGGTTTGCTCGGTCGTGGCGAAGACGCCGAGATCACCACCTATCTCGAAAAGGCACTGACCAGCGAGCTGCAGGGCAACGTCATCGACCTGTGCCCGGTTGGCGCGCTGACGTCCAAGCCATACGCCTTCAATGCGCGTCCATGGGAACTGGTGAAGACCGAAAGCATCGACGTAATGGACGCCGTTGGCTCCAATATCCGCGTCGATAGCCGTGGCCGCGAAGTGATGCGAGTTCTGCCGCGTCTCAATGAATCCATCAATGAAGAGTGGATCTCCGACAAGACCCGATTCATCTGGGATGGCCTCAAAAGCCAGCGCCTCGACCGTCCATATGTTCGCCGTAACAAGAAGCTCGGCGCGACCACCTGGGACGATGCGTTCCAGACCGTTGCCAAGGCGCTCAAGAAGCCAGGCGCACGTATTGGCGCCATCGCTGGCGATCTCGCGGGCGTTGAAGAAATGTTCGCGCTCAAGGCGCTGCTGGCTTCGCTTGGTTCGACCAGTGTCGATGCCCGTCGTGCCGGTTCGGCCCTGACGCCAGGCAATGGCCGCGCCAGCTATATTTTCAATCCGACGATTGCCGGCATTGAACAGGCTGACGCGATCCTGCTGATCGGCACCAATCCCCGCAAGGAAGCGTCGGTTCTGAACGCCCGCATCCGCAAGGTCTGGCGTGCAACCGGTCTGCCAATCGGCGTGATCGGCGAGAATGCCGACCTGACCTACACCACCCAGCATCTGGGCAATGGTTCCGACACGTTGGCCGAACTTGCCGATGGCAAGAGCAGCTTTGCCGAGATCTGGGCCAAGGCCAAAAAGCCGCTGGTGATCGTGGGCGAGGGCGCCGCGACTGCTGACGTTCTGGCTGCCGCTGCCAAGCTCGCCACCGGTAACGCCGAGATTGCGGAAGGTTGGAACGGCTTTGCTGTTCTGCACAATGCTGCTGCGCGCGTGGGTGCCCTGGACATCGGCTTCGTGCCGGCCAAGGGTGCTGCCGATACCGCCGCCATGCTGTCGGGCGGCGTCGATGTGCTGTTCCTGCTCGGTGCCGACGAGTTCGACTTCGCCAATATGGGTGAAACGCTGGTCGTTTACATCGGCACGCATGGCGACAACGCCGCGCACCGCGCCGACGTCATTTTGCCAGCTGCCACTTACACCGAAAAGAGCGCGACATACGTCAACACCGAGGGTCGTGTGCAGATGACCAACCGTGCCGTCTTCCCGCCCGGTGAAGCCAAGGAAGACTGGGCGATCATCCGCGCGCTGTCGGCTGTTGCAGAGCAGGCGCTGCCGTTCAACTCGCTGTCGCAGCTGCGCGCCGCGATCTACGCGCAGTATCCGCACTTTGCGCGTCTCGACGCAATTGCCGCTGGCAATTCCGCTGACATTGCCAAGCTGGCCCGGACTTCGGTCAAGGCGCAGAAGGCAAGCTACGTCTCGCCGATCACTGAGTTCTACCTCAGCAATCCGATCGCCCGCGCCTCTGCCGTGATGGGTGAATGCGCCGCCACAGCCGCCGGCCTCCGGCAAGCTGCGGAGTAGGGGAGCACAATGGACTTTATTACGACCGCTCTCGACTATCTGCTCGGCATCCCAATCCTTGGTTGGGGTGTGCAGGTCGGTCTCGTCTACAAGGCGCTGCTGCTGCTTGTCGCGCTTCTGGTGTTCACCGCTTTCATCCTGCTCGCCGATCGCAAGATCTGGGCAGCGGTGCAGATGCGTCGTGGCCCCAACGTGGTTGGCCCGTTCGGCCTGCTGCAGAGTTTTGCCGATCTGCTGAAGTTTGCCCTCAAGGAGCCGATCATTCCGGGCGGTTCCGACAAGGTGCTGTTCCTGATGGCGCCGCTGCTGACCGCAACGCTGGCCCTTGCTGGTTGGGCCGTCATGCCTGTTGGCGCAGGTCTCGTAATCGCCAACATCAATCTTGGCGTGCTGTATCTGCTGGCGATCTCGTCGCTCGGCGTTTACGGCGTGATCATTGGCGGCTGGGCCTCGAACTCGAAGTATCCGTTCCTCGGTTCACTTCGCTCCGCGGCGCAGATGGTGTCCTACGAAGTCTCCATCGGCCTCGTCATAATCACCGTGCTGCTCTGCGTTGGCTCGCTCAACCTGACAGACATCGTGACCGCACAGCAGGAAATGGGCCTGGCCCATACGCTGGGCGTGCCATGGTTGAGCTTCCTTAACTGGTTCTGGCTGCCGCTGTTCCCGATGTTCATCGTGTTCTACATTTCGGCACTGGCTGAAACCAACCGCCCTCCATTCGATCTTGCCGAAGGCGAGTCCGAACTGGTTGCTGGTTTCATGACCGAATATTCGGCCACACCATACATGCTGTTCATGCTGGGCGAGTACATCTCGATCCTGCTGATGTGCGCCATGACCACCATCCTGTTCCTGGGTGGCTGGGCTTCGCCGATCGACCTGCCACCGTTCACCTGGATCCCGGGCGTCGTGTGGTTCGTCATCAAGCTGAGCATGGTGTTCTTCATGTTCGCCATGGCAAAGGCCATCGTGCCGCGCTACCGCTATGACCAACTGATGCGCATTGGCTGGAAGCTGTTCCTACCGCTGTCGCTGCTGATGGTCGTCATTGTTGCTTTCGTTCTTCAGCTCACCGGCTGGGGCTGGCATGGAGGGATGGCTTGATGCGCGCCGCCCAGTTCGTCAATACGCTGCTACTCACGGAACTGGTGAAAGCCTTCTTCCTGACCATGCGGTATTTCTTCTCGCCCAAGCCGACGATCAACTACCCGTTCGAAACCGGCCATGTGAGCCCACGCTTCCGCGGTGAGCACGCCCTGCGCCGCTATCCCAACGGGGAAGAGCGTTGCATCGCCTGCAAACTGTGCGAAGCCATCTGCCCAGCGCAAGCCATCACCATCGAAGCTGGTCCCCGCCAGAACGACGGCACGCGCCGCACCGTTCGGTACGACATCGACATGGTGAAGTGCATTTATTGCGGTTTCTGCCAGGAAGCCTGTCCGGTGGATGCCATCGTCGAAGGCCCGAACTTCGAATTCGCAACCGAAACGCGTGAAGAGCTGTACTTTTCCAAGGACAAGCTCCTCGCCAACGGCGACCGTTGGGAGCGTGAAATCGCAGCCAACCTCAGCGCCGACGCGCCGTATCGCTGAGAGAGAAGAGCATGACCCTTCCGTTATTTTTCTTCTATCTGTTCGCGATCATCGCCATCGCCTCGTCGGTGATGGTCATTTCGGCGCGCAACCCGGTGCACGCCGTGTTGTTCCTGATCCTGACCTTCTTCAACGCATCTGGCCTGTTCATGCTGGCCGGCGCCGAGTTCCTCGCGCTGCTGCTGATCGTGGTTTATGTGGGCGCCGTGGCGGTGCTGTTCCTTTTCGTCGTGATGATGCTCGACGTGGACTTCACCTCGCTCCGCTCAGGGTTCCTGCAATATGCGCCGATTGGCGCTGTCGTCGGCATCATCCTGTTGCTCGAACTGCTGCTAGTCGCTGGTAGCTTCGTGGTATCGCCTGAAATCGCGGCCGGGTCGGGCCTGCCGATTGATGGCGGCGTCGACAATATCCGGGCAATCGGTCTGGTGCTGTACACGCGCTACATCTTCCTGTTCCAGGGCGCGGCAGCGGTGCTGCTGGTGGCAATGATCGGCGCAATCGTGCTGACGCTGCGCCACAAGCCAAACGTCAAACGCCAGAACCCGGTGGATCAGGTGGCCCGCAGGCCAGCCGATACGCTGGAAGTGGTTAAAGTCAAAAGCGGTCAAGGGCTGTAGGAGGCAAACATGGGCTTGGGTATCGGGCTCGGTCACTACCTGACCGTAGCAGCAATCCTGTTCACGCTCGGCGTGTTCGGCATCTTCATCAACCGCAAGAATATCATCGTCATCCTGATGTCGGTGGAATTGATCCTTCTTGCGGTCAATCTCAACATGGTGGCTTTCAGCGCCGAGCTCAACGATCTGCAAGGCCAGATTTTCGCGCTGCTGATCCTCACAGTTGCTGCTGCCGAGGCCGCGATCGGTCTCGCCATCCTCGTCATTTTCTATCGCAATCGCGGCTCCATCGCGGTTGAAGACGTCAATCAGATGAAGGGCTAAGAACCACCGCTATGATTCAAGCGATTGTTTTCCTGCCCCTCATCGGCGCGTTGATCGCGGGGCTGCTGGGCCGTACCATTGGTCACCGCCCCAGTGAGATCATCACCACCGCTTTGCTGATCATTTCGGCGATCCTGAGCTGGGTTGTCTTCCTGCCAGTCGCCTTTGGCGGCGGGCTCGCTGGCGCCGTCGTCGATGGCCATACGGCTGTCGTCAAGGTCGAGATCATGCGCTGGATCCAGGTCGGTGACATGGACCTGCGCTGGGTGCTGCGCGTCGATACGCTGACGGCCATCATGCTGGTCGTGGTCAATACCGTGTCGAGCCTGGTGCACGTCTATTCAATCGGCTACATGGCCGACGATCCGCATCGCAACCGGTTCTTCGCCTATCTGTCGCTCTTTACCTTCGCCATGCTGATGCTGGTGACTGCCGACAACTTCCTGCAGATGTTCTTCGGCTGGGAAGGCGTTGGTCTTGCGTCCTACCTGCTGATCGGCTTCTGGTACACGCGTCCATCGGCAACCGCTGCGGCGATGAAGGCTTTCATCGTCAACCGCGTCGGCGACTTTGGCTTTGCACTCGGCATTTTCGGCGCCTTCATGGTGCTGGGCCATATCGACTTCGACAGTGCATTCCACGCTGCTGGCGAGTTTGGTACGACCGGTCTGCCCATCATGCAGTTCCTCGGCTGGCAGCTTGATGCCATGACCGTCATCTGCCTGCTGCTGTTTATGGGTGCCATGGGCAAGTCGGCGCAGTTCCTGCTGCACACCTGGCTACCAGACGCAATGGAAGGCCCGACCCCTGTTTCGGCCCTAATCCATGCCGCCACCATGGTGACGGCCGGTGTGTTCATGGTCGCGCGTCTGTCGCCGCTGTTTGAAACTTCGCCTTTCGCTCTAACCGTCGTTCTGATCGTCGGCGCCATCACCGCATTCTTTGCGGCGACGGTTGGTCTGGTCCAGAACGACATCAAGCGCGTCATCGCTTACTCGACCTGTTCGCAGCTCGGCTACATGTTCGTGGCGCTGGGGGCAGGGGCTTACTCAGCCGGTGTGTTCCACCTATTCACCCACGCCTTCTTCAAGGCACTGCTGTTCCTGGGCGCCGGCGCGGTGATCCATGCCATGCACCATGAGCAGGACATGCGGAACATGGGCGGTCTTCGCAAGAAGATCCCGGTGACCTACGCCATGATGCTGATTGGCACGTTGGCGCTGACAGGTGTCGGCATCCCCGGCACGGACTTCCTCGGCTTTGCGGGCTTCTTCTCCAAGGACTCGATCATCGAGGCGGCTTATGCGGTCGGCGGCAATACGGGCATGTTCGCCTTCTGGATGCTGGTTATCGCTGCGCTGTTCACGAGCTTCTACTCGTGGCGCCTGATCCACCTGACCTTCCACGGCGAACCTCGTCCTGCGGCCCACGCCCATGATGATCACGCGGCTCATGACGACAGTGCGCACGATGATCATGCCCATGACGATCATGGCCACGGCCATGGTTCGGCATACGACAACGCGCATGAGCCTCCTCGGGTCATGCAGATCCCGCTCTACATTCTGGCTGTCGGCGCTGTGCTGGCTGGCGCGGTGTTCTACGGCATGTTCTTCCACGACGTGGAGCACATCGAGCACTTCTTCGCCGGTGCTATCGTCGTCGACCATGATATCATTGAGGCTGCACACCACGTGCCACTCTGGGTGAAGTGGAGCGCGACCATCTCCATGATCATCGGTTTTGTGACCGCCTGGTACATGTATATCCGCAATCCAGCCGTTCCCGGCCGCCTTGCTGCGCAGAACCCTGGCCTCTACCAGTTCCTGCTCAACAAGTGGTACTTCGACGAGCTCTACAACAACATCTTCGTCAAGCCGGCTCTGTGGATCGGACGCGCCTTTTGGAAGGGCTTCGATGACTGGCTGATTGACGAAAAGCTCACCGAGGGCCTCGGCCGTCGGGTGCAGAATGTTACGTCCTGGGTCGTCAAGCTCCAGTCCGGCTACCTCTACCACTATGCCTTCGCCATGCTGATCGGCATTGCGGCACTGCTGACCTGGGCCATTACGGCCGGGGGACTGATCTGATGACATTCGATAATTCCATTCTAACAGTCCTCACCTGGCTACCCGTACTGGGCGCAGCGGTTCTGCTGTTCACGCCGAAAACGGCGTTGAGCACGATCCGTTGGATCACGCTCGCCGTTACGGCCGTGACCTTCGTGCTGTCGCTCGCGATGTGGCAGGCGTTCGATCCGTCCAATCCCGGCTTCCAGTTCGTCGTGAACAATGCCTGGATCGGCGATACCATCGGCTACCGCGTCGGCGTCGACGGCATTTCGGTGCTGTTTGTTGTGCTTACCGCGCTGCTGATGCCCTTCGCCATTCTGGCGAGCTGGGAAGTCGACAAGCGGGTCAAGGAATACATGATCGTATTCCTGATCCTCGAGACTCTGATGATCGGCGTGTTCACCACGCTCGATCTGGCGATGTTCTATGTCTTCTTTGAAGGCACGCTGCTGCCGATGTTCCTGATCATCGGTATCTGGGGCGGCTCCGCCCGCATCCAGGCCAGCTACAAGTTCTTCTTTTACACCTTCATCGGCTCGGTGCTGATGCTGCTGGCCATCATGGCCATGTACTGGAATGGCGGCACGACCGATATCGTCAAGCTGCTGGCCCACGACTTCCCTGAATCCTGGCAGCCATGGCTGTGGTGGGCGTTCTTTGCCTCGCTCGCCGTCAAGATGCCAATGTGGCCGTTCCATCGCTGGCTTCCAGAGGCGCACGTTCAGGCGCCCACGGCTGGCTCGGTGATCCTTGCGGCAATCCTGCTGAAATTGGGCGGCTACGGCTTCCTGCGCTTCAGCCTGCCGATGTTCCCCGATGCGTCGCTGCAGTTCTCCAACATCATCTTCTTTCTGTCCGTTGCCGCCATCATCATCACCTCGCTGATCGCGCTGGTGCAGACCGATATCAAGAAGCTGATCGCCTATTCGTCCGTCGCCCATATGGGTTTTGTGACCATGGGTATCTTTGCGGGCAATGCACTGGGCATTCAGGGCGCCCTGTTCCAGATGATTTCGCACGGCATCGTGTCCGGCGCGCTCTTCCTCTGCGTCGGCGTCATCTATGACCGCATGCATACTCGTGACATCGCTGCCTATGGTGGTCTTGTCGAGCGCATGCCGCGCTACGCCTTTGCGTTCATGGTGTTCACCATGGCCAATGTTGGTCTGCCAGGTACATCGGGGTTTGTCGGTGAATTCCTGACGCTGATGGGTGTGTTCCAGGTCAATACCTGGGTGGCGTTTGGCGCGGCCTTCGGTCTGATCCTGTCGGCCGGCTATGCGCTCTGGCTCTATCGCCGCGTGATTTTCGGTGCGCTGACCAAGGATAACCTCAAGGCCATCCTCGATCTGAACCTGCGTGAAAAGGTCATCTTGTACCCGCTCATCATTCTGACGATCGTCTTCGGCTTCTATCCTGCGCCGATCCTCGATACGACCGCAGCGGCCGTCAACAACCTCGTTACCCACTACGCTACGGCTGTGGGCCTCGATCCGGCCGTCTCGTTGGCCGATGCGCAGGCACCGCTCGCTCATGCCGAACCGGTGGCGGCTGCAGAGCCTGCCGCCGCGCCAGCTGCCCACTAGGAGAGTCCCGTGAACTCAGACGTTACAGATTTCGCGAGCCTGGCTCCTGCCTATCCAGAAATGCTGCTGGCCGTTGGCGCCATCGTGCTTTTGCTGGTCGGCGTGGTGATCAACAAGGAACGCTCCTTGCTGGTCTCTTACGGCGCTGTTCTGCTGTTGCTCATCGTGGGCGCGCTCATCCTGTTCGCGCCTGCCGACGGTGTGCTGTTCAATGGCGTCTTCATCTCCGACAGCTTCGCGCGCTTCATGAAAGTGCTCGTGCTGGGTGGTTCGGCCTTCTCGCTGATGTTGGCTTTGCCACGCGCCGAAGAGAACGGCACCCACAAGTTCGAATATGCCATTCTGGTGCTGCTCGCGACGCTGGGCATGCTGGCCATGGTGTCGGCGAACGACCTGATGAGCCTTTATGTCGGTCTTGAACTACAGTCGCTATCGCTCTACGTGCTCGCCGCCATCAAGCGCGATGACTCCAAGGCGACCGAAGCGGGCCTCAAGTACTTCGTGCTCGGCGCACTCAGCTCCGGCATGCTGCTCTATGGCGCATCGATGATCTATGGCTTTACCGGCCATACCAATCTGCAGGAAATCGTTCTCGCCATCGCCAATGAAGGTCGTTCGATCGGCCTGATCTTTGGTTTGGTGTTCCTCCTGGCTGGCGTTGCCTTCAAGATCTCGGCCGTGCCGTTCCACATGTGGACGCCCGACGTTTACGAAGGCGCGCCAACCCCGGTCACCGCGTTCTTTGCGACGGCTCCGAAGGTTGCCGCCATGGCACTGATGGTACGTCTGGTCATGGACACCTTCCAGGGCATCACCAGCGACTGGCAGCAGATCATCATCTTCCTTTCGATTGCTTCCATGGTGCTGGCCGCGTTCGCTGCCATTGGCCAGAAGTCGATCAAGCGACTGGTTGCGTACTCGTCCATCGGTCACGTCGGCTTTGCCCTCGTGGGTCTGTCGTCGGGTACGCAGGTTGGCGTTGAAGGCGTCGCGATCTACATGGCTATCTATATGGCGATGACGATCGGGCTCTTTGCCTGCATCCTGTCGCTGCGCACCGAGAATGGCTATGTCGAAACCATCGACGAATTGGCCGGCGCGGCACAGGCCCGTCCATTCGTCGCTGCGATTATGGCGATCATCATGTTCTCGCTGATCGGCATGCCGCCACTGGCTGGGTTCTTTGCCAAGTGGCACGCTTTCCTGGCTGCCATCGACGCGCATCTCTATGTGCTCGCCGTGATCGGCGTGATGGCCTCGGCCGTCAGCGCCTTCTACTACCTGCGGGTGGTCAAGGTGATGTATTTCGACGAGCCGGTCCGCCAGTTCGAAGCGGTACCAGCGGAGCTCAACATCATCATGGGCGTGAGCGGCTTCCTCGTCGTCACCTACTACTTCACGGTTGGTAGTCCATTGGCGAGCTTTGCCAAGGTCGCCGCCGGAAGCCTGTTCTAGGTGACAGACTTCGCACTTGGACCCAAGGCGCGCGCGGCCGGATACCGGCTGCGCGGCTATGACAGTGTCGGCTCGACCAATTCCGAGGCTTTGGATGCTGCGGCTGCCGGCGATGTCGGCGGAATCTGGTTTGCTGCGCGACAGCAGACAGCGGGCAGGGGGCGGCGTGGCCGTCCTTGGGTCAACCCGCCCGGCAACCTTGCCGCGACACTATTGATTGTTCCAGATGCCGATCCCACTTCGGTTGCAACGCTGGGCTTTGTTGCCGGCGTGTCGCTGAGCGCGGCGCTGAGCGCCATCTTGCCGGGCGGTATCGTGAAGGTGGGCATTGATGGTGCCGATAGCGCCGGAGGCGAAGGCCGCATCGCGCTCAAATGGCCCAATGACGTTTTGGCCGACGGCGCGAAACTGGCCGGCATCCTGCTCGAAGCCAACAAGCTTCCAGACGGTCACCATGCAATTGCCATCGGCATTGGCGTCAATGTGTTGGCGGCTCCCACGGGCTTGCCCTATCCAGCCACCAGCCTGAAAGATCTTGGCGCTATCCGCACAGCGGAAGACGTCTTTGAAGCTCTCAGCGATGCCTGGGTCGATGCCTTTGGCCTGTGGAATGACGGGCATGGCATAAGTGAAGTACTGCGCAGATGGCGCGGTTCTGCCGCAGGGATTGGCGCAGAAGTTGCCGTCAATCAAAACGGCGAAGTGCTACGTGGGATATTTGAAACCATCGACGACGCCGGACGCCTCATCGTCCGCGCCGACGACAACCGTCGCATCGCGATCAGCGCAGGCGACGTCCATTTTGGGGCAACGGCCAGCGCCCGAAGCTGACCATCAACAATTGCGCAGTCGACCGGCGACCAATGATCGCCTGGCGTTGCGCTCGAAAGGACTAAACTGACCCATGGCTAAAAACCAAAGGGATGAACTCGTCTTCGTGCCACTTGGCGGCGTCGGCGAAATCGGCATGAACATGGGCGCTTATGGCTTTGGCCCTGAGCGTTCGCGGAAGTGGATTGTCGTCGATTGCGGCGTGAGCTTCGGTGGGCCGGACCTGCCTGGCATCGAGTTGATCATGGCCAACCCCGAGTTTCTCGAGGAACGTGCCGATGACGTGCTGGGCCTTATTCTGACCCACTCGCACGAAGACCACTATGGCGCGGTGCTTGATCTGTGGCCCGGCTTTGAAAAGCCCGTGTTCTGCACGCCGTTCACTGCATCCATGCTGGCCGCAAAGCGGGCAGGAGATGGCATTGTCGAAAACGTCGACGTCACCATCATGCGCCCGGGCAAGCCGTTCGAGCTTGGCCCCTTCACCATCGAAGCGATCAACGTCGCGCACTCGATCCCTGAATCGAATGCGCTGCTGATTTCCACCCCAATCGGCCGCGTTCTGCATACCGGTGACTGGAAGCTTGATCCGACCCCAGTCGGCAATGCGCCAACCGATGTGGCCCGTCTGCAAAAGATTGGCGAAGACACCTCGACGCCGCTGGCCCTGATTTGCGACTCGACCAACGCGCTCAAGGACGGCGAAAGCCCGAGCGAAGCTGAAGTTGCTGCCAATCTGGCCGCGATGATCGCCGAGTCGCCAAACCGTGTTGCGGTCACGACATTCGCGTCCAACGTTGGCCGCGTCATCTCGATCGTTCGCGCTGCCGAAAAGGCTGGCCGTCAGGTGGTGATGTCTGGTCGTTCGCTGCACCGTATCACCGGCATTGCCCGCGAACTGGGCATGCTGGAAGGCCTGCCGCCGCTGCTCGATCAGGATGCCTATAAGAGCATCGCCCGCAACAAGATCGTGCTGATCTGCACGGGCAGCCAGGGCGAAGCCCGCGCCGCAATCGCCCGCATAGCGCGCGGCGATCACCCGGTGATCGATCTGACCGCTGGCGACCGCATGATCTTCTCTTCCTGGGCCATTCCCGGCAACGAGCGCGAAGTCATCGACATCCAGAACCTGCTGATCGACAAGGGCGTCGAAGTCATCACCCAGAACGATGGCCTTGTGCACGTCACCGGCCACCCACGTCGCGAAGAACTGCGTAAGCTCTATAGCTGGGTGAAGCCGCAGGTGTTGGTTCCGGTCCATGGCGAAGCCGTCCATTTGCAGGCCCACGCCAAGTTGGGCCGCGAAGCTGGTATCCCGACCGTGTGCGAAGCCCGCAACGGCGATCTTGTGCGCCTGTTCCCTGAGCCAATGGCATTCCCGCAGGAAGTGCGCACCGGCGAACTTTATCTCGATGGCCTCGTGCTCTGCACACCAGAGGAGTCGGGCGTCAAAGGCCGTCGTCGCTTGTCCTTCGGTGGGCATATTGTTGTCAGCCTCTGCGTTAATGGCAGCGGCCAGGTTGTCTCAGGTCCCGATCTAGTCGTTGAAGGCCTGCCCGAGACCGAGGACGAGTCGCTTGGAGATCTGGTGGAAGACACCATCGCCGGTGTCCTGAAATCCATGCCGCCCAAGCGCCGCAGCGATACCGAAGTTCTGAACTCGGCGCTGTTCAAGGCGATCCGGAACGAAGTGAACGCCTATTGGGGCCGCAAGCCCAACGTTTCGGTTTTCGTTCACCGCGTATAGCGGCGACGTGCCTCACCTTTTGGGTGCAGGCAGACCTGTCGAATTGCGAGGCTTAGGGTTATTATCGAGCCACAGCCTTGCGGTTCGACCGCACGCAGATGAGTCCATGACGGCGTGGACGGATCGGGAAAGGAACGCTCATGCAAATCGGTTCTATACTGGCGGTGTTCTTCGTCGTCTGGTGGCTGAGTTTCGTCGCCGTTCTGCCGATTGGCAATCGCAGCCAGGCCGAAGCTGGTCATGTCGTTGCCGGTACGGATCCGGCCGCGCCGGTAACGCCTCGCGTGCTGCTTCGGGCTCTGATTGCCACTGGCATTGCCATTGTGCTGACGGCTTTGCTGTTGTGGAGCCTCACCAACGAAACCCTCCATTATTACTGGAATCGCTAGTCCTGCCGTCAGGATGCCCAGCCGACCATCACCAGTTTCCTGGCGGCTTGTAAGCGCTAGTCATCTGTTCGCGTACGATGAGGTGGCGGTGGATGTCATCTTTTCGTCATCTCGAAACACTAAGACCGCGACAAACAAAAAAGCGGGGCACAAGGCCCCGCTAATATGAGTTTGATCGACAATACGCTGGTCTTAGGCACGCTATACAGCGGCAGCCAACGCTCCTCCCTTGACGTTGTCGACGTCCGGCGGTTTGTGACCGCCTGTGCTTTATTGCGTCGGACCCTAACAACAAGATTTGCACCTGTCACGCAGATTCTGCATGCCTTCCATGCTTGCATCGGATGGACGAGTAGGATTTGAGTGGGCATCAACAAAAGCCTTGAGTCGACGGACCTTTTCGGGAGTTCACATGCGCCTGTCTCGCTACTTTTTGCCGGTCCTGCGCGATGTGCCTAAAGAGGCCGAAATCGTCTCGCACCGCTTGATGCTGCGCGCCGGCATGATCCGCCAGCAGGCCTCTGGCCTCTATTCCTGGCTGCCGCTCGGCTATAAAGTACTGATGAAGGTACAAAAAATCATCGAAGAAGAGCAGAATCGCTCCGGCGCGATCGAGCTTTTGATGCCAACCATCCAGTCGGCCGATCTGTGGCGCGAGTCCGGTCGCTACGATGCCTATGGCAAAGAGATGCTGCGCATCGAAGATCGCCACGAGCGCGAATTCCTCTATGGCCCGACCAATGAGGAAATGATCACCGACATTTTCCGCACCTATGTGAAGTCCTACAAGGACTTGCCGCTGAACCTTTACCACATCCAGTGGAAGTTCCGTGACGAGGTGCGTCCGCGCTTCGGCACCATGCGCAGCCGCGAATTCCTGATGAAGGATGCCTATTCCTTCGATCTGTCCAAGGAAGCGGCCGTGCAGGCCTACGAGCGCATGTTCGTTGCCTATCTGCGCACCTATGCCCGCATGGGCCTGACCGCCATTCCGATGCGCGCCGATACCGGCCCTATCGGTGGCGATCTCAGCCATGAGTGGATCGTGCTGGCCGACACTGGCGAAAGCGCCGTGTTCTGCGACCGCCGCCTGCTCGAAAAGCCAATTCCTGCCCAGGACGTCGACTTCCGCGGCGACCTCAATCCGATCTTTCAGGACTGGACCTCGCTTTACGCCGCGACCGAAGACATGGTCGATATGGGAGAGTACGAAGCCGCTGTTCCAGAAGAACATCGTGTTTCTGCACGCGGTATCGAAGTCGGCCATATTTTCTACTTCGGCACCAAGTACTCCGAGCCCATGAAGGCGACCGTCACCGGTCCCGACGGCAAGGAAATCACCGTGCATATGGGCTCTTATGGTATCGGACCGACGCGTCTCGTGCCGGCCATTATTGAAGCCTTCCACGATGAGTCCGGCATTGTCTGGCCCGTCAGCGTTGCGCCTTTCGAGGCCGTGCTGATCAATCTTAAGGCCGGCAATGCCGCGTGCGACGCTGCGTGCGATGCGCTTTACGCCGAATTGAACGCGGCCGGGCTCGACATGCTCTATGATGATCGCGATCAGGGTGCGGGTGCAAAGTTCACCACGGCTGATCTGATCGGTATCCCATACCAGATCATTCTCGGACCACGTGGCCTTGCCAATGGCGAAGCCGAAATCAAGCACCGCAAGACCGGTGAACGCGAAACGTTGCCGATTGCCGACGCAGTGGCACGCCTCAAGAGCCTTATCGAACCACAGCGAAAGACTGACATTTGACCGACACGGCGCAGCCTGCACTGAATAAGGGCACGCGCGCCTTCTCGCGCTTTGAATGGATGGTCGCGGGACGATATCTGCGCGCCCGTCGCAAGGAGGCGTTCATTTCGGTGATCGCCAGCCTGACCATGGTCGGTGTTGCCATTGGCGTGGCGACGCTGATCGTCGTCATGTCGGTGATGAACGGCTTCCGCGCCGAATTGCTGACCAAGATTCTGGGTCTCAACGGCCACTTCACGGCCTATCCGATCGAGCGTGAGTTCACCGACTACCAAGAGACGATCGCGGCGATGCAGAAAATCGACGGCGTCGATTTCGCCGTCTATTTCGTCGAAGGTCAGGTGCTGGCGTCTGGTCGTGGCAGTTCGACCGGCGTCACCGTTCGCGGCATGGACGAAGAAAACATCAAGAAGCTCAAGCTGCTCTACAACGCCGCAAATCAGGGTGGTTGGGACCAGTGGGATGATAGCCGTGGCATCGCCATCGGCTACCGACTGGCACAGACCCTGGGCGTCTCGCTCGGCGATCAGGTGCAGATTATCAATCCTGATGGGGCCATGACCCCGTTCGGATCGACACCGCAGATCCGCTCCTATCCGGTCAATGTGATCTTCGATCTCGGCATGGTCGAGTTTGATAGCTTCTTCATGTACATGCCGCTCGAGCCGGCTCAAGACTATTTCAAGATGTTCGACGAGGTGCTGCGTCCGGGCTTTGGACCGCTGGACCCGCTGGCCAGCGATGCTGAAATCGACGCCGCCTATGAGCGCATCAATCGGGTGACGGCAGCTGAAGTGTTCATTAAGAACCCCGATGACGTTGCCCTTATGCGCGATCGGCTACAGGCCGATACGGAAATCCGCCCGCTGATTCTGACCGATTGGCAGCAGCGCAACGAGACCTTCTTCTCGGCGCTGCAGGTCGAGCGGGTAGTGATGTTCACGATCCTGTCGATGATTATCCTCGTCGCCGCGTTCAACATCATTTCCAGCCTCATCATGCTGGTGAAGGACAAGAGCTCAGATATCGCCGTGCTGCGCACCATGGGTGCCACACGCGGCTCGATCATGCGCATCTTCTCAATCACCGGCACCACTATCGGCGTGATCGGCACGTTGAGCGGCACCATTCTTGGATTGATCGTTGCGGCCAATGCCGAGCCGCTGCGGGCCTTTGTGTCCAATACGCTCGGCGTCGCAATCTTCCCCCCGGAAGTGTTCTTCCTGTCGTCGCTGCCATCCAAGACCGACCCTATTGAGGTCACTGTCGTGGTTTGCCTGGCGCTTGGGCTGAGCTTCCTTGCTACGCTTTACCCGGCCTGGCGCGCCGCCCAATATGATCCAGTCGAGGCCCTGCGCTATGAGTAAGCCACATCTGGTTCTGACCAACGTTCACCGCCACTATGGCGAAGGCGACAAGGTCGTCCGCGTTCTCGAATCCGCCAATCTTACGGTGGCGAGCGGCGAGCTGGTCGCTCTGGTCGCTCCATCGGGCGCCGGAAAATCGACGCTACTGCATCTGTCGGGCCTGCTCGAAAGCCCGCAGGGTGGTGAGATCGAGATCATTGGCATCAAGACCAGCAAGCTTGGGGATCGCGGCCGCACGCAACTGCGCCGCTCGACCGTTGGCTATGTCTATCAGTTCCACCACCTGCTGCCAGAGTTCACTGCGCTCGAGAATGTTTCGATGCCGCAGCTGATCGCCGGCAAGTCGCAGCAGGAAGCCGACAAGCGTTCGATGGAATTGCTGGATCTGCTCGGTGTGGCGCCACGCGCCAGCCATCGTCCGGCCGAGCTTTCGGGCGGCGAGCAGCAGCGTATCGCCATTGCCCGCGCTGCAGCCAACCATCCCAAGGTTATTCTGGCTGACGAACCGACCGGCAATCTTGATCCGGAAACCAGCGATATCGTCTTTGGCGCGCTGGCCAACCTGATCAAGAATGAGGGCGCTGCCGCCCTCATAGCCACCCACAATCACGATCTGGCCCGTCGCGCGGACCGTATCGTGACGCTCAAGGGTGGTCTCGTTATCGACCACGAACTCTAGGAGCGGCGCTTAGAGCGCCGCTGCAATGTCCTTGGCCAATACGGCCAGTTCGGCATCGTCAGCCTTGCCGCCGCCGTGGGCGCCCAGCGCCACGCCGTCATAGACGGGAATGATGTGGAAATGCAGGTGGAACACTGTCTGCCCGGCCGGTGCTTCGTTGAACTGGGCCAGCCGAATGCCATCTGCGCCCGTCACACCCTTCACAGCCTTCGCCACCCGTTGAACCAGTGGCATCACGGCCGATAGCGCCGCCGGATCAGCGTCCAAAAGGTTACGCGAGGCGGCCTTTGGGATCACCAGTGCGTGGCCGCGCGACTGCGGGAAAATATCCAGCATCACGATAGCGGTATCGTCCTCATAGACCTTGTGCGCCGGCAGTTCCCCGCGCAGGATCTTGGCGAAAATATTGCTGGAATCGTAGGTCATGGCACCCTCTGTTTGCTGTTGCCCAGACCTAGTACCAGCATGCCCGAAAGCGCAAGCTTGTCCGGGCACTATGGGAGGATCAAATGCGGGCAGTTCGGCTGGAAGACATCGGGCACATGGCGATGCGCGAGGTGGACAAACCCAAGGCCGGACCGGGCGAAGTCCTCGTTCGCGTTGAGGCCGCCGGTATTTGCGGCTCCGACCGCCACATGTTCAAGGGCGAGTTCCCCACCGGGCGCCCGGTGACGCTGGGGCACGAATTCTGCGGTATCGTTGAATCCATCGGTGATGGCGTCTCGCGATTCTCGGGCGGTGAACGCGTTACGGTCGATCCCAACATCTCATGCGGCGTATGTAGTTCGTGCCGCCGTGGCCGGCCCAATCTCTGCGCCAGTCTCACCGCTATCGGTGTGTTCCGTGACGGTGGCTTTGCCGACTATGTCGCAGTGCCGCAGCGGCAGGCATTCCTCCTGCCAGCTGATCTCAATCCCGTGCATGGTGCCTTCAGCGAGCCGCTGGCCTGCTGCCTGCATGCCCTGGACATTGCCCGCATCAAGCCCGGCGATAGTGTTGCCGTGCTCGGTGGCGGGGTCATTGGTCTGTTGATGGTGCAGCTCGCTCGTCTGGCCGGGGCGGGGCAGGTGATCCTGGTCACGCGCCAGAAGGCACGTCGTGACCTGGCGCTGCAGATCGGCGCGTCGTTGGCGTTCGACCCCTCTGGCGAGGATGCCGTGGCCGCAATTCACGATGCCACTGATGGTGGCGTCGATGTGGTGCTCGAATGTGCCGGTGTGCCCGAAACCCTGCGCGACGGCTTGCGCATGGTGCGGCCGGGTGGCGCGTTCGTGCTGTTTGGCGTAACGCCCGCTGGCGTTGAGGTGCCGATCACGCCCTTTGACATGCTGGTGCGCGAAATCCGGCTTGAAGCGGCCTATCTCAATCCGCTGACCCATGCCCGCGCGGCCAAGATGGTGACCAGCGGCGTGCTGGAACTGGATCGTCTTATTACCCGCACCATCGGGCTCGATCAGGTCGCGTCCGTTGTCGGCTCCGCGCCAGAGCAGGGCGAGATCAAGGTGATCGTGCGGCCCTAGCTATTCGGCCGGCGCGTCCTGCGTTTCGGGCTTCTGGAAGTAGCGGAAGCGGAAGAAATTGAGGAAGGCCAGGCCGGTAAAGGTAACCGGCACGTAGCGGAAGCCGCGGCGGATAAAGAACAGTGCGATCTTTACCGCCGTCTCCGCGCTCATCGCGCCCTTGCCCATGGCTGAGGTGAAGGACGACGGCACGATGTGGCGGTAGATCAGCGCGTCGGAGCGATAAAACTCGCGGGCGCGCAGGGCAAAGGCCCGCTTGGATGCCGAATAGTCCTTGAGCTCGTCCATGCCCATATCGCCGTGGAACTCGACCTCCGAGCCCAGCGCCCAGACTTCGGGTGGCGCCAGACGGGTCTTGCCGATCTCAGTGAACAGTTCGGTCAGTTCGCGGAAAGTGACATTGTTGGCGTTCCAGCAATCGTCGCTCTTGGCGCCGTGCGACAGGATCAGGACATCGGCGTTTTCCAGCTTTGTACGCATCGCTTCGTAATTGTCCGGGGTGAAATCGACGCCGGACTTGGCTGTTTCGACAATGCCGCCCAGCTTGGTGAGCTTTTTGACCATGGCGGAACCGAAGGCGCCGCTGGCGCCAGTAACGAGGAAGCGACGGCCTTCAATCTGGCAGGATTTGCCGAAGATCAGGTCGAATACATTGGCGAATGACGAGAAGAAATTGTGCGGATAGACGTGATGCATGGCGTGGTAATTATTGTCTACCCACAGCATGTTCTGCTGCCCGCCGACGCGATCCATCGACATGTGATTGTAGTCGAGGCCTTCTTCCTTGAGCGTCATGACCAGCATGAAAGTGCGGACCACGGCGACTGCCGCGATCGGCGCCCATGGGAAAACCAGCAGGAAAATCAGCGTGCCGAGCATCGAGGTCAGGTATTCGGGCAGCACGTGGAACCAGATATTGGCCCGCGCATAGGCCGGGTTGATCTGCATATCGAGGCCGAGGAATTTGTGGTGCACCCAGTGCCACGACGAGAACTTCCGCAGCAGCGGATTGCTCGAGCCTTCCCACTTGTGCAGCGTCCAGTGCAGCGCGTCGAACAGCGCCGTTGAGACCACGAATACAAGCACGGCTTGCAGGATGAAAACGACAATGTCCCAGATCATGGGTCCCTACATAAAGCTGTTGGGAGGTCGGTGGAAGT
This sequence comes from Devosia sp. 2618, assembly GCF_040546815.1. NCBI lineage: Bacteria > Pseudomonadati > Pseudomonadota > Alphaproteobacteria > Hyphomicrobiales > Devosiaceae > Devosia > Devosia sp. 2618. The sequence goes on from NZ_JBEPOO010000001.1 coordinate 1,457,921, forward strand.
GCGTTAGTGCCACGGCTTAGCGATCGGTGCGCTCACCCTTGCGGAATGGGGTGAACTCTTCGAGCATTTCCTGATTGCGCTCCACGGAGCGGCGCTCCTGCTCCAGATAGTCCGCGACAGCGCTGCGCAGGCCGGGATGGGCTATCCAGTGGACGGAATAGGTGGAGGAGGGGGCGTAGCCCCGCGCCAGCTTATGTTCGCCCTGTGCGCCTGCCTCGACGACTGCCAGCTTGTGTTCGATGGCGTAGTCGATGGCCTGATAATAGCAGAGCTCGAAATGGAGGAACGGCACGTCGCGCGTACAGCCCCAGTTGCGGCCGAAGATGCGATCCTTGCCGACGAAATTGATGGCGCCGGCAATTGGCGTGGGCCCGTCATAGGCCAGCATCAGCACGATGCGGTCAGCCATGGTCTCGTTGAGGCGTGAGAAGAATTCGCGGTTAAGATAGGGGCGGCCCCATTTGCGGGCGCCGGTGTCCTCGTAGAAATCGTAGAATGCGTCCCAATGGTGCTCCTTGAGGTCCGCACCTGACAGCCACCTGACGGTCAGCCCATCGGAGAGCGCGTCGCGCCGTTCGCGGCGGATGGTCTTGCGCTTGCGCGATGACAGGGTTTCGAGGAATTCCTCGAAGCTAACAAAACCCTCATTGTGCCAATGGAACTGAGTATCGACGCGCCGCAGCCAGCCATCGGCTTCGATTTCGGCAGCTTCGGCTTCGGGCACAAAAGTTGCATGTACGGATGAGGCTTCGCGCTGTGTCGCGAGTTGCTGGGCGGTCGACAGTAGAGCGGCCCTGATGGCCGGATCACCGGATGGCACCAACAGCTTTGGCGCAGTGGCAGGGGTGAACGGCACAGAGCATTGCAGCTTGGGGTAATAGCTGCCGCCGGCACGCTCAAGCGCGTCGGCCCAACCGTGGTCGAACACATATTCGCCCATGGAGTGGGTCTTGAGAAACAGCGGCATCAGGCCGAGTGGCGTGCCGGCGTCGTCGCTCAGCAGAATGTGCTGCGGCCGCCAGCCGGTGCGGCCCGTGGCACAGCCCGATTCTTCCAGGGCCAGGAAAAACGCATGGTCCAGAAACGGGTTATCGGTACGCCCATCGGTGGATGGCACAAGCGAATTCCACGTCTCAGCAGGGATGCTGGCCGTGGTGGGGTGGATGGTGGCGCGAAGTGTGGGCTGGTCAGCCAAGGGAAGTCCCGGCGCGGGTCAACAGGTCTGATAGAAATAGGACGGTTCGCCCGACATTGTAAGGTTGCGGTCGCGTCGTATCACGGAGATTTTGCTGCCGCGTGCTTCGCAGGCCGTTTCGAAATAGGCGGCGTCAGTATCGGTGTATTCGATTTCCAGCACATGGGCGCCGAACACGTCGGTGTACTCACCGCACTCGTCATAGACTTGGCATGATTCCACGATGGCAAAATCGAAGCCTGCAGCCTTGCCGCGGTCGCCGAGTTCGGCGCCATTCTTCTGGCCGAAAGCCAGCCCGAGCGAATGGGCAAAGCGCGCCAGGTCGGCGGCATAGGACAGATTGTCGTCAAGCTTGAGCGCGCCGTCTGAGCGCGAATAGGTATCGAGGTTGTCGGCTTCGATGGCTTGGTATCCGTCCGTGGCACATTTCGCGATCCAGCCGCTGACGATGCCGAACAGTGCCGCACGCTTTTGCGGTGTGCTGGTGTCGAGCAGGATTTCGCCGGGCCAGTTTGGGTCTTCGAAGAGCTTGCCAGATGGGTCTTTCAGCAGGAGGTCGGCATGCTCGCCCCTCCACAAATCCAGCTCCTGCGGCTGGGTCTGGAAGGCGTTGATGTAGCAGATGTTGTAGAGCCCCGGCACGGCGGGCTCAGCGCGATCGCGGCTGAGGGTGGTTACGCCTTCCGGTGGCGGATAAGCGCCGCCCAGCTGGGAATCATATTGGCCTCCGGCCGGTGGCGGCGACACTTCCACGGCGTGGACTGGCGCCACCCCGAGCAACGCCAGCGCTATCAGCGCCCAAAACTTACGCAGGATCGAAGCCTTCAAAGACGATCTGATCAACAAATGGCCGGGCCGCGTCGGCTTCTGCTGCTGACTTGATGGTCCAGGCCGTTACTGGCTTGCCGAGCGCACGCCAGAAGATGATGGCGGGGAGCTGCAGCGCGTTCTTGTCACAGGAAATGAAATCGAACTGGGTTTCGTGCCAATGCAGCAGATGCCGCAGGGTGTAGCGCTGGTTTTCGGTGAGGTAGGTGTCTTCGGCGGGATCGGCAAAATCATAGGTGATGATGCCGCGTGGACCGGTGAAGCCAAACTGACGGATCGCCGTCAGCAGGTTTGGATCAAACGATTCTATGGTGACCGGGCCGTCATAGCCCTTGAGCGCTTCGGCAACGGCGCGGGCCAGCAATTGGGTGCCCGTCGCGTCGCGCTGGTGCTTGAGCTCGATCTGCAGCAGTGCGCGACCAGCGATCTGCGACAGGAACGCCCCGAACCGCTGTGGGCAGTCGCCAGCGGCGCTGCCGAGCAGTGGGGTGGACGTGATGTCGGCTGCGGTCACATCGGCTACCGCGCCGCCTTTGCCCAGTAGGCGCTTCATGTCGTCGTCGTGGAAAACAACCGGCACGCCGTCGCTGGTCAGTTGCACGTCGCACTCGATGGCGAAGCCGCCGGTAATGGCGGCCTCGAAGGCGCTCGCTGTGTTTTCGATCACGCCCGCGGCGCTGTTATGCAGGCCGCGATGCGCGATCGGATTTGGAAACAGGGCGTCGGTCATGCTGGCCTCGTCATAGTTGAGACGCCTCAATGACATCGGATTGTGACAGTGGCGTTGCGCCTAGACTTCGATAACCGCGTCGATTTCGACGGCGGCACCAAAGGGCAGGGAGACGACGCCGAAGGCCGCGCGGGCATGTTTGCCCTTGTCGCCCAGCACGCCAACCAGCAGGTTCGAGCAGCCATTGGCCACCAGGTGCTGTTCGGTAAATTCAGGTGTCGAGGCCACAAGGACCGTCACCTTGAGCACGCGCTTGATGTCTTCGAGTGGTACGCCGCCGATATGAACGACCTGGGACAAAATGTTGACCGCTGCCAGTTCGGCAGCATTGCCGCCCTGGACGACATTCATGTTGTCGCCGAGCAGTCCGGTGACCACGCCATTTGCTTCGGCTGAAATCTGGCCGGAGACATAGAGGATGTTGCCGGACCGGGCCACGGAAACGTAGCTGGCCACAGGTGCCTTTGGCGCTGGCAGTTCATAGCCATATTCACGGAGCTTTTCGATCGGACTGGTCATCTGGTCTTGCCTTCGTTCTGGTCGTCTTGTTCTGCCGGCTGCGGAGCCGGCTTGTGTTTGTATAGCTTGCCGCGCACCACAGCCTCTCGGCCAAAACGGGTACGCACGCGGTCCATGGCCCGCTCTGCGGCGGCCTTGCGGGCGATGGCCGGCTCCAGCAAGTCTGCCGGATCACTGCCGTCGGCCATATCGATACCCGAAACTCCGATTCCAATCAGCCGGAAAGCGGTGCCGTCGACCTCGCGTTGCAGCAGTGAAAGGCCGTTTTCGTAAATCACATTGGCCAATTGCGTCGGGATCATCAAATGCCGAGCGCGTGTGCGCAAGCGGAAACCCGCCGATTTGAGTTTGAGCGTCACCGTGTCGCCCACGACATTCTTGGCTTTCAGCCGCTCGGACAGGCGTTCGGTGACATTGAGCAGCTCGGTGGAGAGGGCATCGAGCGAGCTGATGTCGGTGTTGAAGGTGGTTTCCGAGGAGATGGTTTTCATCTCGCTGTCGGAGGAGATTCGGCGGCTATCCTCGCCGCGCGACAGGCGGGCCAGCCTTGCGCCGGTTTCGCCATAGCGGCGCATCAGGTTTTCCGGCGGTTCGTCCTGCAACTGACCGATGGTGACGAGGCCATCCTTGCGCAGGGTTTCGGCGAAGACCTTGCCGACACCGTAGATCATGCTGATCGGCTTGGGCGCGAGGAAGGAAATGGTTTCGGCGGCGCCGATCACCGCGTAGCCGCGGGGCTTGTCGAGGTCGGAGGCGATCTTCGCCAAGAACTTGTTGTGGCTCAGGCCCACGGAAATGGAGACGCCGAGTTCGGTCTCGATGGTCTTGGAAAAGCGGGCCAGTACAAGGGCAGGGGGCGCCTTGTGCAGCGCCTGGGTGCCCGCCAGGTCCAGGAAGGCCTCATCGAGCGACAGTGGCTCCACCAGCGGCGTCAGCGCATCCATGTGCTGGCGAATCTGGCGGCTGACGGCAACGTATTTGGCCATGTTCGGTTTGATGACCACGGCGTCCGGGCACAGCTGCAGGGCCTTGAACATCGGCATGGCCGAGCGGACGCCGGATTGGCGGGCGATATAACAGCAGGTCGAGACAACACCGCGTACGCCTCCACCGATGATCAACGGCTTGTCGCGCAGGCTTGGATCGTCCCGCTTTTCAACCGAGGCGTAGAAGGCATCGCAGTCGACATGGGCCGTGGTGAGCGCGAACAGCTCTGCATGGCTGCGCAAGCGCGGCGAGCCACATTTAGGGCAGCGGCGCGGCACGACGGGGCTGGTCCCGTGCGCAATGCAATCGCGGCAGAGCCAGTCGGCCGACATGGTTACCCCGCCGGGTTGAGCCGATACCAGACCCGCATGAACTGCTCCGGCGACATGCCAGAGTTCGCGCAGAAAGCGAGTAGAATCGGTTCGTTTGAGGCAAAGTAATCCACGAGCCCGCGTTGCAGCGCGGGCGATCCGACAGAGCGACGAAGGGCTTCGGGATCAAGACCGGCATGCTGCATGAAAGACAGCAATTCTTCCGGGTTTTCGGCCAGATAGCCAAGGCATGCCTCGGCCAGTGGAGCGACAGAGTGTTCGATAGTTTCTGAACGCGGCACTGCCCAGCCTCATTTGGTGTTTTGTAAGAGATTCAATGGTAGCTGAATGGGGCGGCAAAGCGAAGCGTCGCCAGCGCCTGAAGGCGCGAGGAAGGACAAATGCCCAAGACTGTTATGATCGTTGAAGACAATGAGCTCAATATGAAGCTCTTCAACGACCTGCTCGAATCGCGCGGCTACTCGGTGATCCAGACCCGTAACGGTATGGAAGCGCTCGATCTTGCGCGTGCCCATCAGCCTGATTTGATTCTGATGGACATCCAGCTGCCAGAGGTTTCCGGCCTTGTCGTCACCAAGTGGCTCAAGGACGACGACGACCTGGCCCACATCCCCGTAATCGCCGTTACGGCGTTTGCCATGAAGGGCGATGAGGAGCGGATTCTGCAGGGCGGCTGCGAGGGTTACATAAGTAAACCAATCTCGGTGCCTCACTTTCTGGAAACTATTGCACGCTACATTGGCCCTGCCTGAGCCAGTAGAGACAGTTTAACTGCTTTCCTGATCGGCCGAACGATACCGACGGTAGACGCCGTCGGCCGTCGCACAGATTTCGGGGCTTACAGTGACTGCACGCGTACTGATCGTTGATGATATTCCAACCAATGTCCGGCTGCTCGAAGCGCGGCTGACTGCGGAATATTATGACGTCGTCACGGCCACATCTGGGCCCGAAGCGCTGGAAATCTGCCAGAATTCGGATGTCGACATCGTCCTGCTAGACGTGATGATGCCCGATATGGACGGCTTTGAAGTGTGCCGCCGTCTCAAGGCGAACCCCAAAACCCATCATGTGCCAGTCCTGATGGTCACCGCGCTCGATCAGCCATCTGATCGGGTGAAGGGCCTGGAAGTGGGCGCCGACGATTTCCTGACCAAGCCGGTCGATGACATGCAGCTAATGGCGCGTGTCAAAAGCCTGGTGCGTCTCAAGTCCCTCACCGACGAACTGCGCGCCCGCGCCATGACCGGCCAGCAGATCGCCATCGAGGACGCCATCCGCGCGATGGACAATATCAACACCGCCGGTGGTTCGATTCTCATTGTCGATACCGACCAGCGCCACGCCGAGCGCATCAAGAGTTATCTCACACCTGAACACGATGTGGATATCTTGACCCAGCCGGCCGACGCCGTGTTCCAGGTGACCGGCGCGCATTACGAGCTGGCACTGATCGCGATGTCGCTGACGGACTTCGATCCGCTGCGGGTTTGCTCGCAGATCCGCACGCTCGAGCATACACGCAATCTGCCGATCATTCTGATGGCCGACGAGGGGGACAAGCCGCGCGTGGTTCGCGCGTTGGATCTGGGCGTCAACGATTTCATCAGCCGTCCGGTTGAGCGCAATGAGCTGGCCGCACGCGTCCGCACGCAGATTCGCCGGCAGCGCTATGCGCTCGAGCTGCGCCAAAGCGTCAACAATACCATGGCGTTGGCCGTGACCGACGACATGACTGGCCTCTACAACCGTCGCTATTTTGACCGGCACCTCGGTGTGATGCTGAGCAAGGCACAGAGCCAGGAGCGCGACATGGCGCTGATGATTCTGGACATTGATCACTTCAAGTCGGTCAACGACACCTATGGCCACGATATCGGCGATGCGGTGCTCAAGGAATTTGCCGCACGGCTCAAGCGCAACATTCGCGGCATTGATCTGGCGTGCAGATTCGGCGGCGAGGAGTTCGTGGTGCTGATGCCCGATACCGACTACCAGCAGGCGGAAATGGTGGCCGAGCGGGTGCGGCAGTCGATCTCTGACCGTTCCTTTGAGGTCAATGCAGTGCGGCCGCTGTCGGTCACAGTGTCCGCTGGTGTGACGCTCAACGAGAGCGCAACCGATACGCCGGAATCGCTGATCAAGCGCGCCGACGTGGCTCTCTATCGCGCCAAGCGCGAGGGTCGAAACCGGGTGGTTTTCGACGCGGCATAAATCCTGCGCAATTGGATGCGTTAGGGTTATCTGTTATAATTAACAATGCTTTACCAGGCGGAGACGCCGGGAAATCCTTGAGTTTTTGAGGCTGAGGCGTAGGTTGCCCTCAACACCACGGCGCTGCCCGACAGGGCGGCAGTCGACGGTTCCCTACGGCTTCTCTCAGGTCCGCCGCAACTCCTGAGTCCCGTAGGGCGGTTGGTCCGGACGCGGACAGAGTGGCCTCTTCGACATGCCGCTCCGGACCAGCCACTCATCACCGCTTTGACGCCGAATTGGCTAACACATTGTTAGCATCGAGTGTCACCAGTTTCCCGCTCCCGTCACAGAGCAACAAAAAACCCCGCATCGATGATGCGGGGTTTTTCGATTTCGTATCGAGAAGGCGCCAGATTACTTGATCTTGGCTTCCTTGAACTCGACGTGCTTGCGCACAACCGGATCGTACTTGTTGTACGAGAGCTTCTCGGTCTGGGTGCGGGCGTTCTTCTTGGTGACGTAGTAATAGCCAGTATCAGCCGTCGACACGAGCTTGATCTTGACGGAAGCGGCTTTGGCCATTTGTCAGTCCTCATAAAAGCGAAGGCGCCGCGGATTCCCCGGCGCCGGAATTTGGGCGCAAACTACGGATTTGCGCTCGAATGTCAAGCCAGATCAGTCGATCTGGCCGGTACCGAAGCCATACATGTGGTTGGCCCACTGCAGGCCGACGATCGAACCCTTGATCGAGGGCAGCATTGCCAGCGGCATGATCACGGCCAGCGGCACCATGGTGTAGAGGTAGGTCAGCGGATTGACGTGCCAGACCATTTCCATGTGCATCATGACAAGGATCAGGATGTGGCCGACAATGGTGATGGCAATGTATGGCGGGAAGTCATCTGCGCGGTGCAGATTGAGCTGTTCGCCACAGACCGAGCAATTATCAGCAACCTTGAGGTAGGCGCGGAACATCTTGCCCTGGCCACAGTGCGGGCACTTGCAAAGAGTGCCTCTCCACATCGCCTGACCGACGCTGCGCCTTTCGAGTTGCTTGGCCTTGCCTTCCATCTTCATCACCTCTTTTTGCGGCCCTTGGGGCCATACGACCTAGATGGGCGCTTTGAGCTGCGGCGACCAGATGACGGATTGCCGCGTGTGCCTTCGGACAGCAGCTCAAACCGCAGCGCCCCGGCAACCGGAGCGGCTTCGAGTAGCCGGACGGTTACGCGATCGCCGAGGGTGAACTTTTCGCCCGTGCGCTCGCCAATCATGGCCTGCTGGTCTTCGGTGTAGCGATAATAATCTTCGCCTAGCGTCGAGGCCGGGATGAAGCCATCGGCGCCGGTCTCGAGCAGCCTGACGAAGAGGCCCGAGCGGGTGACGCCAGAAATGCGGCCCTGGAAGTTGGCGCCGATCTTGGTGGCGAGGAACTGGGCCAGCAGACGGTCTGAGGTTTCGCGCTCGGCCATCATGGCGCGGCGTTCGGTGGCCGAGATGTGCTGGGCGATGCCCTGCAGCTTGACCGCTTCGTTTTCGGTCAGCCCGTCGTCGCCAAAGCCGAGTGCCCTGATCAGCGCCCGGTGGACGATGAGATCGGCATAGCGGCGGATCGGCGAGGTGAAGTGGGCATAGCGCTGCAGGTTGAGGCCGAAATGGCCGATATTGACGTTGTCGTAGATCGCCTGCGCCTGACTGCGCAGCACCATCTCGCTGACCTGCTCGATATTGCCGGCCTTGCGGGCCTGGCCGAGAATGCCATTGAAATCGCTGGCGCGGACGGCGTCGGACTTCTTAATCGAAATATCGAGCGAACCGAGGAAATCGCGCAGGGCCTGCAGTTTCTCGGACGATGGAACATCGTGGACGCGATAGAGCAGGGGCGTGTTTTTTTCTTCGAGCGTTTCGGCGGCCGCAACGTTGGCCGCGATCATCATTTCTTCGATCAGCCGATGGGCGTCGAGACGCTCTGGAATCCGGATGTCTTTGACGAGGCCCTTGTCGTCGAGCACGATCTTGCGCTCGGGAAGGTCGAGGTCGAGCGGTCCACGCTGATCACGAGCCTTCGCCATGACCGCGTAAGCGGCATAGAGCGGCTTGAGGATAGGGGCGAGGAGCGGACCCGTCTTGTCGTCGGGATTGCCGTCCACGGCCTCCTGAGCCTGTTGGTAGCTCAGCTTGGCGGCCGAGCGCATCAGGATTCGATGGAAGCTGTGGCTGCGCTTGCGGCCATCGGCGCCATAGACCATGCGGACGGCGAGCGCCGCGCGCGGTTCGCCTTCCTTGAGCGAGCACAGCTCGTTTGAAATGCGCTCGGGCAGCATGGGGACGACACGGTCGGGGAAATAGACCGAGTTGCCGCGAAGGTAAGCTTCGCGATCCAGCGGGGTGCCGGGGCGCACATAGGCGGCGACGTCGGCGATGGCGACGGTGACGATATGGCCGCCTTCATTGGCGGCGTCTTTGTCCGGTTCGGCATAGACCGCGTCGTCGTGGTCCTTGGCATCGAACGGGTCGATGGTGATGAGCGGCACGTCGCGCCAGTCTTCACGGCCCTTGAGGGTCGCTTCCCTGGCCTCTTCGGCTTCGCGGATCACCGATTGCGGGAAGGTATAGGGGATTTCGAGGTTGTGGATGGCGATGAGGCTAACCGCGCCTTCCGACATCGGATTGCCGATGACGGCGGTGACCTTGGCGCGTGGAATCATCAGGCGGCCGGAGAGTTTGACCTCGACTTCGACGAGATCGCCTTCGGCAGCGGTGAGCAAATCCCCAAGCGGGATGCGCATTTCCTTTTGCTTGCGGTCGACCGGAATGAGGCGGGCGCCGTCTTCGTCCATGCGGACAATGCCGATCTGGCCGCGACGCGGCTTGTCGAGAATCTTCATTGCCTTGGCGGTGTAGAACGGCACTTCGGCGTCGCCGGCATCGATGCGGGCCAGAATACGATCGCCGGGCGCCGGCACGACGCGGGCGTCGCGGCCACCGAGCACGAGGACGCGGGGCTTTTCGCCTTCTTCGTCATTCCACTGCGATGGGAAAGCATGCAGGTGATCGGGATCGGCGTCGCTCGGAATATCGAGCACGGTCACAAGGGGTAGGGCAGCGGTGCGGCGCAGCGCCTTGCGGGTGCGCGTGATGACGCCTTCACCCTCAAGCTCGGCGAGCATGGCCTTGAACGGCCGCCGCATATCGCCGCGAATGCCGAACACCTTTGCAAGATCGCGCTTGCCCTTGATGTCGGACTGCTGGGCGAGTGCTTCGAGCAACTGTTCGCGGGTGGGAAGAGTATCGGCGCGCGGTGTCGTGGCGCGACGTGGGCCGGATGTGTTTTTTGGTTTTGTTGGCTTGGCCATAAGAAATTTTCGTTTGAGTTGATTGATATGTAGGGGATGGCGGGCAGTTTGCCAAATTGGGTGGTGGGGCCGGGGGCACGCTCTCGTGGTTCGAGGGTCGCTGCGCTCCCACCTCACCATGAGGGCTACTGTTGATGCGGTGCCAAAGTAGACCTCATGGTGAGGTGCGAGTTCTTCGCTAGCCTCGAACCACGAGGGCGTGGCGCTCGATTTCACCCTGCCTCTTGAGGCGCGGGGTGGGAGGGGGTTCTATCGGCGCTCTGATAGTGAGACTGATTCCCCCATGACCATTCCCTTCTTTGACGGCCACAATGACACGCTATTGCGACTGCTTGGCGTAGAGGGGCCCGACAAGGATCGCGCCTTTATCGAGGGTGGCGTGGGTGGGCACATTGATCTGCCCAAGGCGAAGGCTGCGGGCATGGCGGGCGGGTTTTTCGCGATGTTTCCGCCGCCGCTGAAGGGAACTTTGGCGAGCGTGTCGGGGAGTTCGGCGCTCGATCCCAACCTCCCGCCGGAGCTGGCGCAGAGCGATGCGCTGACACCCACAAACGGCATGGCGTCGATAATGTTCCGCCTGAAACGCGCTGGCGCTTTGGCCGTGTGCCGGACGGCGGCCGAGGTGCGCGCCGCGACTGCTGCGGGCACGCTGGCGGCGATATTCCATATCGAGGGGGCCGAGGCCATCGACACCGACTTCCGGTCGCTGGACGTGCTTTATGCGGCGGGGCTCCGCTCGGTCGGCATCGTCTGGAGCCGGGCCAATGCGTTCGGTACCGGCGTTCCGTTCCGTCACAATGTCGATCCCGACATTGGCCCTGGGCTGACCGATGCCGGCAAGGAGCTGGTGCGTGTCAGCAATCGTCTGGGCGTGATGATCGACCTGTCGCATCTCAATGCGGCGGGTTTCCGCGATGTGGCGGCAATCAGCGACAAGCCGCTGGTCGCCACGCACTCCAACGTCCACGCCATCAGCCCGCATGCGCGCAATCTGGTGGATTGGCAGCTGGCCGCCATCCGCGAGAGTGGCGGTATCGTCGGGCTGAACTTTGCCACCGGCTTTTTGCGCCCCGATGGCAAGTTTGTTGCCGATACCGAACTCGACCTGATGGTGCGCCATGTCGATGCGCTGGTGGAGGCACTGGGCGAGGATGGCGTGGCGCTGGGCAGCGATTTCGACGGGGCTCAGGTGCCGACGGTGATCGGCGACGTCACCGGCGTGCCAAAGCTGCTGCAGGCGCTGCTCGACAAGGGTTATGGCGAGGCGCTGGTGCGCAAGATCGCCATGGGCAACTGGCTTTCGATGATCGAACGGACCATCGGCTAGCGCGGCGGGGCGTCAAGCCCTGCCAAAGGACTAGCGCATAACATTGGCTTGACCAAACAAGCCATTGAAACGCCTCAAACTGCGGCGATCTGGGGGGCGAGCGCAAGCTCGTTTCGTTTTCACCAATGTTACAGCTTCCGATCCGTGAGGTCGCGAAGCCAGGAGGTTTTTCATGCCCGCCCTTAGGCTCTGTCAGTCATGCGCTGGACCCCGGCCACGTGCCGCCGTTCGTTGCCCATGGTGTTTGGCAAGCTACGAAGCGCCACGTCGCGTTCCCGAACACCTGTTTGCGGCCGCTGACGGCGAGAAAGGCATGGAAACCCAAGGCCGACCATCACCTGCGCGTCTGCACGTCTAGCCAGACCAAAGGCCCATCGCCTTGGCAGTCGTTTTGGCCATGATGGCTGTAGCGGCGCGTCGGTGACAACCGGCGCGTTGCCAGCCAAAGCGCCGATTAGCCCCGGCGCAGGTTTCCTGAACACTCACCCCGGCCTAACAGCCGGGGACTTTTGCGATCAAGCCTGCTCTAGCGCAGATCGCCGAGACGAACGAACTGGTAACCGTGCTGTTTCAGGAACAGCAGGCCACGGGCAACGCCGTCGCCGGCGGCTTTGGTGGGCTGGTTGATATGGGCGATCAGCACGTCGCCGTCCTTGGCCGATTTGACCATGGCTTCGGCCTTGTCAGCTGAGGCCGTCGCGCCGAAATCGGCGTTGAGCGAAAAGCCCGCAATATTGAAACCAAGCTTGCCGATTTCGTCCATGGCGTCGGGCGTATAGAGTGCGGTGGCGCCACGGAACCAGGTCGGCGTGGTGCCGAAGGCGGTCTGGATCGCCTGTGAGCCGCCGAGCACTTCGTCATCCACCGCAACCAGAGTACCCGCCGGCGTGATGCCATAGGGTTTTTCGGTGCCGGTTACGGCCGGCACGTGATTGCGGCCGTGGTTTTCGATGTCGAACAGATCGGGGTGCTTGGCGATAACCGCAATGGTTTCGGGATTGTTGTGCAGCCAGCGCTCGGTGACGAACAGCGTAACCGGGATTTTTTCGGTCAGCAGCAGATTGAGAATGCGTGTGTCGATGCTGCCCATACAGGCGTCGAGCGTGATGGCGACGCGCGGGCCGCCATCGGATTTCGACAGGTGCAGCGACGGCTCCTGCCACGGTGCAGCAGAAACTGATCCGATGCCTGCGCAAAGCAGGGCGCAGGCCAGCAAGAAAGCACGCATGGATCATTCCTCTCGAACCGAGAGGAGATTTACGCCGCCCAATGGTTTGCGCAAGCCCTGATCGGGCTTGCAGCAATTGCTAGAACGGCACGTCTTCGTCAGACACGACCTTCTTGGGTGCAGCCTTTTTCGCTGCCGGCTTTTTGGCGGCTGCGGTTTTGGTCGCGGTGGTCTTTGCCGCGGTGGTCTTGGCAGCAGCCGGTTTCTTGGCAGCAGCCGGTTTCTTGGCGGCAGGCTTTTTGGCTGCGGCCTTTTTCGCCGGAGCCTTTTTGACCTTGGTGCCTGTCGCTTCAGCGCGGGCAGCTATCCAGGCGACGGCCTGTTCGACCGTCACCGCCTCAGGCGCGACATCCTTGGGGATGGTGGCGTTGAGCTTGCCCTGATTGACGTAGGGGCCATAGCGGCCGGCGCGGACGGTGATCGGGCCGCCGTCATGCTCGAAGGTCTGGATGGCGGCAACAGCCGCACCGCCACCGCGCTTGAAGCCACCGGCCGCCTTTTGGGCGATCAGATCGACGGCGCGATTGATGCCGACGGTGAAGACTTCTTCGACATCGGGCAGGTTGGCGTATTTGCCATCGTGCAGGATGAAGGGGCCATAGCGACCCAATCCGGCAGAGATGGGGAGCTGTGTTTCAGGATGCAAGCCCACTTCGCGCGGCAGGGACAACAGCTTGAGCGCTGATTCCAGCGTCATGGTGCCCGCTTCCCAGCCCTTTGGAAGGGACGAGCGCTTGGGCTCCTTGCCATCGCCGAGCTGGACATATGGACCAAAACGGCCGGACTTGAGGTGAACCTCTTCGCCCGATTCCGGATCGGTACCCAGGACGCCGTCACCGGCTGCGGCTTCGCCCGACTGGCCATTGGCCGCGTCGGAAAGCTGCATGGTGTGCTTGCACTCTGGATAGTTCGAGCAGCCGATAAAGGCACCGAACTTGCCGAGCTTCAGCGATAGCTGGCCGGTGCCGCATGTAGGGCACTTGCGTGGATCGGAGCCATCTTCCTTGGGCGGGAAAATGCGGCTGGCGAGGGCGTCGTTGAGCGCGTCGAGCACTTCAGAGACACGCAGGTCCTTGATTTCCTCGGTGGCGGCCGTGAAGTCGCGCCAGAAGTCGCGCAACACGGTCTTATATTCAAGCTCGCCGGCAGACACCTGATCGAGCTGCTCTTCAAGACCCGCAGTGAAGCCGTACTCGACGTAGCGGTTGAAGAAGTTTTCGAGGAATGCCGTAACGATGCGGCCGCGATCTTCGGGGTGCAGCGCCTTGCCTTCAAGGCGGACATAGTCGCGGTCCTTGAGGGTGGTCAGCGTGGCGGCATAAGTGGACGGACGACCGATGCCGAGCTCTTCCATCTTCTTGATCAGGCTCGCTTCGGTGTAGCGGCTTGGCGGCTGGGTGAAGTGCTGTTCGATTTCGACAGCCTGCAAAGCCGGCTTGTCGCCAACGGCCATTGGTGGCAGCTCGCGATCATCCTCGTCCTCGGTGTCTTCATCGGATTTGGCTTCGACGCCCCAGAGCTTGAGGAAGCCGGGGAAGGTGACGACCGAGCCGACGGCGCGCAGTTCAACGGCGCGGCCGGGGACGTTGACGGCGATATCGACCGTGGTGCGGTCGATCTCGGCCGACTTCATCTGCGACGCAAGCGTGCGGCGCCAGATCAGGCCATAGAGCTTGGACTGGTCGGCATCGAGATGGAGCTGCTCGGGGCGCTTGAACATATCCGTGGGACGGATTGCTTCGTGCGCCTCCTGGGCGTTCTTGGCCTTGGTCTGGTAGATGCGGGCTTTTTCGGGGAGGTATTCTTCGCCGAAATATTTGCCGATCACCGAACGGGCCATGGCAATGCCTTCAGGCGCCATCTGCACGGCGTCGGTACGCATATAGGTGATGAGACCGTCTTCGTAGAGACGCTGGGCGATCTGCATGGTGCGCGATGGTGAAAGGCCAAGGCGCGACGACGCATCCTGCTGCAGGGACGAGGTGGTGAAAGGCGCATAGGGATTGCGCTTGGTCGGCTTCTTTTCGACCGACGACACATTGAATTGGCCAGCCTCGATGAGCTTTTTCAGCTCGGCAGCGTTTTCGCCGGTCTTGATGTCGAGCTTGTCGGTCTTTTTGCCATCGACCGAGAACAGGCGGGCGAGGAAGCTCTTGCCGGACTGGGCCAGCTTGGCTTCGACGGACCAATATTCATCGGCCTTGAACTTTTCGATCTCGGCTTCGCGATCGGACACCAGACGCAGTGCCACCGACTGCACGCGGCCAGCCGAGCGGGAGCCCGGCAGCTTGCGCCACAGGATGGGGGAGAGCGTGAAACCCACCAGATAGTCGAGTGCGCGGCGCGCCAGATAGGCATCGACCAGCGGCATGTCGATATCGCGCGGTTTGGCCATCGCGGCGGTGACAGCATCCTTGGTGATGGCGTTGAACACCACACGCTGGACGGTCATGTCCTTCTTGATCGATTTTTTGGCCTTGAGCACGTCGAGGACGTGCCAGGAAATCGCTTCACCTTCGCGGTCAGGGTCGGTTGCGAGGATCAGGCCGTCGGCGCCCTTGAGCGCGTTGGAGATATCGCTCAGGCGTTTCTTGGAGGCCGTATCGACCTCCCAGGACATGGCAAAATCTTCGTCTGGACGAACCGAACCATCCTTGGCCGGCAAATCGCGGACGTGGCCGAAGGAGGCCAGGACTTCATAACCTGAACCCAAATACTTGTTGATTGTCTTGGCTTTAGCCGGACTTTCAACGACAACGACCTTCATGGAGTACCCGTTCCGCAACGCTTGGTGAGAAGTGGCGCAACATGGTGAAGCCCGTTGGCGGTGTCAACGGGCTCGCGAGCGAAGTCGGCCTCCTCCCCAAAGGGGAGAGATTTCTGCACAGTGATTTAGGGTGTCAGCAGCGCCGCGATGGCGTCATAGCCGCGCTCGGTGGCGTGCTCATGGGCGGTGACGCCATTGCCATCGGGGATTGCCGGATCGGAACCGCCTTCGAGCAGCGCCGTGACGATGCGCTGATAGACCTCGCTGCCATCGCCCAGAATCACGGCTTCCATCAAGGCGGTCCAGCCGAGATTGTTGATGTGGTTGGGATCAACGCCTGCCGCGAGCAGCACCTGGACGGTTTCGAGATGCCCGCGTTCGGCGGCCGGGATCAGCGCGGTGCCGCCGAAGCGATTGCGGGCCTCGAGGTCTGGGCCGTGTTCGAGGATGAGTTTGAGAATGTCCAAGCGCCCGCGTGCGCCGGCCAAGAGGAATGGACTGTCATTGATACTGTCCTTGGCGTTGACGTCGGCCCCGGCGGCCAGCAGCAGGCGCGCGGCGGCGACATCGTTCTCCCAGACAGCGACCAGCAGGGCGGTCTGCCCCTCACCATTGCGCTGATCGGGATTGCTGCCCGCCTCAAGCAAAGCGGAGAGGGTTTGATGATCGCGCTGGGTTACGGCGGTGAGGACATCGGCTTTAGCCATCGCGACACTCCCGAGAAGAAGCAACACGGCAATAATGGAACGCACGGCATTGTCCTCCAAACCCTGAGTTGAGTTTGGCACAAACTGCGGGCCGAGAGGATTCACTGATACTTGAGCGCCACCAGCTGGCCGCTGGACCATTCGATAGATCCGGCCAGATCGAGTTCGAGCAGCAGCATCTGCATGGCCGAGACGGTGAGGCCCGACTGGCGGATGAGTTCGTCGACTTCGACCGGCGTGGAACTGAGCGCCGACAGCAGGCGGGATTTGTCGTCTTCGCTGGGCGGTGGGGCATCGGGCGTCAGATCGGGTTCCCAGTCGCGGTCAAACAATGCGCTGCGGGCTGGGTCGGCGCTGCCAAGGGTTTCGATAATGTCCTCGGCATTGGTGATGAGCTTGGCGCCTTGCTGGATCAGCGCATTGCCACCCTCGGCGCGCGGATCGAGCGGGGAGCCGGGCACGGCGAAAACATCGCGGTTTTGCTCAAGGGCGAGGCGGGCGGTGATCAGCGAGCCGCTGCGCTTGGCGGCTTCCACCACGACAATGCCGAGTGATAGACCGGAAACCAGTCGGTTACGCCTTGGGAAATCGCGGGCGCGGGGTTCCCAGCCGAGCGGCATTTCGGTCAGCAAGGCGCCGCCATTATCGAGAATGTCGTGGGCGAGGGGGATGTTTTCGTCAGGGTAGATCTTGTCGAAGCCGCCAGCCAGGACGGCAATGGTGCCGGTGGTGAGGGTGGCGCGGTGGGCGGCGGTGTCGATGCCGCGCGCGAGGCCGGAGACGATTGTGTAGCCGCGCTCTCCGAGATCGGTGGCGAGCAGGCGGGTCATCTTGATGCCCGCCGAGGACGCGTTGCGGGCGCCGACAATGCCGACGGTGCGCTGCCAGTCCAGATTGGCGCCGCCTACCATGGTGAGCAGGGGCGGCGATGCGGGGATGTAATTGAGCAGCTGCGGATAGTCGGGCTCGCCGGTGGCCACCATGCGGGCGCCATAGTGTGACAGCCCGGCCAGTTCGTCTTCGGCTGCAGATTGGCTGGTGATGCGAATCGGCTTGCCGGTGCGTTTGAGCAGGTCGGGCAGGGCATCGAGCGCCGCCTCGGCCGAGCCGAAGCGGTTGAGCAATTGGCGAAAGGTGGCGGGGCCGACATTGTCTGTCCGCAGCAGGCGAAGCCAGGCGGTGCGTTGCGCGTCAGTCAGTGTGGCAGCCAGAAAAGCTGCCACAGGTTAGGACGCCTTTTTCTCGGAGCCGATCTTGGGCTCGGTGCCGGCCATCAGGCGCGCGATATTGGTGCGGTGCTGGAAGAACAGCAGCAGCGCCATGACCGCCGCCGTTCCGGCCAGCCATTCATTGTTGATGACGAAAGCAAAGATCGGTGCGGTGGTGGCGGCGGTA
Source organism: Devosia sp. 2618 (assembly GCF_040546815.1). NCBI lineage: Bacteria > Pseudomonadati > Pseudomonadota > Alphaproteobacteria > Hyphomicrobiales > Devosiaceae > Devosia > Devosia sp. 2618. The sequence goes on from NZ_JBEPOO010000001.1 coordinate 1,475,488, forward strand.
AGGGCAGCCAGCGAGCTCAACTTCTGCGCAAAGGCAATGATGAGCCACACGGCGCAAAAGATCAGCCCGACGGGCCAACTCAGCGCCAGGAGCGAACCGATCATCACGGCGACGCCCTTGCCGCCCTTAAAGCCAAGCCAGACCGGGAAGCAGTGACCGATGAAGGCGAAAATGGCGGCGACCATGGCCGCCTGTTCGCCCCAATAGTAGCGCGCAACCAGCACCGGCAGCGCCGCCTTGGCGGCATCGAGCAGCAGCGTTGCAGCGGCGGCCCAGCGATTGCCGGTGCGCAGCACATTGGTGGCGCCGATATTGCCCGAGCCGATGGATCGGATGTCGCCCATGCCGGCCGCGCGGGTGACCAGCAGCCCAAACGGGACCGAGCCACAGAGGTAACCCACGATGGCTGCGTAGAGCAGGGTGATGGTTTCGGCTGACATAGAATGATCCCCAAGGCGTTGTGTCGAGAAGTACCCCTAGATTGGGGAGGGTCACAAGGGGGAGGGTGATTGGATTTATGCGGAGAAAGCTTGGTTGGCCCCGTCTTTGCCAGTGATTGAGCGCCATCACTGCGCCCTGTCGTCATTACCCGGCTTGTCCGGGTAATCCATTTTTCTACTCCAACCGAGACCTGGATTGCCCGGACAAGCCGGGCAATGACGAAGGAGGGAGAAGGTTTGGCCTGCTGAGGCGCCGGGCCTAGTCTTCGTGCGTATGAACCGTCACGCCGCCGACAATGGTCCGCATGACCTTGCCGGCCAGTCGCGCACCTTCAAAGCTGGTATTGCGCGAGCGCGAGCGGATGTCTTTCTCGCTGACCTGCCAGGGGTAATCGAGATCGAACAGGATCAGGTCTGCCGGCGCGCCCTTGGCGATGCGGCCCGACGCAAGGCCGAGGATTTCGGCCGGACGAATGGTCATGGCGCGGAGGACGGTCAGCAGATCGACATCGCCTGAATGAACGAGGCGCAGAGCGGCCGCCAACAACGTTTCGAGGCCGATGGCGCCGTCGGAGGCTTCGGCGAAGGGCTGGCGCTTGACCTCGGTGTCCTGCGGGTCATGGTCGGAATGGATGGTGTCGATCGTGCCGTTGCGCAGGCCCTCGATCACCGCCTGACGGTCATCTTCGGAGCGCAGCGGCGTCGAGAGCTTGAAGAAGCTGCGATAGCGGCCGATGTCGTTCTCGTTGAGCGCGAGGTTATTGATCGAAATGCCTGCCGTAACTGACTTGTTACGCTTTTTTGCTGCAGCCATCAGTTCGACCGAACCGGCGCAGGAAATCTGCGCGGCGTGATATTTGGTGCCGGTAAGGGCTGCCAGCTGCAGGTCGCGAGCCAGTGGAATCGTCTCGGCTTCGCGCGGGATGCCCTTTAGGCCGAGAATCGTGGCGAACAGGCCATCGTTCATCACGCCGTCGCCGGTGAGGCTTTTGTCGGAAACATGATGGACGACCGTCATGCCATAATTGGCGGCGTAGCTCATGACGGTGCGGAGCAGGGACGTCGACTGGATCGAGTGGCGGCCATCGGTAAGGCAGACGGCACCGGCCTCCTGTAACAGGCCGAACTCTGTCATCTCCTGACCGGCCAGGCCTTTGGTGATCGCAGCTGCGGGGAGCACATTGACCTTGGATGTCGCCTTGGCGCGGCGGATCAAAAAGTCCACCAGTGCGCCGTCGTCCACCACGGGCGTGGTATCGGGCATCATGACGAAACTGGTGACGCCACCGGCGGCGGCGGCTTCGCCGGCCGATTGCAGCGTTTCGCGATATTCCTTGCCGGGCTCGCCGGTAAAGACGCGCATGTCGATGAGGCCGGGAGAGAGAATCAGCCCCTTGGCATTGATGACTTCGGCGCCTTCGGGCACGCCAATCGGTGCGCCAATGGCGACTTCGGCGATAATGCCGTTCTCGATCAGCACGGCGCCCTTGGCATCGGTGCCGGTCGCCGGGTCAACGATGCGGGCATTTTCAATGAGTAAGGGCCGGGTCATGCGCTGTCTCCTGCGGGCAGCAAGGCATCGAGCACGGCCATGCGCACGGCGACGCCCATTTCCACCTGATCGGTGATGACCGAGGCCGGGCCGTCGGCAATGGCGGGGTCGATCTCGACGCCGCGGTTCATCGGGCCGGGATGCATGACGATGGCGTCGGGCTTGGCGAAAGCCAGCTTTTCGGCGTCGAGGCCGTAGAAGCGGTAATATTCCCGGACGGACGGGATCATGCGGCCATTGGCGCGCTCATGCTGGAGGCGCAGCATCATGACGACGTCAACATCCTTGAGGCCCTCGCGCATGTCGGTGAAGACTTCGGTGGCGAGATGTTCGATGCCGGACGGCAGCAGATTGCGCGGTGCAATGACACGGGTGCGCACATTGAGCGCCCCAAGCAGTAGCAGATTGGAGCGCACCACGCGCGAATTGGCGATGTCGCCGCAGATGGCAACGGTGAGGCCCGAAATCCGGCCCTTGTGATTGCGGATGGTCAGGGCGTCGAGCAGGGCCTGGGTGGGATGCTCGTGGGCGCCGTCACCGGCATTGATCACCGCGCAGCCGACCTTTTGGCTCAGCAGTTCCACCGCGCCGGCCGCCGAGTGGCGCACGACGATGACGTCGGGGCGCATGGCGTTGAGCGTCGCGGCGGTATCGACCAGCGTTTCGCCCTTGGAGACCGAGCTGGACTTGACCGACATGTTCATCACCAGCGCGCCAAGGCGCTTGCCGGCGATCTCGAACGAGCCTTGCGTCCTGGTGGACGGCTCGAAGAACAGATTGATCTGTGTCTTGCCGCTCAGCGTCGGATGGCTTTTCCGCTCCTGCCGCGACACGGGCACCATGGCCTCCGCGCGATCGAGCAGATCCACGATCTCATGTTGCTTGAGATCGGCGATGGAAAGCAGGTGCCGCTGATTGAAAGGGGGAAAATCGCCGGACGAACCGACGGGCGTCGAGGTTTTGCTGGCGCGATCTTGGGCCATGCGCTCCCATCCCTGATGTTTAGCGGGGTTTAGTGGAGGGGGAGCTGAGGGGCAAGCATGCTATGCAATTTTCGTACGATTATTGCTGGACGGCGTTACGCCGTCATCACCCTGCTTGTCCGGGTGATCCATGGTTTGGCACGCGCAGTGCCCGGACAAGCCGGGCAATGACGTTGGAACTAAAAGTGGTTTGGTTGAACGACTAATTTCTCAAACGATCCAGCGCGCCTTGCAAAATATAGCTGGCGGCGAGTTTGTCGACGACTTCGGCGCGGCGGTCGCGGCGGAGGTCGGCTTCGATCATCATGCGGGTGACGGCGCTGGTGGAAAGGCGCTCGTCCCAGAAGGCGATCGGCAAGGTGATGCGTTGGGCGAGGCTGCGGGCGAAGGCGCGGGTAGACTGCACGCGGGGCCCCTCGGAGCCGTCCATATTAAGCGGCAGGCCCAAAATGATGCCGACGACCTGATTCTGCGCGATCAGCTCATCGATCCGAATGGCATCGGCTGTGAACTTGGTGCGCTTGATGGTTTCGAGCGGGCTGGCCGAATAGCGCATGCCATCGGACACCGCGACACCAATGGTCTTGGTGCCCAGATCGAGCCCCATAATACGGCCGGTGGCCGGGATGGATTCGAGGGGATTGGCAAATTCTTCGGTCATATCAGGCTCTCTTGCCACATCATTGCCGTCCTATAGGGTGCAGCCCGGTTTGGCGACAGGAAAGCAGCGCATGAAACTGACCTGGTTTGGCGGGACGACGATCCGTGTGCATATCGGGGGGGCGATTCTGGTGGTGGATGCTGCTGGGGCGCCGGGGGGAATCGATGCGGTGGAGCTGGTGTCGGGCGCCGATGGGGTGATCGAGCGGTTTGGCGTGGATTTGCCGCGTGTGGAAACCGGCCGGTGGAAACGGCGGAAGGCGGAGCGGTTGCTGGATACGCCGAGCGATGCGCCGCCGGTGGTCGAGACATTTTCTGCCGGGGCGGGTGCGGTGTTGATCGATGCGGTGGGCGAGCCGCCGTTGATGCTGATCGCGGGCGAGGTGCCGCCTTTGGGGCGGTGGACCGATAGTGCGGTGCTGGTGGTTTTTGGCCATGGCGCTGGGCTGACGCGGCTTGGCGCCGCAGTGCTGGACGACACGCCGCCGCGGCTTTTGGTGCTGGCTGGCGACGAAGATGCGGTCGATGTCGCTATTCCTGCGCTGCGCGATCAGCTGGACGGCGCTGGGCTGATGGCGCTGCAGGCTGGGCTTGCGTTGGAAATCTGATGGCAGGCATTAGCCATTTTCATTGTCTTTTTTGGCGCGTGGTTGCTAATAACGGCCGCAAATGAGCCGCTGTTTCTGGAGTTTGTCATGTCTGTCGACGCTGCAACCGTAAAGCGCATCGGGCGCCTGGCGCGTATTCGCATCGAAGAAAACGAAGTGTCCAGCTATCAGGAAGAGCTCAATGCCATCCTGGGCTTTGTCGAGCAGCTTGCTGAGGTCAATGTCGAGGGCGTCGAGCCGATGACCTCGGTCACCCCGATGACGCTGCGCCGCCGCGATGACGTGGTCACCGATGGCGGCTATCCCGAAAAGATCGTCAGCAACGCTCCACTGAGCGAAGACAACTTCTTCATGGTGCCAAAGGTCATCGAATAATGGCGGTTACCGTCGCCATTGAGACGCCTTTGCAGGACGACGTGCGAGCGCTCGTCGCCAAGCTGAACGACCATCTGCTGCCGCTGTCGCCACTGGAATTCCAGTTCAAGATGACGGTGGAACAGATGGCCGGCGCCGACACGACGCTGTTCGTGGCGCGCGACGAGGCTGGCAATGCCATTGGCATCGGGGCGCTCAAGGTGCATTCGGGCGCGCTCGGCGAAGTCAAACGCATGTTCACCGACCCGGCTGTGCGTGGCAAACGCGTTGGCTCGACCCTGCTAGAGGCCATTGTGAAGCTTGCCCGCGACAAGGGCATGGCGACGCTGATGCTGGAGACCGGTACCGGCGAAGGCATGGCGGAAGCCCATCGGCTTTATACCCGTAGCGGTTTTGTGACGCGTGGTCCGTTCCTCGACTATCCCGACAGCGAATGGTCGGCGTTTTTCGAGCTGCCACTCAATCAGGAAGAACCTGCGTGAAGGCTTTTCTGGTTCCCGCATTGCTGATGCTGGCTGTGCCCACAATGGCGCAGGAAGACATGGTCATTGACCAGACCAAGATCTATGTCAGCGATCCAACGGCCTGTAAGGCGCTGGAGAGCAAGGGCGTAGAAGCCTTTATGGATAGCGACTTTCTGGCGCTGAGCTTTGCTGATGGCATCCAGTCGATGGAGTTCCAGTGCCATTTTTATGATATCAAGAGCCGACCACTCACACCGCTGCTGCATGTCGATGCAGTCTGCGAACTGCCGGGCGAGCTTTATCCCGACACGCTGGCTATTGCGCCTCATAGCGAAAACACCATTCAGGTGGTTTCGAGCTATGATGCGATGATGGTGAGCGCAGGCATTTTCGAGCCGACTGGGCCGACCACCAATCCCGGCGTGACCCTCTATACCCGCTGCGACAATCTGAGCGAGATTTCCGTTGACTGATCTGACCAAACTGAGCCTAGCCGAAGCCCGCAAGGGTCTTTCCGCAAAGACCTTCACCGCGACCGAGCTGACCGGCGCCTATCTCAAGGCGATCGAAGAAGCCAATCCGAGCCTCAATGCCTATGTGGCGGTGACGCCTGAGCAGGCACTCGACATGGCCAAGGCCAGCGACGCAAAGCTGGCTCAGGGGCAGGGCGGCACGCTCGAAGGTATTCCGCTCGGCATCAAGGATCTGTTCGCCACCAAGGGCGTGCATACCCAGGCGGCCAGCCATATTCTCGATGGCTTCAAGCCCGAATATGAATCGACGGTGACGTCCAATCTGTGGCGCGATGGCGCGGTGATGCTGGGCAAGCTCAACATGGACGAATTCGCCATGGGTTCGTCCAACGAGACGAGCTATTACGGCCCCGTCGTCAGCCCGTTCCGCGCCGAAGGCAGCAATGCCAATCTGGTGCCGGGTGGTTCGTCGGGTGGCTCGGCCGCTGCGGTTTCGGCCTGGCTTTGCGCTGGCGCGACGGCAACCGATACCGGCGGCTCGATCCGCCAGCCGGCCGCGTTTACCGGTACTGTCGGCATTAAGCCAACCTATGGTCGTTGCTCGCGCTGGGGCACGGTGGCTTTCGCATCTTCGCTCGATCAGGCTGGCCCGATTGCCCGCACGGTGGAAGACGCCGCGCTGCTGATGACGTCCATGTCGGGTTTTGACGTCAAGGATTCGACCAGCGTCGATCTGGCTGTGCCGGACTTTGCCGCGGCCGTTGAACGCGGCGTCAAAGGCCTCGTGATTGGCGTGCCGCGCGAATACCGCATGGACGGCATGCCGGCCGAGATCGAAAAGCTGTGGACCCAGGGGCTGGAATGGCTCAAGGCCGAAGGCGCGACGATCAAGGACATCTCGCTGCCGCACACGAAGTACGCTCTGCCAGCCTATTACATCGTGGCACCGGCCGAGGCTTCGTCCAACCTGGCGCGTTATGACGGCGTCAAGTTTGGCCTGCGCGTCAGCGGCAAGGACATCACCGACATGTACGAGCTGACCCGCGCTGCCGGGTTTGGTCGTGAGGTGAAGCGCCGCATCATGATCGGCACCTATGTGTTGAGCGCGGGCTATTTCGACGCCTACTACGTCAAGGCACAGAAGCTACGAACGCTGATCAAGAAGGACTTCGAAGACGCGTTCAATGCGGGCGTCGATACCATCCTGACGCCGGCAACGCCGTCGGCTGCGTTTGGTATTGGTGACGAAGCCCTCGCGGCTGATCCGGTGGCGATGTATCTCAACGACGTTTTCACCGTCACCGTGAACATGGCCGGCCTGCCAGGCATCGCCGTTCCGGCCGGCAAGGACGGCAAGGGCCTGCCACTTGGCCTGCAGCTGATCGGCAAGCCGTTCGACGAAGAGACGCTGTTCGCGGCGGCTCGTGTCCTCGAAAAGAGCGCAAATCTGGACTTCTCGCCAAAGCGTTGGTGGTAACCGCACGCCCTCGTGGTTCGAGGCTCGGCAAGGGCCTCGCACCTCACCATGAGGGCTACTGATAGTGCGGTGTCTTAGTCGCCTTCATGGTGAGGTGGGAGCATAGCGACCCTCGAACCACGAGGGCGTGGCAGACACCGTCCCACTTGATTGACTCTGCGATCCGCCTTATTTGCCCCGGATGCACAAATTGAAATTGGTTGTGACGTCGCCGCGTGCGGCGTCCGGGCCGACAAGGGTTTCACCGATGGCCGCTGACATTTTCACCTCGCTCGACTGGTCCGAGCCACCCAAGGACATGAGCAAACCGCTGCAGGCGCTGTGGTGGCTCAAGAAGGGTGAATTGCGCGTTGGCTCCGAATGGGAGCAGGCGCACAATATCGTCCAGGCCATGGAGGGCGTTCAGGCCTTCGACTGGGTCCACGCGCTGATGCACTGGATCGAGGCCGATATGGGAAATGCCGATTACTGGTATCGCCGGGCCGGCAAGCGCCGGGCTACGGCGAGCGTCGCAAGCGAGTGGGAACACATCGCGGCGGCTTTGAGCGAAGTCACTAAGCACTAAGAAAAAGGCCCCCGTGGACAATCCGCCGGGGCCTTCTGCTTTACTGCAGCAGGTAGGCGGCTTCGCGCAGCTTTTCGGCGAAGTTCAGGCCAGCGAGGCCATAGCCCTGATTGTCACGCTGATCGACTTCATAGACATGGCCAGCGGCAACGGCTGGCAGACGATCCCATAGCGGGCCGCTATCAACGCTGCCCTGGTTCTGGCGCATGATCAGGTCGAACAGGGCAAGTTCGCCATAGCTTTCCTGCGCAAATTCGGTACCGCTATCCAGCGCCGGGTCCCAGAATGGCAGGTCGAGGCCGAGGTCGTGCGCGGTGACCATCTGCAGGTTTGAGTGCTGCACGAGGACTGAATCTTCCGACGTCACCACGATGCCGACCTTCTTGCCGGCGACCAGCGGGTCAATCTCGGTTTTGATTTCGGCAATGCGAGCGTCGTATTTGACGATCAGCGCCTCGGCCTTGTCGGCAAGGCCGAACTGGGTCAGCTGGGCGACGAGGTCGGTCTTCCAGCCGTCATGGCCATCGCTGACGGGCAGGATCGGCGCGATCTGGCTGAGGCGGGCATTGTCGTACCAGTCGGTCTGATAGCCATAGCTGCCCATGATGATCAGGTCGGGCTCAAAGGCGATCAGCTGCTCGAAATTGATCTTGGTGACGTCGACGGCCAGCATCGGCATGTCGGCTGCCATCAGATCGGGGAACTGCTCGCCGGGACGGTCCTGACCAGCCACGAAATTGCCGCTGGCGACGACGTTCCAGCCCGCAATAAGAGCAAATTCCAGATCGGTGCGACCTTGAATGGTCACCACGCGCAGTGGCTCCTTAGGCACGACAGACGTGTTGTCCGCATAGGAGAAGTTGACGGTTTCTGCGGCAAGGGCAGGGGTCAGCGTTGCTGCGACCATAAGGAGCGACACGCTGGCAGCGCGAAGACGGGCGGACACGAACATAGAGATGCCTTTAGTACGATGAGAAGCATCGCCACCCCAAAATGGCGACGATGCTTCGCGCATCAAACAAACATGACTTGATTTGTCAATTTATTTGAACGTCAGTCGACCGCGCAGGATGAGCAGGCCGGTGACGACGTACCAGATGGTATGCGGCCATGCCGCAACGCGCTCGATGGTGCCACGCCCGCCGAGGTAGATTTCGGCGACATAGAGCACAAAGCCGAGCAGGGCGATGGCGCCGGTCGCGATAGTATAGAGCGCGAAGGTCCGGTGTTGCTTCCAGACGATGACGCCCAGCAGGAAAAACCCGAAGCAGGCGATGCCGAGAGACAGGACGGCGCCCAGCATGTGCAGCGGCAGGATCACATTGAGCGGGAAGAGACCAACCAGCATGCTGCCATCGCCGCCGAGGGCAAGCAGCCAGAGCGCCGCGACCGTCCACTTGCCCTGCGGCCAGAGCGTGCGGGTGAACCAGACGCCTAGCACCACCAGCAGGCCATTGAGCGCCATGCCGGCGTTAAAGACGAGGCTGAGTGGCGAGCAGACCGGCTCGGTGCCCCCGGGAGCAGGATTGATAAAGCTGCCGCAACTGGTGACGCCGAGCAGGCTGATATCGTCGAGCACCATGGAATAGGCGGGCCACGCCGCCTGCGCCACGAACTGGGCGATGAAGAACTCAATGGTCAGCAGCCAGAAAATGGCGCCAAGGCGAATCTGGCCGGTCATATTGTCCCCCCGTTGCCGCAATCAGCGGGTGGCGGAGGGACAAAGTCAAATCACAGCGTTTCGGCGGTGATGGGCTGATCCTTCAGCAACCGGAGCGTTACCGGTTGTTGACCTCGCTGCGCACCAGTTCCAGACCGCGCCTGGTGATCTGATACGGTCTGCCACCTTGCGATTTGATGGCGCGCTTGGCCTTGAGCTTGCGGAACAGCACCAGGCTGCAATTGTTCATCAGCCAGCCTTCGCGGTTGAAAAATTCAAGGCCGGTAACCTTGCCGTCGTCATTCTTGAGCAGCGCGATACGGCCGCCCTGAGCCAGTGCGTGCAGCACCCGCTGTTCGTCTCGAGAAATATCCATTGGAAATCAGTTGCCTGTAGCGGCGGGTCATGGACCCGCGAACAAACGATACCGGCCGCCGGCATCTCGCACGGCGGGCGACTGGTTCATTCATGCCCCGTCTCAAACGACGAGGCTTCAGGCGGTCTGCGACTGATTCAACATTTGGGTTTGTTAGCCGCAGTTAGCCCAATTGCGCAATTGGGGCGGTTGAAATCGCGGGCAGGGCGGTGCAAACCTGCAACAGCTAAACTGACTGGATTGAGCCGTGACCGCCACCAAACTGCCCGACGACTGCATCACCAAGGACGACGTCCGCGCCGAGATCGATCGTATCGACCAGGCCCTGCTGACCCTGTTTGCCGAACGGCACGGCTATGTGACCCGCATGGCGCAGATCAAGACCGACCCGCACGAAGCCCGTGACCCGGCGCGCATCGAGGCGGTGATTGCCAAGGTCAGAGATCGCAGTTTGGCTCTTGATCTCGATGAAGATCAGGCCGAACTTGTGTGGCGGACCCTGATCGATTGGAACATCAATTACGAGAAGGGCATCATCGCGGCGCGCCGCCGCAGCTAACGCGTTCCGTCAGGAGGCCATCATGACCGGTATCAGCATTCGCAAGGCGGAGCCCTCGGACGCGCGCCGGTTGGCCGACATCGCCTATAACGCTTGGGAAACCAGCATTCTGCCGCTGCTGACCGAGCAGCCGGGCATGCGGGATTCTGAGCATCGGCGCCTGACACAGGCCGTGTCGGAAACGCTGTCGCGCATTATCGTCGCGGAAGTGGATGGCATCGCCGTGGGCTGGTGCTCGCGGTCGCAACGCCGCGCTTATATCCCGTTTCTTTTCGTGATGCCTGAACTGCAAGGGCATGGCCTGGGGTCGATGCTGCTGCGGCGCATGGAATCCATTCTGGAGCTGGAAGGTGCTGAACGCGTCCAACTCGAAACGCCGGCCGACAATGTGCGTGCCGTGCGGTTCTACGAAAAGCAGGGCTATCGCATTCTGGCGCTGCGCCCCGATGGCCGCGCTGCGCACGAGCCGTTCATGAGCGTGCACCTCGAGAAGCGGCTGATGCCGTTTGAGGGCGATATCGGCGAGGACTGAAGGGGTCTCATGTGTGGGGATACCTCCACCTAGCCTCCCCCTGATAGGGGGAGTAATCCCATCTCCGCATGGACGAAATCGAGCCCCACACGCCGTCTGGCTCAGGCGGACGTTGGGAGGGGCTATTCTTCCATGCTTCAAAGCCTCGATCAGGGGCCGTGGCTGTTGCAACACCGGGGCAACACCAGTAATCACATAATCAACTTTCGCCTTCGCCTCAGGACGTTCAATTGACCCTCATCGATACGCGCACGCCAAATCCCAAGAGCTTCATTTCCGGTTCGACCGGCGATTGGGAAATTGTCATCGGCATGGAAGTGCACGCGCAGGTGACCTCCCAGAGCAAACTGTTCTCGGGTTCCTCGACCGAATTCGGCAATCCGCCCAACGCCAATGTCTCGTTCATCGATGCGGCCATGCCCGGCATGCTGCCGACCATCAACGAGGAATGCGTGCGCCAGGCTGTGCGCACCGGTCTTGGCCTCAAGGCCGCGATCAACAAGCGCAGCGTGTTTGACCGCAAGAACTACTTCTATCCCGATCTGCCGCAGGGCTATCAGATCAGCCAGTTCAAGGACCCCATCGTCGGTGAGGGCAAGGTCATGCTCGACATGCCCGATGGCTCCATCGAGATCGGCATCGAGCGCCTGCATCTGGAGCAGGACGCCGGCAAGTCGATCCACGACCAGCACCCCAATATGAGTTTTGTCGACCTCAACCGCTCCGGCGTGGCGCTGATGGAAATCGTCAGCAAGCCAGACCTGCGCTCGTCCGAGGAAGCCAAGGAGTATCTGAGCAAGCTACGCACCATCCTGCGCTATCTGGGCACGTGTGACGGCAATATGGAGCAGGGCTCCATGCGTGCCGACGTCAACGTCTCGGTGCGCAAGCCCGGTGGCGCGTTCGGCACGCGTTGCGAAATCAAGAACGTCAACTCGATCCGCTTTGCCGGTCAGGCGATTGAATATGAAGCGCGTCGCCAGATCGATATTCTGGAAGATGGCGGCTCGATCGATCAGGAAACCCGCCTGTTCGACCCCAAGCTGGGCGAGACGCGCTCGATGCGCTCCAAGGAAGAAGCGCACGATTATCGCTACTTCCCCGATCCCGACCTGCTGCCGCTGGAATTTGACGATGCGTTCATCGCCATGCTCGCGAAGGACCTGCCAGAGCTGCCAGACGCCAAGAAGGCGCGTTTCATCACCGACTATGGTGTGACGCCCTACGACGCCATGGTGCTGACGCTGGACCGCGAAACGGCAGACTATTTCGAGTCGGTCGTGTCGTTCGGCGGCACCAAACGCGACGGCAAGGCCGTGGCCAATATGCTCAACGCGGACGTGGCAGCTTTTGCCAATAGCGAGGGGCTGGCCATCTGGGAAACCCATCTCAAGCCAAGCCAGATCGCCGGTATTGTTGATCTCGTCGCCAATGGGACCATCTCGTCCAAGGGCGCCAAGGATCTGCTGCAAATCGTCATCACGGAAGAGCCAGCAGGCGACCCGGCGGCAATCGTGGAGAGCCGTGGCCTCAAGCAGGTGACCGATCTGGGCGCCATCGAAGCGATCATCGACGATATTATCGCTGCCAACCCGGATCAGGTGGCCAAGGTGCTAGCCAAGCCAACAATGATCGGCTGGTTTGTCGGTCAGGCGATGAAGGCATCGGGTGGCAAGGCCAACCCGCAGGCCCTCAATGACCTGATGAAGAAAAAGCTCGGTATCGAATAATGGCTGGGCCGGTCGAAAAGAAAAGTCCGGCCGCCAAGGTTATTTCCGAAAGCAAAAGCTGGCCGCTCAAGATTGTGGGCAATTTTGTCAGCCGGATCATCATCCTGCCGGTGATCGCGACCATGGTCGCGGCACTGTCGCTGATGATCTACGGTGTCATCGAGACCTGGCATTTCGTCAATGATCTGTTCTTTGCCGCGCACGGACTGACCCGCGATCAGGTGCTGCTGCACGCCATCGAACTGGTCGACCTGTTCCTGCTGGCGACAGTGGTACAGGTCGTGTCTCTGGGGCTCTATCAGCTCTATTTCAACCAGGATCTGCCGCTGCCCAAGTGGCTCAAGATCGAGACGCTGGACGATCTCAAGTCCAAGCTGGTGGGCGTCGCCATCACGGTGCTGGCCGTCTATTTTCTCGGCCGGGCCCTGACCTGGGTCTCGGGCCCGGACATCGTCTATCTTGGCGCGGCCGCCGCAGTGGTCATCGCGGCGCTGACATGGTTCCTCAGCAAGATCGACCACCACCCCGACTGAGCCTAACTCCGCGTCGGCGGCTGATCGTCGCCCGGTATGGTATCCGGCTGATCGGGAGGCGGTGCCTCGACGGGTTGCGGCGTATCAGGCACTTCCTGTGGCGGCGCTGGCGCCGGATCGACCGGGCCGGGCTGAGTTGGCTCGGGCTGCGGTATGATCTCCGGGACGGGCTTTGGGTCGATTTCGGGCGTGGGCTGGGGCACGTTGATCCTCCGGTTGTCCAGAGGTCAACGCCAGCCACCGCTGCCTGTTCCGGCTAGGCCGGTGCGCGGTGCCAGATTTTGCGAATACGGCCATCGATGAACAGCAGGCCAAGGAAGATCACCACCATCCCCACGATCTGAATGGGCAGCACTGACTCGCGCAGCACGACCGCGCCTAGAATGAGCGCCGAGATCGGGGCGATGAAGGTGGTGGTAGCGAAGTTGGTGGCGCCGACCCGTGGCAGCATCCGGTACATGACCTGGAAGGTGAAAGCCGTCGACAGCAGGCCGATGGCCAAAGCCGCCGCGTAACTCTCCGGCCGCACCATCACCGGGACGCCTTCGGTGGTGAAGGCGAGAACCGTGGCCACCACAGCGCCGCCAGTGAGGGCGATAGACGCCATGGCAGTTGGCTCGATGTGCTTGTAGCTGCGGGTGATGTTGAGAGAAATCGCATAGCAGAGCGTCGCGCCAAGGCAGGCAGCGACCGCCCAGAGCTGGGAGTCTCCGCCTGAACTTAGTGAAGGAGACACTAATATTGCTGCGCCAATGAAACCAATTCCGACGCCGATCATTTTGGTTCGAGTGGCTTTTTCGCCGCCTATCCAGAAATGGGTGATGACGGCAGTCACCATCGGGGTCAGCGCGTTGATGATCGCTGCGACACCGCTGGCGAGGTGGGTTTGAGCCAGGGGGAAGAGGGCAAAGGGGATGGCATAGGCGATTACACCAAGCAGGCCCAGCTGCAACCAGAGGCGCGGATCACGCGGCACCGGTTTGCGCAGGGCCAGCATCACACTCCAGCAACCGAGTGCACCAATTCCGACGCGGAGCGACGCGACCCAGAGCGGGCCGACCTCTCTGATCAGGATCGCATTGAAGACGAACGAACATCCCCAGATGGCTCCCAGCAGTATGATCCAGCACCAATCGCGCAGCGACATAAGACAACCTCGTAATGTGAGCGCGGAAGCTAAGCTCCTTGGTCGGAGAGGTCGAACCGATTTTGACGATAGGAGCGATCAATCACAGTGATGTAGCCATGAAATTGTACAGGTACTACTGCGACAGCAGTCGTCTATAATAAATGAACTCGACTCTATCGAATTAAGCCGAAGAACAAGGTGAGCCCAAGTGCGCCCTCTCATCCTTTCAGTTGATTACCAGCGTTATTCTGGACATATTCCAGGCATCTACGTCGTTCGCGACGGCAAGGGTGGGTCTATCCAACAGAATTGTCATAGCCGTCTCATCTCGACTGATGAACTGATTATCGATTGCCCCACACCAGGTGAAGTTGGTGCTAAGTGGTTGGGGTCGTTTCCTGAAATCGGCATTCTGCGCGGCAATGTCATACGCGTTGACGGTCCTCGTACCGCTGTTTTGCAGATCATTATCGGCACAGAAGGTCGCCGGCGTCTGGCCACGACGATTCGGTGGCTGGTCAGGCGCGACCGTGGTCTCTCTAAGGAATTGCGCCGCGCCCCCCGCGTTGCGCCACGCCAGCCACACACGCAGGTGTCAATCGGCCAGCAGGGGCAGGATCAGGCCATATTGCTGGACATCTCGGCAACCGGCGCCAAGATCACGTCCGAACTCCAACTTGAGCTGGGTACGGAAATCCTCGTCGGATCGATCCCGGCCCGTGTGGTCCGCGTTGAGAAGCGCGCCTTTGGTGTCGAGTTCCTGGAGCCCCTTCTGGGCCCGGATATCGAGACCGAGCTGCACACCAGGTCTGAAACGGTTCTGCAGGCCTAAGCTCAAGCATTTTAGATCATTTTGCCAAGCGTTGCGTGTGAACCGCGTCGCTTGGCAAAGCAGCCCGGAGTTTCGGGCCTCCGCGGAAAAGTAAACTCTAGTAAATCAGTAGATTAAAGCAGCCCTCATGCTAGCGTTCTCCCATCGGCGGAAGCCCGGGAGACGACCATGACAGACTCGATCATCTACAACGAAGTGCAGCAGGCCAATGCGGACTACGTTGCCGGGTTTGGCGACAAGGGGGGCCTGGCGCTGCCACCGGCGCGTGGTTTTGCCATCCTGACCTGTATGGATGCGCGGCTGGACCCGGCCAAATATGCGGGCCTTGCCGAAGGCGACGCCCATGTGATCCGCAATGCCGGCGGGCGGGCGTCGGACGACGCGATCCGGTCGCTGGTGATCTCGCACAAGCTGCTGGGCACCAAGGAGTGGTTCGTCATCCACCACACCAATTGCGGCATGGAACTGTTCACCACCGACATTCTGGGATCGCTGCTGGCTGACAATCTGTCGACGGCCAGCTTTAGCGGCACCGAGTGGTCGAACCCGCAGCATGGCGGCGGCAGCCCGACGGGCAAATATATCAATTGGCTCACCATCACCGAACAGGAAGCCAGCGTGCTCGACGACGTCAAACGCATCCGCGAGCATCCGCTGGTGCCCGACACGATCCCGATCTACGGCTTTGTCTATGACGTCAAAACCGGCAGGCTGAATGAGGTCAAGGACGCGACCGATGCCGGGCGGGTGCGAACGCAGATGGCGAGCTGATCGCTAGAGCGCGCCGACTTTGCCGGTGGCCAGGAGCCTCAGCGCTTCGGGATAGATGCGGTGCTCTTCAACCAGCACGCGGGCTGAGAGGGTGTCCGGCGTATCGCCGGCCAGCACGGGTACTTGCGCCTGCAGGATTGGTGCGCCTTCATCGAGACCGGGGGTTACAAAGTGGACAGTGCAGCCATGGACGGTTGCGCCGTCGGCCAGCGCGCGCTGGTGGGTATCGAGACCCTTGTAGAGCGGCAGCAGGGACGGATGGATGTTGATCATCCGCCCGGCCCAGTGATTGACGAAGTCCTCGCCCAGGATACGCATGAAGCCAGCCAGGCAGACGAAATCGACGTCCCAGCTTTCAAGCGTCTGCGTCATGACATCTTCGAACATATCCCGACTGGGAAACTTGCTCTGGGCGAGCGAGGCGGTCGCGATGCCTTCGGCGGCCGCGATGGCCAGACCCGGCGCGGCGGCGCGGTTGGACAGGACACCGACGATCTCTGCCGGATAGTCTGGCGCCTTGGCGGCAGCAATCAGCGCCGACATGTTCGAGCCGCGGCCCGAAATAAGAATGCCGACGCGCTTGCGGTTCATAGAGCGAGCTTGCCTTCAAAGGTCACAGCTTCATCGCCACGGGCAGTCAGCTTGCCAACGATCGAGGCGTTTTCACCCGCTGCGTTGAGCTGTTCGACCAGCTTTTCCGAATCTTGAGGTGTGACGGCGACCAGCATGCCGACGCCGCAATTGAAGGTGCGCAGCATTTCGCGCTCGTCAATGCCACCGACATGGCTGAGCCATGCGAAAACTTTTGGAACCGAGACCGCATTGAGATCGACATGGGCCGCCAGGTGGTCAGGCAGCACGCGCGGAATATTGTCGATGAAGCCACCGCCGGTGATGTGGGCCAGCGCCTTGATGCCGATACCGGCCTTGAGCGCCGCCAGCAGCGGCTTGACGTAAATGCGGGTTGGGGTCAGCAGCGCTTCGGACAGCGTCTGGCCGGGCGCGAAAGGCGCGTCCATGTACCAGTCAACGCCCGACAGATCGACGATCTTACGGACCAGCGAATAGCCATTTGAATGAACGCCCGAGGACGCGATGGCGACCAGAATGTCGCCTTCGGCAATATCGGGGCGGGGCAGGAGGGTGCCACGCTCGGCGGCGCCGACGGCGAAGCCTGCAAGGTCATAGTCCTTGCCGTGATACATGCCGGGCATTTCTGCGGTTTCGCCACCGATCAGCGCGCAACCGGCGATCCGGCAGCCTTCCGCAATACCATTGACGATGGCGGTGCCCTGTTCGACGTCGAGCTTGCCGGTGGCAAAGTAGTCGAGGAAGAACAGTGGCTCGGCGCCCTGGACGATAATATCGTTGACGCACATGGCCACCAGGTCCTGCCCGATGGTTGAATGATTGCCCGTATCGATGGCGATCTTGAGCTTGGTGCCGACGCCGTCATTCGCTGCGACTAGCACAGGGTCGGTGAAGCCGGCGGCGCGAAGATCGAACAAACCACCGAAACCACCGATTTCGCCATCGGCGCCGGGGCGACGCGTGGAACGAACGGCAGGTTTGATGGCTTCTACAAGCGCATTACCAGCATCGATATCGACACCGGCCTGCTTGTATGAGAGACCGTTTGCTGTCAGGTTTTGATGATCGGACATAGGCCTCGGACCATAGTGGGGAAAGCGTGCGCAAAGCCGTTACCGGAAAACCAAGGCGGTTGCCATCTCCGGAGCCGGAAGCTAGAGGGCCTGATAGCTTCTACACCACACCGACGCAAGGGCCGCCCGGCACCATGACACTACGAAATCAAGTGCTGATCTGGATTGGCTTTCTAGTCGTCCTTATCCTGACGCTATGGGTGTTCCGGGCTATCCTGCTGCCATTCGTGGTCGGTGCGGCGCTGGCTTACCTGTTGAACCCACTGGTCAATCAGCTGCAAAAGCTGCGTTTTGGACGCGGCTGGGCGACCCTGATCGTGCTGCTGGCGGTCATTATGGTGGTGATGAGCCTGCTTTTGACCTTCCTGCCGCTCATTGGGCAGCAGATCATCGAATTGCTGCAGCGAGCGCCAAAATATGTGGCGGACCTGCAGGAATTGTTTGCGCGCTGGTCGCCTGAAATCAACGAATGGCTGGGACCGGAGCGCGCTGCACAGGTGCAGACCAGTATCAACGATCTGGCGCGACAGGCGCTCGGCTTTATAGCGACGCTACCGGGCGAATTGGTCAATATCGGCCTGACTGGTGCGGCCGTCATCGGCCTGACCGTGCTGACCCCGGTGGTGGCCTTCTATCTGCTGTTGGATTGGGAAGGCATGGTTCGCGGCGTCGAAGGTCTGCTGCCGCAGGAGCATAAGGGCGAAATCAACGCTATTCTGCGTGATATCGACAAATCGATGGCCGGCGTTATTCGAGGGCAGGGCGGCGTGTTGCTGATCGACGCGGCGTTCTACGCCACGGCGCTCAGCCTGATCGGGCTCAATTTCGGTCTGGCCGTGGGCCTGATCGCGGGGCTGCTGAGCTTTATCCCCTTCATGGGATTTATCTTCGGGTTTGGCCTGTCGGTGGGTATCGCGCTGGTGCAGTTCTGGCCGAACTGGTGGATGGTCGCCGTCGTGGGCGGGGTGTTCCTGTTCTGGCAGTTCATCGAAGGCAATATCCTTTATCCCAAGCTGGTCGGCTCCTCGATCAACATCAATCCGGTCTGGATGATGTTTGCTCTGCTGGCTTTGGGCGCCGTGTTTGGCTTTGTCGGGCTGTTGCTCGCTGTGCCGATGGCGGCGATTGCCTCCGTATTGGTCCGCTTTGGCGTGCGCAAATACAAGGAAAGCGCGCTCTATCTCGGCCATAACGGTGACG
Source organism: Devosia sp. 2618 (assembly GCF_040546815.1). Lineage (NCBI taxonomy): Bacteria > Pseudomonadati > Pseudomonadota > Alphaproteobacteria > Hyphomicrobiales > Devosiaceae > Devosia > Devosia sp. 2618. Next base: position 1,494,071 of record NZ_JBEPOO010000001.1, read on the forward strand.
ACAATGGCACTCCCGATAAGCTCTGAACCGGACGAGCCCAACGGGCAGCTGACATTTGAGCTGGGTCACACAGCAGCGCAGGGCGAAGCCGACTTTATGGTTGGTGAGGGCAATGAGCTGGCCTATGGCCGCATCATGGCCTTCCCGCACTGGCCCGATCCGATCACGCTGCTGACGGGCCCGGCCAAGTCGGGCAAGTCGCACCTGGCGCGCATTTTTGCCGATCGTAGCCATGCCGTGTTTGCCGGCGCGGACGATCTGGCGGCGCTGGCCACCGAGGGCGGCGCGAGGCCATTGATTGTCGAAGATGTGGATCGGCTGGACTACGATGAGGCGGGGCTGTTTCATCTGCTCAACCAATCCATGCGGGCACAGCGACCGGTGCTGCTGACGGCACGGGAAGATGTGGCCAACTGGCCGCTTGCGACGGACGACGTGCGCTCGCGGATTCGTCGTGCCACGGCTTTCACGCTTGAGCTGACCGATGACATTCAATTGTCACAGATGTTCGTGAAGCTGTTTGGAGATCGGCAGCTGAGGGTTGATCCAAGAATAATTGCTTATCTGGTGGCGCGCATGGAGCGCTCCGCCGAAGAAGTCGTTATTCTTGCAGATATCATGGACCGGCTGGCGCTTGCCAAAGGTACGGCAATTACCCGTAGCATCGCCGCCGATGCGCTCGACCGTCGCCAAAACCTGCGCGGCGGCGCGCGCCAAGAACAGGACTGGGATACCGAAGACGATGAATGAAATGAGTGAGTTCACCGAGACGGACGTGTCGGTTCCCGATATCGAAGCGCTGCGCAAAAGTCCTGCGCGCTTCGTCAATCGCGAGGTGAGCTGGCTGCAATTCAACATGCGTGTGCTGGAGGAAGCGGGCAATGAGCACCACCCGCTGCTCGAGCGGCTGCGCTTCGTTTCGATCTCGGCCAACAATCTCGATGAATTTTACATGGTACGTGTTGCCGGCCTCAAAGGGCAGATGCGCGCTGGCCTGACCAAACTCAGCGCCGATGGGTTGAGCCCGGCCGAGCAGATGGAAGAAATCGCCACGCTGGCCCAGCATTTGCAGCTGGAACAGCAGGATCACTGGCAGAATCTGCGCGAAGAACTGTTCGCGCAGAACGTTGTCATCCATGAAGCTGACGACCTGACGCCCGATCAGGTGAACTATCTGCAGAAGCTGTTCCGAGAGGAAATTTTCCCCGTCCTGACCCCGATTGCGGTCGATCCAGCGCATCCATTTCCATTCATTCCCAATCTGGGTTTGGCGCTGGCGTTTGAGCTCAAGCGTCCGGACAAGGACATTCCGCTGACGGCGCTGGTGCGTATTCCGGGCAATCTGGATCGTTTCATCAACCTGCCATCCGGACTGGTATCGGAGGGGCGCAGCGAAGTCGTGACCATCGATACGCTGGTCAAACTATTCTTTCACAAGATGTTCCCCGGCCATGAAGTGGTCGGCTCGGGCGCGTTCCGCGTTATCCGCGACAGTGAAATTGAAATCGACGACGAAGCCGCAGATCTCGTGGTGGAGTTCGAATCGGCGCTTCGGCAGCGCCGCCGTGGTCAGGTGATCCGCCTCGAAATCGAAAGCTCGATGCCGCGCGCGCTCAAGCGCCAGATTGGCGAACAGCTTGGCGTCAAGGAAGCGGACGTGTTCGAGGTACAGGGGTTCCTCGGTCTCGCTGACGCGCGCAAGGTGTGTGACGTCGACCGCCCGGACCTCAAGTTCGTGCCGTATCACGCGCGGTTCCCCGAGCGTATCCGCGACTATAATGGCGACAGCTTTGCCGCGATCCGCGCCAAGGATATTCTGGTGCACCACCCGTTCGAGAGCTTCGACGTGGTGGCGCAGTTCCTGATGCAGGCAGCGCGCGATCCGGACGTGGTCGCGATCAAGCAGACGCTTTATCGTACCTCGGCTGATAGCCCGATCATCAAGGCGCTGGTTCTGGCGGCGGAAGCGGGCAAGTCGGTGACGTGCCTCGTCGAGCTCAAGGCGCGCTTTGACGAAGAGGCCAATATTCGCTGGGCGCGCGATCTGGAGCGGGCAGGAGCACAGGTCGTGTTCGGCTTTATCGAGCTCAAGACCCATGCCAAGCTCAGCCAGGTGGTGCGGCGCGAAAAGGGCAAGCTGGTCAGCTATTGCCATATCGGCACCGGCAACTACCACCCGATCACGGCCAAGATTTATACCGATCTGAGCTACTTCACGATCGATCCCGCGATCACCCGTGACGTTGCGCGCGTGTTCAACTTCATCACCGGTTATGCAAGGCCGACGGAGCTGGAAACCATCGCCGTGTCGCCGGTGAACCTGCGCGAAACGCTGATCAACAATATCGTTCGCGAAAGCGAAATGGCCCGCAATGGCCAGCCCGCCAGCATCCTGCTCAAGATGAACTCGCTGGTCGATCCGCAGGTGATCGATGCGCTCTATGATGCGAGCCAGGCCGGGGTGAAGATCGACCTGATCGTGCGCGGCATCTGCTGCCTGCGACCCGGAATCCCGGGTTTCTCGGACAATATCCGCGTCAAATCGGTGGTCGGCCGGTTCCTTGAACACAGCCGTATCTACTGCTTTGGCAATGGTGAGCCGATGCCGGGGCCACGGGCTCAGGTCTATATTTCGTCGGCCGATCTGATGGGTCGGAACCTCGACGGTCGCGTTGAAGTCATGGTGCCGATCCTCAACAAGACCGTGCATAAGCAGATTCTTGATCGCATTCTGGTGGCGTATCTGCGTGACAACCAACAGAGCTGGGAAGTATTACCAGACGGAAGTTCGCATCGTATGCGCGTGGCCGAAGGTGACGAACCCTTCAACGCGCATGACTATTTCATGACCAATCCGTCATTGTCCGGACGTGGCAGTGCTGGGGGGGTCGAAGCTGACGAGGGTCAGGCTTGAATCAATTCTGGGGTGTCGACGCCGATCCAACCGCGCAGGGCCGCATCAAGGGTGCCAAGCCCGTAGCGGTGCTCGATATTGGTTCAAACTCCGTTCGTCTGGTTGTCTATGAAAGACATGCCCGCGCCCTGACGCCTCTCTACAACGAGAAATCCGCCTGCGCCCTGGGGCGCGGGGTTGGCAAGACGGGCCGATTGGCCGACGCCAACGTGGCGCAGGCGCTCAACGCCATTCAGCGCTTCGCGCTGGTGGCGCGGATGATGCGGGTGGGCAAGGTAGTGGTTCTCGCCACCTCGGCCGTGCGCGACGCTGCCAACCGCGAGGAATTTGTCGCCGCTGTCGAAGCGCTGATGGAAACCAAGGTTCAGGTGCTGAGCGGCGAAGAAGAAGCTCACTATGCAGCGCTTGGCGCCGTCGCGGGCATTCCCGGCTTTACCGGCATTGTCGGCGATCTGGGTGGCGGTAGCCTAGAGCTGTCCAGCACCACCAATGGCAGTGACACCGACGGGCAATCCTACGAAATCGGCGTGATTCGCCTGCAGGACGATAGCGACGGGTCGCCGACGGCGGCCGCCGGGATCATTCAGGAGCGTCTCGCTGGGTCATCGGTTCACGCTGCGGCGCCAGAGGCGTCGTTCGTCGCCATCGGCGGCACCTGGCGTTCGTTGGCCAAGCTGCATCAGGTCGTCACCGGCTATCCGCTGCGCATGGTGCAGCACTACATCGTGCCTGCCGAGCAGATGATCGCGTTTTGTAACGAGATCACTAGCGCGCCGACGCTCAAGGGCTACAAGGGCGCGGAGCATGTGAGTTCGTCCCGCCGTGAACTGGTGCCGTTTGGCGCTGCGGTTCTGGCCGAGGTGCTCAAGGCCGGCAAGTTCGCCAATGTGGTGTTTTCGGCGCTCGGCGTTCGCGAAGGCTATCTCTATGGCATGCTCGACAAGCGCGAGCAGTCTATTGATCCGCTGATCCAGGGCGCCGAAGAACTCTCCGTGCTGCGCTCGCGTTCGCCGTCGCATGCCAATGATCTGATTGAGTTTACGGCGCAATTTCTGTCGGTATCCGAACTCACCGAAACCCCGGAAGAAACGCGGTTGCGCGAAGTAGCGTGCTTGCTGGCCGATATCGGCTGGCGGGCGCATCCTGACTACCGGGGGCCGCAAAGCGTTGATGCTGTGGCGCATGGCTCGCTGAGTGGCCTCGATCATCCCGGCCGGGCGTTTCTCGCGCAGGTGATTGCCGTGCGCTATGACGGGTTAAAGAGCAAAGTCGCGACGCGCCTGTTGTCACTTGCATCTGCCGAAGTCGCGACCCGTGCCAAGGTGGTCGGTGCGCTGTTCCGGGTGGCCTATCCTATGAGCGCGGCCATGCCGGGCATTCTGCCGCGCATTCGCTTTGAGACCAGCGGAAAAACCCTGATTCTGCATTTGCCGGAAGATCTAACATTCCTCGACGGCGAGCATTTGCGCGGCCGGTTGGAGCAATTCTCCAACCTGACCGGCTTCAAAAATTCGGAAGTGAAGGTCGGCTAGCCTATTCGGCCGGCACGCTGTCCTTCACCGCGAATTCCACAATTCCCTTGCGGGTCGCAACGAGGCCAATGCGGCCGTGCTTGATGTCGAGTGCTTTTTCGCCGAACAGCTTGCGGCGCCAGCCTTTGAGGGCAGGGACGTCCGCTTCATCGTCGAGCACCAGCGCGTCGATATCGTCGGAGGTCGCGAGGATGCGGGCGGCAACACCGTGGTGTTCCGATACTGACTTCAGCAGCACGCGGATCAGATCGCCGACGGCGCCCTTTGGCGAGGGACCGCGATAGCGCTCCGGCATGATCGGCAGATCGTTCTTGCCGAGTTCTTCGACGGACTTCAGCAAGCCCATGATTTCAGCGGCAGCCGAGCTGCGGCCAAAGCCACGTGGCACGGCGCGGAGCTTTTCAAAAGCGTCAGGCGTCAGCGGACGCTGCTGCGCCAGCTCGAACAGCACATCGTCCTTAAGGACGCGGCTGCGCGGCTGATCGCTGTCCTGCGCACGCTTTTCGCGCCATGCGGCAAGTTTTTTGAGCGCCGCCAGATCGCGCGGGCGGTTGATCTTCATCTTGAGGCGTTCCCACGCCTGCTCGGGCTGCACGACATAGGTGTCGATGCTGCGCAGCACGCCCATCTCGTCCTCAACCCAGTCCCAACGCTTGGTCGCATCGACCTGCTTGCGCAGCTCGACATAGATGTCGCGCAGATGGGTGACGTCGGCGACGGCATAAAGCCGCTGCTTTTCCGACAGTGGACGAGCCGACCAGTCGGTAAAGCGCGATGATTTGTCGAGCTCGACCTGGGTGATCGAACGCACCAGATTGTCGTAGGAGACGCTATCGCCGAAGCCGCAGACGCTGGCCGCGACCTGGGTATCGAAAATATTGACCGGCACCTTGCCCGTCAACTTCACGAAGATTTCGATATCCTGCCGGGCGGCATGGAAAACCTTGGTGATGTCCGGATTGGCCAGCAAAGCAAAGAAGGGCGACAGATCAAAGTCCGGCGCCAGCGGGTCAATAAGCACCGCCTCGTCATTTGTTGCCGCCTGAATCAGACAGAGCTTGGGCCAATAAGTGGTTTCGCGAAGGAACTCGGTATCGACCGTCACAAAATCAAACTTCGCAGCGCGCTCGCAGAATGCAGCGAGCACATCTGTGGAAACAATCAGGTCCATACCGGCTTCCGTCTCAAATTCGTCAATATTCTTCCTAGCAGGTGCAGCAGGTCCACTCCATACCGGATTTGTTGAGTAACGGAAACGAGTTAGCCCAACAGCCCGACAAAAGGCTGTTTGCCTTGACAATCCGGGCCTCCCATGCGCTTTTCCCGGCCAATAATCAGGCCTTTTCCTAGAGTTTCACCATGACCGCACATCGCTATCGCTCGCACACCTGCGGGGCCCTAACTGCCAAGGAAGCCGGTCAAACCGTGCGCCTCAGCGGCTGGGTTCATCGTATTCGCGATCACGGGGGGCTGCTTTTCATCGATCTGCGCGACCATTACGGGCTGACGCAGGCCGTCATCGACCCTGATTCTCCAGCATTCGCGACAGCCGAAACGCTGCGCTCGGAGTGGGTGATCCGTATCGATGGCGAAGTGAAGCTGCGCGACGGCGCCGCCGTGAACCCAAACCTGCCAACCGGCACGATTGAAGTGTTCATCCGCGAGATCGAAGTGCTCTCCGCCGCCAAGGAACTGCCGCTGCCGGTTTTCGGCGACCAGGAATATCCCGAAGACGTGCGTCTGAAGTACCGCTTCATCGACCTGCGCCGCGAAAAGCTGCACGCCAACATCGTCAAGCGCACCAAGATCATCTCGTCGATGCGCAATGGCATGGCTGAAGCAGGCTTTGCCGAATACTCGACACCGATTCTGACGGCATCGTCGCCGGAAGGCGCGCGCGACTTCCTCGTCCCGAGCCGCATCCATCCCGGCAAGTTCTTCGCGCTGCCGCAGGCGCCACAGCAGTACAAGCAGCTGCTGATGGCGGCGGGCTTTGACCGCTATTTCCAGATCGCGCCATGTTTCCGCGACGAAGACCCACGCGCCGACCGTCTGCCGGGCGAATTCTATCAGCTCGATCTCGAAATGAGCTTTGTGACGCAGGAGGAAGTCTGGGACACGATGACCCCGGTCATCACCAATATCTTCGAGCAGTTTGCCGACGGCAAGCGTGTCACCAAGGAATGGCCGCGCATTCCTTATGATACGGCCATCCGCAAGTATGGTTCGGACAAGCCCGACCTGCGCAACCCGATCGAAATGCAGGCCGTGACCGAGCACTTTGCCGGTTCGGGTTTCAAGGTGTTCGCCAACCAGATTGAGGCCGATTCCAAGGTCGAAGTCTGGGCGATTCCGGCCAAGAACAAGGCCGGCGCCGAGCCAATCGGTCGTGCCTTCTGTGACCGCATGAACGCCTGGGCACAGGGCGAAGGCCAGCCGGGCCTTGGCTATATCTTCTTTAAGGAAGGGCAGGGCTCGGGCCCGATTGCCAAGAATATCGGCGAAGAGCGCACCGCTGCGATCAAGGCCCAGCTCGGCCTCGATGATGGCGACGCGATCTTCTTCGTCTGCGGTCGTCCGGAAAAGTTCTACAAGTTTGCTGGCGAAGCCCGCACTAAGGCCGGCACCGATCTGGGTCTGGTCGATACCGAACAGTTCGCACTGTGCTGGATCGTCGACTTCCCGTTCTACGAGTGGAGCGAAGAGGAAAAGCGCGTGGACTTCGCGCACAACCCCTTCTCGATGCCACAGGGCGGTATCGACGCGCTCAACAGCCAGGATCCGCTGACCATCAAGGCGTATCAGTATGACGCCGTCTGCAATGGTTTTGAAATCGCCTCGGGTTCGATTCGGAACCAGCTGCCAGACACCATGGTCAAAGCCTTCGAGCTGACCGGCAAGAGCCGTGACGAAGTCGAAGAGCAGTTCGGCGGCCTCTATCGTGCCTTCCAGTATGGCGCTCCGCCACACGGCGGCGCGGCCTTCGGTGTCGACCGTATCGTGATGCTGCTGTGCGGCGTGCAGAACCTGCGCGAAATCACCGCCTTCCCGATGAACCAGCAGGCCGAAGACCTGTTGATGGGCGCACCGAGCCCGGCGGCTCCCAAGCAGCTGCGCGAGTTGAGCATCCGGCTCAACGTGCAGGACAAGTAATCTGATGAGCCGCCTTCGGGCGGCTCATTTGTTTTGGGGCACCAGATAGTCGCCTGAGTGGTGGACGATATCGGACTGCTCCTCGGCGACCAGTTGCAGACGGGTTTGTAGCTGGTCATGGCCGTCGACGCTGAAGAACAGCTTCAGGCCGTCATAGTACGGCACGAAGCTTGAGCCTTGAAAAACCCACTCGGAGCCGACAGCATGAGCAATGCCGTCGTAGTCGACGAAGCTTTTGGCGACGCGATAGCCCTGGCCGACGCGTAGGTGGCGGTAGTCTTCCAGGCACAGCTCTGATGGCATTTTGGGCATGGCTGCCTCAATTATGGTTTCCGAGAATTAACCAGCATTAATGATGCGTTAAATGCTGGTTGGTACCGATTGGGTGTTGAAACGCCCGTTCGGATTCGTGTTTTGAAGTCACGATACTCACATGTTCTGACGCTTTTGGGTGCGCTGCTGGCGTTCGTGCCCATCCTTGCCGTCGATTATCTGCTCGATGGCTACGTCAACGTCCGTGAGAAACAGACCTCCCAGCAATATGTTGCAACGATCAGTTCACAGATTGAATTCGGCGTTAAGGACACGATTGCCTCGCTGCGGCGCATCCTAGCGGACAGCCCATCGCTGTGCACGCCGACCTTTGTCGCCAACGTGCAGCGCGAAATCGAATCCAGCCTCAATATGAAACAGGTGCTGGTCGAGAACGCCGATGGTGTCCAATATTGCGACGCTTTCGGTCGCACGGTCACTTATTCGCCGCTGGCGGCCAGCCTGCCGGTGCCGGGCCATACCGAGACGATCACTGTCGTAAAGCTCGCCGACATGGCGATGCCGGCACTCAAGATTACCCAGACATTTGGCCAGACGCGTCGGGTGTCGGCCTTTGTGCCGCTGATGGGCCAGACGCAGGACGCGCTGTCCAGTGGTCTGCCGACCGGCACCATGGTGCGCGTCATCCTGACCAATGGCACGCCGGTCCTTACGATTGGCGATGCGTCGTCCTATGATCGTCGCGCCTCGAGCGCTGACTTCATTTACGCGCAGAGCTTTGCCGGAGAGCTGCCGCTCAAGGTGGAATACGCCGTGCCATTTGCCATTGCGCGGGCCAGCTATGCCGATCTCGACTTCGGCTTTACGGTCGTTGCCTGCCTGATGAGCGCGGCGTTCCTCTTGATGGCGCTGAACTATGTGCGCCGCTCCAAGGTCCCGGCCTTTGATCTCGAACGCGGCATCGCGCGCGGCGAGATCAAGCCCTACTACCAGCCGGTCATCAACCTGCGCACGGGCGAGTTGATGGGCTGCGAGGTTCTGTGTCGCTGGGAGAAAAAGAACGGGCAGGTGGTGCCGCCTGGGGCGTTCATCGACTATGCCGAAATCACCGGCCTCGCCATTCCGATGACCCTGTCGCTCATGCAGCAGGTCAAGTTCGACCTCGGCGACATCAGCCAAATGATGCCGGACCTCAAAATCTCGATCAATCTGTTCGAGGGCCACTTCCGCGACGACAGCATTGTCGAGGACGTGCAGGCCATTTTCGGCAATTCGCAGATTAGGCTCGACCAGCTGGTGTTCGAAATCACCGAGCGCCATCCGCTGGCCAACTCCGCTGTCGCCAATAGCGTCATCGCCGGGCTACACGCGCTTGGCACCCGACTCGCCATGGATGACGCGGGCACCGGCCACTCCAATCTGGCCTATCTGGGCACGCTGGGCGTCGACATCATCAAGATCGACCGGATTTTCGTTGATATGGTCAAGCCGGGCACGACCCAGGTTCCTGTGCTCGATGGTCTGATCGCCATGGCCAAGGACCTCGATTGCGAAATCGTCGCAGAAGGCGTCGAAACCGAGGCACAGGCGCTGTATCTGCGTGCTCGGGGCGTCATTCAGGCGCAGGGCTTTATCTTTGCACCAGCGCTCAAGATCGGCGCCTTCCGCGAACTGGCCTCGGCACTGCACGCCACGCGGACACCACGCAGCCGCATTGAAGGCATCGTCGCCAGCGCCGCTTGAGGGCCTAATTCACATAAGTGGCCATCGATTGGCCCAAGGTACTTTTCATCGCCACAGATTGATGGCACGAACGCGTTCTCTGAGATATCGCTGCGCGACAAAGCGTGGGCAAGGAGGATTGCGTGACGACTGATGCCAATGAACAGCGGAAAGCCCTGCGCGAAGCCGCCCTGCATTTCCACGAGTTCCCCAAGCCCGGTAAGCTCGAAATTCAGGCCACCAAGCCGCTCGGCAACCAGCGCGATCTTGCGCTAGCCTATTCGCCCGGCGTCGCGGCGCCCTGCGAGGAAATCGCAGCCAATCCAGAGACCGTCTCGAAATATACCTCCCGGCAGAATCTTGTCGCCGTCATCTCCAACGGCACTGCCGTGCTGGGGCTTGGCAACATTGGCGCGCTCGCCAGCAAGCCAGTGATGGAAGGCAAGGCGGTTCTGTTCAAGAAGTTCGCCGGCATTGACGTGTTCGATCTCGAGATCGACGAACTCGACCCCAAGAAATTCATCGACGCCGTGGCGCCGCTCTGGCCGACCTTTGGCGGCATCAACCTTGAAGACATCCGCGCGCCAGACTGCTTCGAAATCGAAGAGACGCTGCGCGAGCGCATGCCGATTCCGGTGTTCCATGACGATCAGCATGGCACCGCCATCATCGTTGGTGCGGCGGTGCTCAACGGGCTCGAGCTCAAGGGCAAGAAGATCGAGGACGTCAAGATCTGCGCATCCGGGGCAGGGGCGGCGGCAATCGCCTGCCTTAATGTTCTGGTGGCGCTGGGCGCCAAGCACGAAAACATCTGGGTCGCCGACAAGGATGGCCTCGTCACGCACAAGCGCAATGACGTCAACGACAAGTGGCGCGGCCAGTTCCGCCGCACCAGCGACGCGACGACGCTCGCCGAAGTCATCGACGGTGCCGACATTTTCCTGGGCCTGTCGGCAGCCGGCGCGCTCAAGCCTGAAATGCTGGCCAAGATGGCGCCCAAGCCGCTGATTCTGGCGCTGGCCAATCCGAACCCTGAAATCACGCCTGAGCTGGCCAAGGAAACCCGCCCGGACGCCATGGTCTGCACCGGGCGCTCGGACTATCCTAACCAGGTCAATAACGTCCTCTGCTTCCCGTTCATCTTCCGTGGCGCGCTCGACGTCGCCGCGACGACGATCAACGAAGAAATGAAGCTGGCTGCGGTGCGCGCCATCGCCAAGCTGGCGCATGAACCCGGTCTTGAAGTGTCGCCGTCCGGCGCACCTGCCGTCTATGGCCCCGATCACATCATCCCAAACCCGTTCGATCAGCGGCTGATTCTGCGCATCGCGCCGGCCGTGGCCCGCGCCGCGATGGATTCGGGTGTCGCCAAGAAGCCGATCACCGATTGGCCAGCTTATCTCGATAGCCTCAACCGCTTCGTGTTCCGCTCGGGCCTTGTGATGAAGCCGATCATCGATCGGGCACAAGGCGCCAACAAGCGCATCGCTTTTGCCGATGGCGAAGACGAACGCGTGCTGCGCGCGACCCAGGTGCTTCTCGAAGAGCGCATTGCCCGTCCGATTCTGATCGGCCGCCCGTCGGTTATCGAATCGCGCATCGAGCGCTTCGGCCTCAACCTCAAGCCCGGCACCGACTTCGAGATCATCAACCCCGAAGACGATCCGCGCTATCGCGACTATGTCACGCTGTTCCACTCGCTGGTGGGCCGCGATGGCGTAACGCCCGACACCGCCCGTCAGGTGGTTCGCACCAATACCACGGTGATCGGCGCGCTTGCCGTCAAGCGCGGCGAAGCCGATGCGCTGATCTGCGGCCTGCAGGGTCGTTTCATCAAGCACGTGCGCGACATTCGCTCGATCATCGGGCTGCAGGATGGCGTGTCCGACGTTTCGGCGCTCTCCATGCTGATCATGCCGCGCGGCGCGTTCTTCCTGGCAGACACCTATGTGAACCAGGAGCCAACGCCGGACGAAATCGTCGGCATTGCGCTGCAGGCGCGTAACCACCTCAAGCGCTTCAACATCGAAGCGCGCGTGGCACTGCTGAGCTATTCCAACTTCGGTTCGCGCGATGGCGACAGCGCCTTCAAAATGCGCGAGGCGTATCAGAAGCTCAAAGCCATCGCCCCCGACATGATCGTCGAAGGCGAAATGCAGGGCGATCTGGCGCTCAATCCAGAGCTGCGTGACCGCTATATTCCGGACAGCGTGCTGAGCGGCGAAGCCAATCTGCTGATTTTCCCGAATCTGGACGCAGCCAACCTGTCGATGACGCTGCTCAAGGAAATGAACAACGCGCTGTCGGTTGGCCCGATCCTGATGGGTCCAAAGGCGCCAGCCCACATTCTCGCGCCGTCGACCACCAGCCGCGGCATCGTCAACATGGCGGCGATTGCAGCCACCGAATCGATTGGGACTGAAGCGTGATCCGCCACACGGTGGTTTTCACGCTCAAGCACGAAGCAGGTTCAGCGGAGGAGGGCACCTTCCTCCGCGACGCCAAGGTGCTGGCGGCGATTCCCGGCGTCGAAAAGTTCGAGCAGCTGCGTCAGGTGAGTCCCAAGAACGATTATGCGTTCGGGTTCTCGATGGAGTTCGCCGATCAGGCGGCTTATGCGGGATACAATGAGCATCCCGATCACGTGGCATTCGTGCGCGATCGCTGGGTGCCTGAGGTCGAGCGGTTTTTAGAGATTGATTACGTGGCGGTTTAGGCATTGTGCCACGCCCTCGTGGTTCGAGGGTTGCTGCGCCAAGGATTGATGAGCCCGCGGACCTGATCCGTGGGCTATTTCTATCTGTCCCTTTGGGGGAGAAGTCAGCGCGCAGCGACGGGTGAGGGGGGCTTTCTACGCACCTCGCTCAGCAAAGGCCCCCTCACCCGACCCAAGAGGGTCTACCTCTCCCCCAGAGGGAGAGGTGAAGAGGGATGTCCGCGTCGTCAGAGGTGAAGGCCTCAACCCCGCGTTAAGTCCTTGTCAGCCATAGTGGGGCCGTACAAATTCGGTTCCGTCCTTATGCCCACCCGCCTTAAACGTCCTGCTATCTGGCGTCCTCTCGCGCTGACCGTGGCATTGCTGGGGTTTCAGGGCTATTTGGGCTTTTCGGCCATTGGTGGCCAGTTTGGCATTGAGAGCCGGACGCAAATCCTGATCGATATCGACCAGCTCAAGGCAAAGTCAGCGGCGTTGCAGGCGGAAATCGATGCCTATGCGCATCGCGTGACCCTGATGGATACACGTCGCCTTGATCCTGACATCGTCACCGAGCGTGCACGGCGTCTGCTGAACATGGCCAATGCCGACGATATGCTGGTCATGGTTGATCCGCATACCGGTGAACCACTTTCCGGTAAATTTACTGAATTAGCTCCAGATGAGTTAAGTCGGATTATCCAAGCAACTCCAACGCTTTAGCGTCGATCACGCTTGGCGGAGTAGCATTGCTTTCTGCCGCTTGCTTGCACTATGATGCGCAACTGTGGCCAACTCAGGCCAAGCGGCAATTCCATTTCGATGCGGAGCGTTCTCTATGGCGCGTAAAGCTGTGGCCACCCAGGCCAAGACGCAATCCAATATACCCCAGTTTACGGCGGAACAGGACCTCGAAGCCTATCGCGAAATGCTGCTGATCCGGCGTTTCGAAGAAAAGGCCGGCCAGATGTATGGCATGGGTCTGATCGGCGGTTTCTGCCACCTCTATATCGGCCAGGAAGCCGTGGTTACCGGTATCACCATGGCCAGCGAGAAGGGCAAGGATGCCCAGATCACCGGCTATCGCGACCACGGCCACATGCTGGTCATGGGCCTCGACCCCAAGGGCGTGATGGCTGAGCTGACCGGACGTGCCGGCGGCCTGTCGCGCGGCAAGGGCGGCTCGATGCACATGTTCTCCAACGAGCACAAGTTCTATGGCGGCAACGGCATCGTTGGCGCACAGGCATCGCTCGGCACCGGTCTTGGCTTTGCGGCCAAGTACAAGGGCGACGGCTCGGTCTCGATCGCCTATTTCGGCGACGGCGCGGCCAACCAGGGCCAGGTCTATGAGAGCTTCAACATGGCAAAGCTGTGGAAGCTGCCGGTTGTGTTCATCATCGAAAACAACAAGTACGCCATGGGCACCTCGATTGAGCGAGCTTCGGCAACCACCGACTTCTCCCAGCGCGGCGCGTCGTTCGACATTCCGGGCGAGCAGGTCGATGGCATGGACGTGCGCATGGTCTATGATGCCGCTCAGCGCGCTATCGAACATGCCCGCTCCGGCAAGGGCCCGTTCATTCTTGAAATGCTGACCTATCGTTATCGCGGTCACTCGATGTCCGATCCGGCGAAGTATCGCACCAAGGACGAAGTGACCAAGTATCGCCAGGAGCGCGACCCTATCGAGCAGGTCAAGGCTCGTCTGATCGATTCGGGCGCGCAGAGCGAAGAATCGCTCAAGGCCATCGAGAACGACATCCGCGCCATCGTGACGGCTGCTGCTGATTTTGCGACCAACGATCCGGAGCCGGATGCGTCCGAACTCTGGACCGACATCACCATCAGCGCCTGAGGCCTCGATGAGCGTTCTGCTCGGCGTTATCCTGCTTTTTGCAGTGCTTTGTTTGATCGTGGCGGCCATGCAGGTCGCTGCGATCATCAAGCTGGCGCCGGCCAGTGAGCATTTGGGCCAGTTCCTGCCATTCGGCTGGTGGAAATTCCGCCAGATCGAAGCCAAGGCAGGCCCCGCCGCCGCGCAGAACGTCAATATCTACAAGCGCGCGGTGATCGCCTTTGTGGCCTTTGCCATTCTCGGTCTCATCCTCAGCGCCTGGGCGGTCAACCGTTCGCCGACCGCTGTCGCCTCGCTCCACATTATCAATGGTTCGCAGCCTGCGGACTTCGCTTTCAATTCCGACCTTCGCCGCGTGGCTATTGTGCCCGGCACCCTAATTCTGGAGAGCTGATATGCCCCAAATCCTGATGCCCGCGCTGTCGCCCACCATGGAAGAGGGCAAGCTGTCCAAATGGCTGGTCAAAGTTGGCGACACTGTCAAATCCGGCGACGTGCTGGCTGAGATCGAGACCGACAAGGCCACGATGGAAGTCGAATCCGTCGATGAAGGCGTGGTCACCGAACTGCTGATCGCCGAAGGCACAGAAGGCGTTCTGGTCAACACCCCGATCGCTCTGGTTCTGGCCGAGGGCGAAACCGCCGAAGCCGCGCCTGCTGCCAAGACGGCTCCAGAGCCTGCCGAAGCGCCTGTCGTCGCTGCTGAAAAGGCTGCAGACGCTGCGCCATCGACCGCCGCTGTCCCTGCCGCGCCCAAGTTTGAAGCCCAGAACGATCCCGACCTGCCAGCTGGCGTCGAGATGGTCGAAATGACCGTCCGTCAGGCGCTGAACGAAGCGATGGCCGAAGAGCTACGCCGCGACAAGGACGTCTTCGTGATGGGCGAAGAAGTCGCCGAATATCAGGGCGCCTACAAGATCACCCAGAACCTGCTGCAGGAATTTGGTCCAGAGCGCATCATCGATACGCCAATCACCGAGCATGGCTTTGCCGGTCTCGCGGTTGGCGCGGCGTTTGCCGGCCTCAAGCCAATCGTTGAATTCATGACCTGGAACTTTGCCATGCAGGCAATCGACCAGATCATCAACTCGGCTGCCAAGCAGCTTTATATGTCCGGCGGCCAGGTCAATGCACCGATGGTGTTCCGTGGCCCGAACGGCGTTGCATCGCGCGTTGGTGCCCAGCACAGCCAGGATTATTCGGCATGGTACAGCCACGTGCCCGGCCTCACCGTCATCGCGCCCTATAGCGCCGCTGACGCCAAGGGACTGCTCAAGGCGGCTATCCGCTCGCCGAACCCGGTCGTGTTCCTTGAAAACGAAATTCTCTACGGCTCGACGGGTCTGGTGCCCAAAGTCGACGATTTCGTGCTGCCAATCGGCAAGGCTCGCATTGCTCGCAAGGGCGCGGACGTGACCATCGTGTCGTTCTCGATGGGCATGCGTTACGCCACCCAGGCCACCGAAAAGCTGGTTGCGGCGGGCGTCGACGTCGAACTGATCGATCTGCGCACGCTGCGTCCACTGGACAGCGATACCGTGATCGAGTCGGTCAAAAAGACCGGCCGTATGGTGACGGTGGAAGAAGGCTGGCCGCAGGGTGGTATCGGCGCCGAGCTTTCGGCCCGCGTCATGGAGCAGGCATTCGATTATCTCGATGCCCCGGTGATCCGTGTCACCGGCAAGGACGTGCCGATGCCCTACGCTGCAAACCTCGAAAAGCTGGCGCTGCCGAACGTCGATGAAGTCATCGCCGCGGTCAATGCCGTGACTTACCGCTCGTAAGGAGATCTGGGATGCCAATTGATATCACAATGCCGGCGCTCTCTCCGACGATGGAAGAGGGCAAGCTCGCCAAATGGCACGTCAAGGAAGGCGACAGCGTCTCTTCCGGTGACGTGATTGCCGAGATCGAAACCGACAAGGCCACGATGGAAGTCGAGGCCGTGGACGAGGGCAAGATCGGCAAGATCATGGTCGCCGAAGGCACTGAAGGCGTGAAGGTCAACGCCGTCATCGCCGTGCTGCTGCAGGATGGCGAAAGCCTCGATGCGGCTGCGGCTGCTGCTGCGCCCAAGGCTGAAGCTCCCAAGGCCGCGGAAGCTGCCAAGGCACCAGCAAATGATGGCCCGGCCGCTTCGGCCTCAACCAAGCCAGACAGCGCACGCGCCAACTTTGAGCAGCTGGCATCCAAAGTGATGGCAGAGACGCCGAAGGCTGCTGCGAACGGCAACGCCGCCGCGACAGGCAAGGTCTTCGCCTCGCCACTCGCCCGCCGTCTGGCCAAGGAAGCTGGCATTGATGTGTCGGCGATCCCTGGCTCCGGTCCAAAGGGCCGCGTCGTCCAGTCGGACGTTGAGGCGGCCAAGTCGGGCAAGACCCCACTCAAGGCATCCGCTTCGGCTGCTGCACCTGCCGCTGGCGGCGCTGCACCAACTGGCATGACCAAGGCTCAGGTTCTGGCGCTTTACCCAGAAGGCTCCTACGAGCTCGTGCCAAACGATGGCATGCGCAAGGTCGTGGCGGCTCGCCTGACCGAGTCCAAGCAGACCGTGCCGCACTTCTATCTGACGCTCGATTGCAAGATCGATGCGCTGCTGGCGGCGCGCGAGCAGATCAACGCGCAGGCGCCAAAGTCCAAGGATGGCAAGCCCGCCTACAAGCTCTCGGTCAATGACTTCGTCATGAAGGCCTGGGCCGTGGCATTGCAGCGCGTGCCTGCAGCGAACGCCACGTGGGCAGGGGACTCGATCCTCTACCACAAGCGCTCGGACGTCGCGGTTGCGGTCGCCGTTCCCGGTGGCCTGTTCACGCCTGTGGTCAAGTCCTGCGATACCAAGACGCTTCGCGAAATCTCCGAAGAGGTCAAGGATCTGGCTGGTCGCGCCAAATCCAAGAAGCTCGCGCCACATGAATATCAGGGTGGCGCGTCGTCCGTGTCCAACCTGGGCATGTTCGGCATCAAGAGCTTCTCGGCCGTGATCAACCCGCCACATGGCACGATCCTCGCCGTTGGTGTGGGTGAAGAGCGCGTCTATGCAGACGCTGGTCAAGTCAAGATCGCCAACTTCATGACGGTGACGCTGTCCTGCGATCACCGGGCAGTTGACGGTGCCCTAGGCGCTGAAGTGCTCGGTGTGTTTAAGGGCCTGATCGAAAACCCGGTGATGATGCTGGCCTAAGGGGCTGTTTGCATGAAAACCATTCTCGCCTTTGGCGACAGCCTGACCTTCGGCGCCAATCCCGTCAAAGACGGGCCGCGTCATGCCTATGAGGACCGCTGGCCAAGCACCCTGGAAAGGGCGCTTGGTGGCGATGTTCGCGTGGTGGCTGAAGGCCTGGGCGGTCGCACGACGGTCTATGATGATTTCACGACCGCTGCCGACCGCAATGGCGGCCGAATTTTGCCAACGTTGCTGTCCAGCCACGAACCGCTCGATCTGGTCATCATCATGCTCGGCACCAATGACCTGAAGCCAACGATTTGCGGCTCCGCACTCTGGGCGTCCTACGGCATGCGCCGCCTGACCCAGATCACGCGCGGCCAGTTCTTTGGGCTCGGGACACCGGTGCCACAGGTTCTGCTGGTGGCGCCGCCGCATGCCTGCGAGACCGACAATGTGGACGTGTCCGACCATTTCGGCGGGCTCTATCACATGATCGGCGAGTCAAAGCTGTTTGCGAAACACTATCTGCGTCAGGCAACCGACTGGTCGACTGGGTTCTTTGATGCGGCGACGGTCGCCAAGGCCAGCCCCATCGACGGTATCCATCTCGACGCTGCCAATACAAGCGCCATCGGCGAGGGCATTGCGCCAGTGGTCAAGAAGGTGCTCGGCCTGTGAGTAACGGCTATTCGATCAGACCGGCCGTCAAATCCGACGCCGCGGAGATCGCGTTGCTCGTCAACATCGCCGTGCATGGTGGCGTCGCCCGAGCCTGGGCACACGACAAGCAGGCCGCCGAAACCTACGACCCGCTTGAAGTGGGCCGGATGGAAATGCTGCGTGACGACACCGAGTTTAGCTGGCGGAACGCGAGTATCGCGGAAGCCGACGGCGAAGTGGTCGGTATGCTGCTGGGTTACCGCAAGGCAGACGAGCGCCAGACGGTGCCCGATGACACCTTTGCGCCGATGCGGCCGATTTTGGAGCTCGAAGAAGAGACCAACGGCCGTTGGTTCATCTCGATGCTGGGCGTTCACAAGGCCTGGCGCGGCAAGGGAGTGGGCTCGGTCCTGCTCGACCACGCCGAATTTCAGGCTCGCGAGACGCGGGCCAAAGGACAAGCACTGATCGTCGAGGACGCCAATGATGGCGCCCGGCGACTATATGAGAGCCGGGGCTTCCTGGTGACAACGAGCCGCCCCATGGTGCCATTTCCCGGCACACCCCAACATGGTTCGGACTGGCTTTTGATGGTGAAGGAATAAATCATGGCTGACCAATACGACCTTCTCGTCATCGGCGCTGGCCCCGGCGGCTATGTTGCCGCTATCCGTGGTGCCCAGCTGGGCATGAAGGTGGGCATCATCGAGCGCGAGCATATGGCTGGCATCTGCTCGAACTGGGGCTGTATTCCGACCAAGGCGCTGCTGCGCTCGGCAGAAATCTACGGCCATATGAGCCATGCCAAGGATTACGGCCTGACGGTCGAAAAGTTCGGCGTCGATATCGACGGCGTGGTGAAGCGCTCGCGCGCCATCGCGGCGCAGATGAACAATGGCGTTCAGTTCCTCATGAAGAAGAACAAGATCGACATCATCTGGGGCGAAGCCGTCATCACCAAGCCAGGTGAAGTCAAGGTTGCGCCGACCAAGAAGGCGATCGTTCAGCCGCAGGGTCCAGTGCCCAAAAATGCGCTGGGCGAGGGGACTTACAAGGCCAAGAACATCATCATCGCTACCGGCGCGCGCCCCCGCGTGCTGCCCGGCATCGAGCCCGATGGCGACAAGATCTGGACCTATTTCGAAGCCATGAAGCCTGCCGCCATGCCCAAGTCGCTGGTGGTGATGGGTTCGGGCGCGATTGGCGTGGAGTTTGCGTCCTTCTACCGCTCCATGGGCGCTGAAGTGACCATCATCGAGCTGCTGCCGCAGATCATGCCTGTGGAAGACGCCGAGATTGCCGGTCTGGCGCGCAAGCGCCTCGAAAAGCGCGGCATCAAGATCCTGACCGATGCGAAGGTCGCCAAGGTCGAAAAGACCAAGGACGGCGTCACCGCCCATGTCGAACTTAAGGACGGCTCCAAGCAGCAGATTTCGGGCGACAAGCTGATCTCGGCGGTTGGTGTGCAGTGCAATACCGAAGGCCTTGGCCTTGAGACGGTTGGCGTCAAGATCGATCGCGGCGCGATTGTCATCGATGCTTACGGCAAGACCAATGTGGACGGCATCTGGGCCATCGGCGACGTCGCCGGTCCGCCAATGCTGGCGCACAAGGCCGAGCATGAGGCGGTCATCACCGTCGAAAAGATCGCCGGCCTCAAGGTGCATGGGCTCGACAAGTCCAAGGTGCCCGGTTGCACCTATTGCGAGCCACAGGTGGCCAGCGTCGGCCTGACCGAAGCCAAGGCCAAGGAAGCCGATCGCGAGATCAAGGTGGGCCGCTTCCCGTTCATCGGCAACGGGAAGGCAATCGCGCTCGGCGAACCCGACGGTCTGGTCAAGACGATCTTTGATGCCAAGACCGGCGAATTGCTCGGTGCACACATGGTCGGCGCGGAAGTCACGGAACTCATTCAGGGATTTGTGATCGCCATGAACCTCGAAACGACCGAGGAAGAGCTGATTCACACGATTTTCCCGCACCCGACCTTGAGCGAAACCATGAAGGAAAGCGTTCTGGATGCATACGGACGCGCGCTGAACATGTAGCGCGCGTTTATCCACACGCACCGCACAGGTTTTCAAGGAGTTATCCACATGGTCAAAGCAATTCAGATCGGGCTAGGACACTGGGGATTCAGCTGGACCAAGGAAGTTATCCCCAGAGTTCCCAACATCGAGATGGTGGGCTATGTCGATTCCAACCCCGAGGCCGTCAAGCGCGTTCAGGATGAACTGGGCGTCGAGCAGGCGCTGTGCTTCCTCAACCTTGAAGACGCCGTCAAAGGCACCGATGCGCAGCTCGCGATCTGCACGCTTCGCACCGAAGCGCACTATCCCGTCGTCAAACGCTGCCTTGAACTGGGCCTGAGCGTCATCGTCGAAAAGCCGTTTGCCACGACCATTGCGCAGGCCAAGGAATTGGTGGCGCTGGCCAAGGAAAATGGCCGCGTATTGATGGTCAGCCAGAACTATCGTTTTCAGCCGGCGCCGATCCTGGCGGCTGAGCTGGTCGGCGCGCAGCGCTTTGGCCCGGTCAACCTCGTGTCGATCGACTTCCGTCGCCATGCGCCGACGCAGGGCTATCGCTATTGGGATATGCCCGATCCACTGCTGGCCGACATGTCGATCCACCATTTCGATCTGATGCGCATGGTGCTTGGCGACAATCCCAAGCGCGTGTCGTGCCGGACCTGGAATTCACCGGCCAGCCCCTTCGGGCACAACCCGATTGGCGTAGCAACGCTCGAGTTCGAGAAGGGCACCATCGTGTCCTATCGCGGCAGCTGGATGAGTAGCGGTCCGGTTACCCCTTGGGCGGGGGAATGGGTGATGGATTGCTCGGAAGGGCAGATCACCTGGACTTCGCGCGATCATTTCATGGGCAAATCCGGTCCAGACCGGTTGAGCCTGCAGGCGCTCGATGGCGCCGCCGAGCCGCAGGAACTGGCGCCGGTGGAATTCACCGACCGGGTCGGGACGCTCGCGGCCGTCGCCAAGGTGGTCGAGACCGGTGCTGTGCCGGCGCGTTTCAGCTCGGGCGAAGATAATCTCTATTCCCTGGCCCTGGTGCAGGCGACTATTCTGTCTGCGTCGCGGAGTGGCGAATGGGTTGAGATCGCGGAGGTACTGCAATGAGTATCGAAACACACGAACTGCTGATCTTTCTGGCCATCGGCCTCGCGGCCGGGACGCTGGCAGGCTTCGTCCTTGGGGGCGGGGGCATCCTGCGCAATTTGATCGTTGGCGTGATCGGATCGTTCGTCGGCGGCTGGCTGCTGTCCTCGCTCGGCGTGGTGCTGCCAATCGACAATGAACTGATCAGCCAGATCATAACAGCAACGATCGGGGCGGTAGCTGTGATCGTGGTTGCGCGCGTTATCGCGCGATAGTCAAAAAGGCCGGGTTGAACCGGCCGTCTTTGGGAGCGATATAACGGGCTTACTGCCCAGTCAGGACCAAAATTGGTTACGCTCATTGATAATTCGGCGCTCAAGCCGCGCCACCCGGAAAAGGCCAATCGGCCTGATAGTGTTGTGCTGCGCAAGCCAGACTGGATCCGGGTCAAGGCACCGGGATCGCCGATCTACAAGGAAACCCAGCAGATCGTGCGTGAGCATGGTCTGGTGACGGTGTGTGAGGAGGCCGGCTGCCCCAATATCGGGGAGTGCTGGTCCAAGAAGCACGCGACCATGATGATCATGGGCGAGATCTGCACACGCGCCTGCGCGTTCTGCAACGTGCGCACCGGCATGCCCGGACCGCTGGATGCCAGCGAGCCCGAAAAGGTCGCCAGCGCCGTCCAGAAGCTCGGCCTTGAGCACGTGGTTATCACCTCGGTGGACCGCGACGATCTGGCCGACGGCGGCGCGCAGCATTTCGCTGACGTGATCCTCGCCATCCGTGCCCGCAATCCCAAGACCACCATCGAGATCCTGACGCCGGACTTCCTGCGCAAGGAGGGCGCTTTGGAGATCGTGGTGGCGGCCAAGCCGGACGTGTTCAACCATAATCTCGAAACCGTGCCGTCCAAGTACCTCAAGGTGCGTCCCGGCGCGCGCTACTTCCACTCGATCCGTCTGCTGCAGAAGGTCAAGGAACTTGACCCCACCATGTTCACCAAGTCCGGCATCATGGTTGGCCTCGGCGAAGAGCGGAACGAAGTGCTGCAGTTGATGGATGACCTGCGCTCGGCGGATGTGGATTTCCTGACCATCGGCCAGTACCTGCAGCCGACCAAGAAGCACTATCCGTTGCAGCGTTTCGTGACGCCCGACGAGTTCAAGTCGTTTGCGACCGTCGCAACGGCCAAGGGCTTTTCGCTGGTGTCGTCGAGCCCGCTGACACGGTCGTCGCATCATGCCGGCGAAGACTTCGCTGCGCTCAAGGCTGCGCGCATGGCCAAGCTCGGGCATTGATACTTGTAGACAAAACCGGCTCTTCCCGTAGACCTCATCCTGAGCTTGTCGAAGGACGAGGTCGTGGCAAGATTACGTTTCCCGGCCTCGTGGTTCGACAAGCTCACCATGAGGCCTCCCGAGCATTAAGAGCCTAAAACCGATGAAACGCTTCTTCGAGCGGCATGTGCCGCATATGCCGCAGCGCATGTTCGAGATTGTCTCGGACCTGGCGGACTATCCGCGCTTCCTGCCCAATGTGAAGGCCATGGAAGTGCGCGCCGATCCCGCAGCGGGCGATGCGGACATCAAGCTGGCCAAGATGACGCTGTTTTTTGGACCGGTAACGCAGGCTTATACCAGCCGCGTCACGCTCGACCATCAGGCGCTGACCATCCGGGCCAAGGCCGTCGATGGACCATTTGCCTATCTCGACAGCGTCTGGAGCTTTGAAGGCGAAGGCATGGGCACGCGCGTGCGCTTCGAAGTGGATTTCAAGATTTCCAACCCGTTCATCGCTGCGGTTGCCGAGCCGGCCTTTGCCGCCAAGCAGGAAGAGATCATGCGGGCGTTCTGCGACGAGGCCGATAGCCGGTTTGGGGAGTAGGCGGCTGGGGCGCACGCCCTCGTGGTTCGAGGCTCGTAAGAACTCGCACCTCACCATGAGGGCTACTTAAGCGCTTCAAATAAAATAGAACACCCCACCACAAGTAGCCCTCATGGTGAGGTGGGAGCGTAGCGACCCTCGAACCACGAGGGCGTGGCGCGGGCCTCAGCTCTTGTCGCTGGTCAGGACCTGCAACACGAGATCGAGCGCCGCGTTGACGCTGGCTTTGCGGACTTCTTCGCGGCCGAGATCGCCGAACTTGTGTTCGATGACGACGGTGGCCAGCTCGGTCGAGACCGCCACATAGACCAGACCCACGGGCTTTTTCTCGCTGCCACCGTCAGGACCGGCAATGCCGGTGACGGCGACGGCAAAGTCGGCGCGGGCCGTGTTGCGGGCGCCGTCTGCCATGGCGCGGGCAACCTGATTGGAGACCGCACCATAATCGCGGATCAGGCGGGCCTGCACATGGATCATGCGGGACTTGGCCGAGTTGGCGTAGGTGACATAACCACCATAGACGGCCGCAGATGCGCCCGGCACGTCGGTCGGCGCCGAGGCGATCAGGCCGCCCGTGCAGCTTTCGGCGGTCACGATGGTCTGTTTCCGCTCGGTGAGGATGTCGATGATCTGTTTGGCTGGATCAGGGGCCGTGACAGTTTTTGGTGCCATTAATCGACCCTCGGAATTTCGATGCTCGCGCTCGCCATTGCCACGATGCCTTCCTCCCGCCCGATGAACCCGAGCTTCTCATTTGTCGTTGCCTTGATCGCGATCCGATTGGTCGCGACGCCCAACGCGCCTCCGATGGCTTCACGCATCGCCGGCACGTGTTCAGCGATCCTCGGCGCTTCGCAAACAATTGTCACGTCCAGATTTACTATTCGGCCGCCGATCTTTGAGACGAGTTCGCCGGCATGCTTGAGAAATACTGTAGAGGCGACGCCGCGCCACTGCATATCGGTCGGCGGGAAGTGTGTTCCGATGTCGCCTTCACCGATTGCACCAAGAATAGCGTCGGTCAGCGCATGCAGCGCAACGTCGGCATCGGAGTGCCCCTTGAGGCGGGCATGGTGCGGAATCCGCACGCCAGCCAGCCAGACGGCATCGCCGGGCTCAAGCGGGTGCACGTCGTAACCGGTGCCAATGCGCGTTTCCATCAAGACGTCTCCCTGCAGAATTCGCTCCGCGCGCGCAAAATCCTCGGGATGAGTGATCTTGAAGTTGTAGGGGTCACCCATGACCGTCATGACCTTGAGGCCCGCCCATTCGGCGATCTCGGCGTCATCGGTGAAGTCGCGCCGGATATTGGCGGCGCGCATATGGGCTGAGAAAATCCGCTGGAAGCGGAAGCCCTGGGGTGTCTGTGCGGCGACAAGCTGGCTGCGATCCTCAGTCTCGACGATTTGTCCGTCGCGGAAGCGCTTGATCGTGTCGGTCAGGGGCAGAGCGGGAATCGCGCCGTCACTTTGCGCCAGCGTCGCCACCACATCGCCGATAAGGTTTGGCCGGGAGAACGGGCGGG
This sequence comes from Devosia sp. 2618, assembly GCF_040546815.1. Lineage (NCBI taxonomy): Bacteria > Pseudomonadati > Pseudomonadota > Alphaproteobacteria > Hyphomicrobiales > Devosiaceae > Devosia > Devosia sp. 2618. The sequence goes on from NZ_JBEPOO010000001.1 coordinate 1,518,572, forward strand.
CCGCATCCTGAATCAGCACGAGGTCGGGCTGGCGGGGGGCGAGTGCCTTGAGGCCTTCCAGCACCGATGCCTGTCGCGAGGCACCGCCGACCACGGGCGGCAGGATGCGCTCATCTGTCAGGTTGAGCGCAGCAAAGCGGTCGGCATGATCTGCATGGATCACCGGCAGAACCAGATCGACATAGGGGAGGTCCAAGAAAGACGAGATGGTCCGCACGGTCACCGGAACGCCGCCGATGGGCCGATACTGTTTGGGATCTGGGGAGCCATCGGCGCTGGCGCGCTCACCTTTACCGGCGGCGACGACGATGACAGCAATTGACTTTTTAGACATGGAGATCAGGGGCACTCGATACTTGAAACCGTCATATCTCCGTGGTCTAGCCCCGGTGCGGTCATGCGGCAAGTGCAGGTCTGCCCAACAGTGGTTTAGGCCAGATAAGCAGTTGCGCCAGCGGTGCTTTTGACTATTGTGCGGGCAGATTTATCAAACTGACCATTTCTGGTGCAATTCGTGTCCGACCCTGCCTGCAAGTTGAGCATCGGTAGCCATTTGGTCCAGAATAACGCCTTTCTGGCGCCGATGGCTGGCATTACCGACCGCCCATTCCGCAAGCTGGCGGAGCGTTTTGGCGCCGGTATGGTGGTGTCCGAGATGATTGCCAGCAATGCATTGGCGGTCGGCAATCAGGATATGGCCC